>CAILRJ010000140.1 GCA_903836575.1 uncultured Burkholderiales bacterium
CTGCTGGTCCTGACCGACCAGAGCAAAACCGGCCTACTGGTACCCGGTCGCGCTACCGTGCTGGCACTGCAACAGCGCTGGCCGGAACAGCTCACGGTACTGGTCGATGCCTGCCAGTTCAGGTTGTCGGCACAGAGTGTGCGCGACTATCTGGCGTGCGGATTCATGGTCGCGCTGACCGGCTCCAAGTTCGCCGGTGGTCCCACATTTTGCGGCGTGCTGCTGGTGCCGGGGATGCTGGCTGCACGCTATCGCGATCGTCCGCTCGATCCTGCCGTCGGTGCTTATTCCTGTGCCGCCGATTGGCCGGCGCAGTGGCGCTGCGGCCAGTCATTACCGTCATCGACGAACTTCGGACTGTTACTGCGCTGGCAGGCCGCACTAGTCGAGTTGCAGCGATTTCATCGCTTACCCGCAGCACAGGTCAGCGCCCTGCTGACCACATTTGGTCTCGCAGTCCGGACCCGCATCGCTTCTGATCCGTTGCGGGAAATTTTGCCGGTGGCGCCGCTATGCCGGATCAATGCAGGATGGGATAACGTGCAAACAGTCTTCCCGTTCCTGCTGCGTCATGCCGACGGCAGCTACCTCAATGCCATGCAAACCCGCTTCATGTATCAGGCATTGATGCAGGGTGAACGACGTTATCAACTGGGACAACCGGTCGCATGCGGCGAGCGCGATGGCGTGCCTGTCATGGCATTGCGCCTGTGTGTCAGTGCACCGATGGTAATTGCGGGTGCGACTGGTGCCAGCATGACCGATGAGGCGCTGGCAGCACTCGACCGGATCGCAATGCAAAGCCGGACCGCAGCAGCGACCGGATGAAGCTGGCAGGACCGGCATGAATTGTCTGTCCACTTGTGACGATCTGCGCTAGACTCCGCCCACTCTTTGGGGAGTAGCCTGTT
Organism: uncultured Burkholderiales bacterium; assembly: GCA_903836575.1. Lineage (GTDB taxonomy): Bacteria > Pseudomonadota > Gammaproteobacteria > Burkholderiales > Burkholderiaceae_D > Actimicrobium. The sequence goes on from CAILRJ010000140.1 coordinate 912, forward strand.
TTTGTCGTCAGACAAAAGCGTTCACGTCAACATACCCGGTACACCTACCGTGGCGTGCGCACCTTTCGGTTGGCGAGACCAGAGACATTTCCGCGTTGAGGTTGGGCGCGCGGTAAATGTCTTTGCGCTAGCGCCCAACCTAAAGAAAATCTCACATGAATTTTATTGCCATTGTTCTTCTCGCCCTTGCGATGTCGACAGACGCTTTTGCCGCAGCGATCGGTAAAGGTGCTGCGCTTGGAAAAATGCGTTTCATGCAGGCATTCAAAATCGGCATGCTGTTTGGCAGCATCGAAACCATCACCCCTCTCATCGGCTGGACCCTTGGCTCATTGGCTGCCGATATTCATTGGCTGTCCGAATGGGATCACTGGATAGCGTTCTGGCTGCTGCTTGTCCTGGGTGCACGCATGATTTACGCCGGATCAAAAGACAGCGAGACCGACGTTGTTGCTGCATCCAAAAGCAAGTCCATCCTGATGCTCGCGCTGACCGCCGTCGCGACCAGTATCGATGCCCTGGTGATTGGTGTCGGACTCGCTTTTATTGACGTCAATATCTGGATCGTTGCCGCAGCAATCGGGACCGCAACCACTGTCATGGTGACGATCGGTGTCCTGCTGGGTCGGCGCCTCGGTGATGCGCTTGGCAAGCGCGCAGAAATGCTCGGTGGCGTCGTGCTGATTATCGTCGGCGCGACCATCCTGTTCGAGCATCTGACAAAGTAAGTGTCCGGCAAGGGTACCGCTGCGACGGCTTTCCGATTACTCCTGCGGCACGCTGTCGTACATCAGCACCCCCTCCAGTTCACTGTGTGGTGTCAGCCATGGACGCTGCTGCAACATCGTCATCGTGCTGGCATAGCCGGCCTCGCGGCGCTGACGGATACCACTTTCGGAAAAATCGATGTCTTTTGACTGATCTTCACCCTTCAGTCGCGGCGCGTACAGGCGACACAAATGCATCGTGGTTGAACAGCCCCACGACAGCATTTCCTTGACGGCTGGATCCTGCTGCGCCTCGGGTGGCAAGTGTTTGCCAAGCAGGTTGATGACGTGTCGCAAGCGATGTAGTTTGCGTTCTTCCTTGACGTAATTGTCGACCCGGCTGGCATACTGAATATCCTTGCCGCGGCCCATCGCTTCCCAGACGCTTTGCGGTGCGTCGCCTTCTGCGAGCCACAGATGCGCGGCAAAGATCAGCGAATCGCGACGCGGTGCATCGTTCATCACGGTCTCGACCGGCGTATTGGAATACACGCCGCCATCCCAGTAAGGTTCACCCTCCACTTCGACCGCCGGAAAAGCCGGTGGCAAGGCCCCCGAGGCCATCACGGTGGCGACGCTGATGGGGTCTTTGCGACTATCGAAATAGCGCATCTTGCCGCTCTTGACATTGACCGTCCCCAGACTCAGGCGCGTGTTGGTGATGGCGTTGAGCCGCTCGAAATCAACCAGTTCCGCCAGCGTGTCCGCCAGCGGATCGGTACAGTAATAGCCCGCCTTGTAAGTCCCTAACATGGCCTTGTTGTTTAACAGCGCCATCATGTTCGGTTTGAAAAACCCGTCGACGCCTTGCATGACGGTGTGCATGTTCATCAAGCTTTGTGCCCATGGCATGCCCTGACTCCACGGTATCGGGTTGGCCTGTACCAGTTTCCAGAAAGCGTTGAGGCGTTCGATCCGGTCTTCGGGACGATTGCCGGCGATGATGGCGGCATTGATTGCACCAATCGAGGTACCGATTACCCAATCCGGTTCGATGCCCGCATCGTGCAGCGCCTCATAGACACCGACCTGATAGGCGCCGAGTGCACCGCCTCCTTCAAACACCAGTACGACCTGGCCGTCATAGTCCAGGCAGTTGTGAGTGGCACCTTCGGCAGGATGAACGACATCAGCATGGGGAATGGATTGCAGCTTGGTCACTTGAATTTCTCCTTTGGTGACAGATTGAGGATGATGTTGGTCACTGTCAGACGCGCCCGTTTATTGGGCGGTCCAGCCGCCTTCAATCGGAATGATCGCGCCGGTGATCGACGCGGCATTATCGCCTGCGAGAAACAGCGACAAGGCTGCAACCTGTTCGACGGTGACGAATTGCCGGGTCGGCTGCGCTGCCAGTAGCACAGTGCGTTTAACCTCGTCTTCGCTGATACCGCGGGCTTTTGCCGTGTCCGGAATCTGTTTTGCCACTAGCGGCGTGAGCACATAGCCGGGGCAAATCGCATTGACCGTGATGCCTTGTTCCGCGACTTCGAGGGCCACTGTTTTGGTCAGGCCGGCAACGCCGTGTTTTGCTGCGACGTAGGCCGATTTGTACGGGCTGGCGACTAGCGCATGCGCCGATGCGACGTTGATGATGCGACCCCAGCGATTGGTTTTCATCAGTGGCAAAGCGGCACGGATGGTGTGAAAGGCTGCTGACAGGTTGATGGCAATGATCGCGTTCCATTTGTCGAGCGGGAATTCATCGACCGGTGCCACGTGTTGAATGCCGGCGTTGTTGACCAGAATGTCGAGTCCGCCCAGCGTGGCTTGGGTACGCTTGATCATCGCTTCGATCTCGTCGGCGTGACTCATGTCAGCCCCGTCATAGTCGACCTCAACGTCGAATTCTTCGGCCAGTCCCGCGCGCAACGCAGCGATTTCGTGCGGGTCGCCAAAGCCATTGAGGACAATATGGCAGCCCTCGGCGGCAAAGCCACGGGCGATACCAAGGCCGATACCACTCGTTGATCCGGTGATCAATGCGACTTTATTGTGCAACATGTTTTTCTCCAGGAGGAAAGGATTAAAAAATGCAATTCAATGGAACATGGGTGAAAAATGTACAGTCAAGGCGAGCGGACTTCCGGATGCTTGTCTTGCTCAACGCTGCGCTCAAAGCGGAAATGAGTGATGTCCGGGCGAAAAAACATGCCCCAGGTCCATTCGACGAAGACGCGGAATTTGCGACCGGCGGTCGGCATTTGCGACAGGTAATAGGCGCGCCATAACAACCACGCGGGCAGTCCGGTCAGTTTCAGGCCGGCCAGCTCTGCGACACCTTTGTGGTGACCAACGGTTGCCATCATGCCGCGCGAACGATAATCAAACGGTTGCGTCGGGTCGCCGCGCAGGACGGCCAGTAACTGTCTGGTCAGGTGTTTTGCCTCGGCGACGGCAAACTGTGCGGTCGGAATCGCGTACCCGCCATCGGGTAACGGAATCTGCGCGCAATCGCCAATCGCCCACACCGAATCGAGCCCCGCCACCGAGCAATCCCCGCGGCAGACGATGCGTCCGCGCTCGAGCGTCACGCCGTCCAGTACCCCGGTCAGCGCATTGGCGCGCGTACCGATCGTTGCAATCGCGGTCGCCGTGTGGATCGTCTCACCCGACTGCAATTGCACCTGCGTGGCGTCGATCCGGCTGACCGCGGTATTCAGGCGCACGGCCACACCGCGCTGCATCAATGATGTCGTTGCCGCCAGTCCCAAGGCTTCAGGCAGTTGCGGTAACAGGATCGCGCCGTCATGCAATAGCGAGATGGCCAGTTCTTCGGCGTTGACGCGCGGGTAATACTGGCGGATGCCGTGCAACACGTCGGCTAGCGCACCGGCTACTTCAACTCCGGAAAAGCCGCCACCGATCACGACGAAATGGCCTAGTGTGCGGCGTGTATCCGGACTGGATTCGAGTTCGATCTGGGCCAAGCGTCGCAACACCAGATTGCGTATATGGATCGCGTCGCCGAGCGTCTTTAAAACGTGACCATGGTCGGCCATCCCGGGAATCAGATCACAGCGGGCGCGATTACCAAAGGCCAATACCAGATGGTCGTAAGGCATGGCAAGTGGCCCTTGCAGACTGCTGGTGTGCAGTAACCGCGCTGAAAAATCGACCGCACTTACCCGTCCCATCACGAAGCGTGCATCGCGCGTGAATTCGCGCAGTGGCGCCACGACATGCTCAGGAAAGACCGCCGCCCCTACCACTTCAGCGAGCATTGGATTAAAGGTTGTGTAACTGTCCTCGCTGATCAGCGTGACCTCCACTCCGTTTGCGTGCGAACCACTGAGCTGCCGAACCAGCGCCGCACCCGCGAAGCCGCCCCCGACCACAACGATTTTTTTCATCGGTTGCCTTGTTGAACAATAGAGTTTCTTATCGTCGCATCAGTCAGCCATTCCTGACAGTGACATCGACTATGCGATGTTTGATCGTCGACAAAAAACATCAAAATGCCAAGTAAGGCGACCAATTGGATGGCGACAATGGTGGGCGTTACAGGAATCACACTTGCCCTGCGCCTGGCACGCATTCACTCAATCATTGACACGAAAAAAGGTTTAATTATGAAGACACTGATACTGAAATTGAAGCCAGCCACACTGGCAATCGGACTGACACTGGCGATCTGCGTCAACGCATTCGCTGAGGGATGTCCATCGGGCAAGGAAGGCAACAACGCGTTGGCCGGCGCGCCGACTGCGCCCGTCGGCATTACGGATACCGAGTTGGCTGCCATCGATCTGTCAAAAGAGAGCGTCAAATTGAGTGAGCGTCGTCTGCGGCTGCGCAAGATGACAATTGCACCCGACGGCATCGTGCCGCTGCACAGTCACGCCGACCGTCCGGCGCTGATCCGGGTCGACTCGGGTGAAATTTTTGAAAATAGCAGCAAATGTACGGTGCCCATCCTGCACAAGGCGGGTGATATTGCCAAAGAGTCTTTAGGCACCAAGCATTGGTGGAAAAACGACAGCGGCAAACCGGTCGAACTCACTATTACCGATATCGTTAACGACAAAAAAGCCGATCCAATGAAAGATATGATGTAAGCCATACCGGTGTTGCGATGCACTGCCAAACTGTGCGTGGCACGATTGGCGACCCCTCATTCATTGAATCGAGATCATGATGCAGATCAGCCTGAACAGCACCGTATTTGGCATTGCCATGCTACTAACGGCAATGATGGGTTTTGCAGTGCAGCGTGGCGCCACGTGCACCGTTGCTGCCGTCGATGAACTTGTCGGGCAACGCCGGTGCACGCGCATGCTAGCCATGCTCGAGGCATCACTGTGGGTCGCTGGCGGACTGTTGATTGCTTCGACGCTGCATCTGACGATGCGCATGCCAAGCGGATTTGCCGTCTCCTGGATGATTGTGGCCGGCGGCGTCCTGCTCGGACTGGGCGCATATGTCAACAAGGCCTGCGTGTTCGGTGCGATCGCGCGCTTGAGCAACGGTGAATGGAGTTATCTCGCCACGCCGCTCGGGTTTTTTGCCGGTTGCGTGATCCTGCAGGGGCTGCCGATACCACATCAACGGATGAGTTCGTCATCACCTGTATTCGAGATGGCGCACTGGACGGTCTGGTTATTTGTCGCCTTCATGCTGGCCAGGAGCGCCGGCGCGCTCTGGCAGACGCGCCTCAATCCCGCACACTGGCTCACGGCAGAGCGCTGGACACCAGCTGCCGCGACGGTCGTCATCGGCATCGCCTTTGTTTTGCTGTTGATCTTGTTGGGTGGCAGTTGGGCCTATACCGATGTCCTCGCCGAACTATCGATGGGAAAATCCGACAACATCAGCTGGCGCTTGCTGCTGTTACTTGCCTTGTATGCTGGCGCACTGCTGGGCGGCTACACGGCAGGCCATTGGCGGGCTATCCGTCCCGACGGCCTTCAGTTGCTGCGCTGTTTTCTCGGTGGCCTGTTGATGGGAATGGGCAGCCTGCTGATTCCTGGCTCGAATGACGGGCTGGTCCTGCTCGGCATGCCGTTGCTCTATGCACATGCGTGGCTGGCATTCCTGACGATGTGCGTGACCATCGCCATGGCGATGAAGCTGTCGCCGCCATGACGCGGATAATTCCTTCGCATCATGGGGTGACAACGATAGCCGGTGCGCGAAGGTCTCGTTCACGGCGGTTTAGTTGCCCGGAACATCCTTGCCTGGACCGCGCTGCGAAGCCTTCACGAGCTCCTTGCGCAAGTCAGTCAGTTTTGACTCCAGCCGGCGCTGGTTTTGCGGACCCATGCGCAACATGATTTTCTGTCCGGACGACAGTGCCTTCAATTCCGGATCAATGAATTCGTACCGCACCCACGGTTGCAGCGAGGGGATGGGTCCCTTCACTTCAAGCAGACTAACGGCCAGTTCGCCGACTGGTTTGGGCGTCGCCAGCAACTGGTCGATGATGGCCACCAGACGATCATTAAAATAGCGCTTCGGAAAACCGAGTTCAACATACGCTTGCTGGAACAGCGGATACAAGCGCACATAGACAGCCACTGCCTTGCGGCTATCGACCGACTCGACGAATGACACAAACGGACTGTAGCGCGCACTGTTATCGGCGCTAATGGCTTCGCCATTGGCTATCGGCGTCGTTGTGAAACGTCCCGGTGTCGGATGCACCGGCCAGACCGCCTTCGGTGCTTGTGCCCGACCCAGGTTATCGACCGTTGCGACGACGTGGCGCACAAAGCTGGCAGGAATCACCCAGGTCACAAAATCCTTGCGCTGGAATAGCCCTTGCAGTTCCTTGTCAACGAACGGATCGGACCCGGCCAGTTCGGGTAATGCCTTGTCAGGCGCTGGCGTCGGTGTAGCGGCTTCGGTCGCTTCAAGTGGAAACTTGATCGCCGGTTCGACAGGTTCGAGCGACTTGGCTGCGTCAGCAGGATCAGGGGTGGCCGGTTCAACTGACGCCAGCGGCGGGATCGGCGGTGGCGCAGCGATTTCCTGCACGGTTTCGACACGGCGGCTTTGCGACCAGATATAAAGCGCGCCGCCACCAACAGCAATGACGATCAGCGCTACGACGAGGCGGGAAGGTTTTTTCTTCATGGATTCTTACCGATACGGAGTGGGTAGAGCCTCTTACCATACCATCTGATGTCAGACGGTGCGGATTTGTGGCGGAGCATCCGGGGAGAGATTGATCGGCTTCATGCAACTCGACTGCCGCATTGCGCTTACCGCAAGACCGGCTTATTGGAAGTCAGTGGATAATAAGCGCCTTATTATTGTCAGCACCATGAGGATTCCATGACATTGCCTTTTCCTGTTCGCTCAGCCGTCACGCTGCGCACCGTATTTGCCACCCTTGCCCAAGTAGTTTTCCTGCTGGTGACAACCGGTGCCAATGTGGCACACGCCACTGAATTAAAGCTGGGGCTGGCCGCTGATGTGTCCTCGCTCGATCCGCACTACCTCAACATTGCGCCCAACATTGCGCTGTCGTCCCACTTGTTCGATGCATTGGTCAATGTCGATGCCAGCGGCAAGCTGATCCCGGGACTGGCCTTGTCATGGCGCGCGGTCGATGCCACTACCTGGGAATTCAAGCTGCGCCCCAACGTGAAGTTTCATGATGGCTCGCCATTCACGGTCGAGGATGCGATTTTTTCCCTCGATCGTCCGGCAACCCTGACCAAGAGCCCGGGTCCGTTCACCAGTTACACCCGCCAGATCGTGGACAAACAAGCGGTGGATGCGCTGACGCTGCGCCTGATAACTGCCACCCCTTATGGGCCTTTACCGCTGGATGTTTCGACCATTTTCATTGTCTCGAAAAAAGCGACAGAGAACGCTACCACCGAGGACTTCAACAGCGGCAAAGCCGCCATCGGCACCGGACCGTTCAAGTTCGTCAGTTTTCTGCGTGGTAATAAAGTAGAACTGACGCGTAACCCGGACTACTGGGGTGAAAAAGCGGCGTGGGACAAAGTCACGCTGCGTGTCATCGCCAACAATGCCTCGCGTACTGCCGCCCTGCTGGCCGGCGACGTTGACGCCATTGAAGCGGTGCCGACCGCCGATATCGCGCGCATCAAGCGCAGTCCCGATTTCCGGTTGGAGCAGCGGGTATCGTGGCGCACTATTTTCTGGACCGTGGACCAGGCCGAGCACTCCTCTCCCGACGTCACTGATCTGAACGGCAAACCGCTGGCAACCAATCCGTTGCGCGATCCCCGGGTACGGCTGGCGATGTCGATGGCCATCAATCGCCCGGCGGTGGTATCACGGGTCATGGAAGGACTGGCACAACCTGCTTCGAATCTGGTCGCCCCCGGCATCCTGGGCTTCAACGCTGCGATCAAGGTGCAAGCCTACGATCCTGCAGGTGCCAGGAAGCTGCTGGCTGAAGCTGGCTATCCGAACGGATTCGGACTGACCTTGCACGGACCGAACAACCGCTACATCAACGATGAACAACTGATTCAGACCTGCGCGCAATTTTTTAGCCGGATCGGCATCCGCACCAAGGTCGTGACCTTGCCACTGGCTGTCTATTTCGGCCGCGCCAAAGCCAGTGAATTCAGCATGGCCCTGTTGGGATGGGGAACGCTGGCCGGTGATTTTGGCTTGCGTTCGCTGGTTGGCACGACCAATCCGCAAACGGGATGGGGCTCATGGAACTGGGGCAATTACACTAACCCTAAAGTCGATATCTTGATCCGCTCGTCGCTGGCCGCAGTCGACCCGGTTGAACGCGAGAATTTTGCGCGACAGGCCGCCGGCATCGCGCTGCAGGAAAACGCCATCATCCCGATGCACCATCAAATCGCCACCTGGGCGATGCGCCGTGGCTTGCGGTATGCGGCGCGGGTGGATGAATTTACTTTTGCGCAGCAGTTCAGGCCGGAGTGATGGGGAGTGGGCTGGAGCTGCGAGGTTTATGAGGGAGGCGGTTTCAGGCGGGCGCTGGATGGTGTTTTTTACATCAGGCGTGCCGAATCGAGAATTGATGTCGCTCTTCCATACGGTACATGTGACGTAAAGAGAACAATCAACCCATTCGACCTCTACGAGACAGCAGAATAAAGGATGCAGATTCAAAACTTCGTTGCGACAACTTGATACTCAAGGATTCAGCGATTTTTTAATGGGTCAACAATGAGTCACCACCACACTGCGATCAGCAAATTTTTAAGTTTTGTATTGCGACATCAACCTGATGCGATTGGCATAACGCTTGATGTTGAAGGATGGGTGGATATGGCGGTATTGATTGCTGCTGCCGCCAAGGAGGGCAAGACGCTGGATCTTGATCTGATTCGACAGGTGGTTGCGACGAGCGACAAAAAGCGCTTTTCTATTTCCGAAGACGGATTGCGTATTCGCGCCGTTCAGGGGCATTCTGCCAAAAGCGTGGA
>CAILRJ010000141.1 GCA_903836575.1 uncultured Burkholderiales bacterium
CTGCTCAGCCGGGCTGCTGCTGAAGGCAAGCTCGCAACGCGGGCTGACGCGTCCAGGCATCAGGGTGATTATCAGAAAATCGTCGCCGGCGTGAACCAGACACTCGATGCCGTCATTGGCCCGTTGAATGTCGCGGCGGACTATGTCGAGAAAATTTCCAGGGGTGCTATCCCGGACAAAATTACTGACATTTATAACGGTGATTTCAACACGATCAAAAACAACCTCAACCAGGCGATCGACGCCGTCAATGCGCTGGTCGCCGATGCCGGACTGCTCAGTCGAGCTGCTGCAGAAGGCAAGCTCGCCACCCGAGCCGACGCGTCCAGACACCAAGGTGATTATCAGAAAATTGTTGCCGGTGTGAACCAGACGCTTGATGCCGTGATTGGACCGCTCAATGTCGCCGCAAACTACGTTGAAGACATCTCCAAAGGCGTCATTCCACCTGTCATCACGGATGTTTATCATGGTGATTTTAATGTCATCAAGAACAACCTCAACAACATGGTCAAGATGATGAGGGACTTGCTGGAACAAACCGACATCATCATCAAAGGTGCCGCCGATGGCGAACTTGATCAACGCGCGAATGCCAATTTGTTTGTCGGAGGCTGGAATCAGTTAGTCACTGGCGTCAATACAGCCATTACCAACATCGTCGACCCTCTGAATGTCACCGCTGATTATGTCGACCGCATCGCAAAAGGCGATATACCACCCGTCATCACCGCACTGTACAAGGGCCAGTACAACATCATCAAAAGTAATCTGAATGCCTGCATCGAAGCCACCAGCCAGCAAGCAAGTGCCGCTCAGGCAATTTCAATGGGGGACATGACCGCCGTCATCAAAGTACGCTCCGAAAATGATGTGATGGCGAAAAGCCTGATCAATGTCATCAAGGCCGTCAACGCATTAGTTACTGACGCTAATTTCGCATCACAAGCGGCGGTAGACGGCAGGCTGGATGCGCGCATCGACGTGTCCAAACATCAGGGCGACAATCGAAAAGTCGTGGAAGGCTTGAATGCGGTGATGGTCGCCGTGAGTACCCCGGTCCAGGAATTACGTTACGTGCTCGGCGCGATGGAGAATGGTGATCTGAGCTTGTCGATGAAAAAGAACTACGAAGGAACATGGGACGAACTGAAGTCTGCAGTCAACAATATGCTGAAGAAATTGTCTCAAGTCGTGACAGACGTCAATGCCGGCGTCGAGGCGCTTGCGGGTGCCTCTGAAGAGGTCAGTGCAACCGCACAATTGCTGTCGCAAGCAGCCAGCCAGCAAGCTGGAGGCCTTGAAGAAACCAGTTCTTCGATCGAAGAAATGAACGCATCGATTACGCAGAATACGGAGAACGCAAAAATCACTGAAGGCATGGCGAGCAAGGCGGCAAAGGACGCCGACGAAGGAGGCGAATCGGTCAATGCCACGGTCGTCGCCATGAAGCAGATTGCAAAAAAAATCAGCATCATTGATGACATCGCCTACCAGACCAACCTGCTGGCCTTGAACGCCGCGATCGAAGCCGCCCGGGCTGGTGAACACGGCAAAGGTTTTGCCGTCGTGGCCGCCGAGGTACGCAAGTTAGCCGAGCGCAGCCAGATCGCGGCACAGGAAATTGGTGAAGTGGCCGGCAGTAGCGTGGAACTGGCGGAGAAGGCAGGCAAACTTCTGGGCGAAATCGTGCCAAGCATCCAGAAAACTTCGGATCTGGTGCAGGAAATCGCGGCGGCATCCAGCGAACAGTCTGCCGGCGTCAACCAGATCAATTCAGCCGTCAGCGAGTTGAGTCAGACTACGCAACAAAATGCGGCAAGTTCGGAGGAACTGGCCGCAACGGCGGAGGGAATGAGCACTCAAGCCGAGCAGTTACAGCAAACCATGTCGTTTTTCAAACTTGATAACACGACGAACGTAAAGACAATTAGTACGGGCATGCGTCGCGCCGAACCCAGCGGACGATCAGTCAAATCAAAAACCGCCGATTTCAGGGGGCCCCGAAATCAAGCCATGCTTGCGACGGAACCGATTGACGAAAAAAAATTCACTCGCTTTTAAGGGGAATCTCCATGACAACGATCGGACACACCGACGCCCGGCATAACGCCGGTGTTGTCGGAGCACAGGCTCTCGCTGAACAGAAGCAGTATCTGACCTTCATGCTTGGTGGCGAAATGTTCGCTATTGGCATATTGCAGGTCAAGGAAATCATCGAATACCGCGGTTTAACAGAGGTGCCAATGATGCCGGCGTGCATCCGCGGGGTGATCAATCTGCGCGGAGCCGTCGTGCCCGTAATGGATTTATCGGCGCGCTTTACCAATAAAATAACGGTAGAGACCAAACGAACCTGCATCATCATCGTCGAAGTCAGCACAGACGACGAGCATCAGGATATGGGCATCGTAGTCGACGCAGTCAATGCGGTTCTGGAAATACCGGATACCGACATCGAGCCTGCGCCAACTTTCGGGGCCAGGATCCAAACCAACTTTATTGAGGGAATGGGTAAAGTCAACGGCAAGTTCGTGATCTTACTAAATGTCAATCAAGTATTGTCTGCCGGTGATATCGAGATCTTAGGTGCAATGGAACAAGCAGCTAATCTGGTACCCGCAGCGTAGGACAAAAGGGTGCAGCACTTGTCGCAACGATCCATCACGACAACGGTCTTTTCGTGAATTAAAGAGCATCGACCCATGAACAATATCATTTGCAGGGAGTGCATCCGATTCCTGAATTTCATCGCCGGTAGCAAGGGGATCTCCCTGTACGCATGCCAAAAAGCGCTAGTTGGTGCAATGGCAGCACGCACTGCCTTGAATAACGAGACCCAACGCGCAGTGATTACCTACCGCAAGCCGCCATCATGACTTCCACGGCGAATGTCATCGACATTTTTCTGATGCCTGGAGATCATTTTGTTGGCGACGAACATTATCGAATCAGGACCTTGCTTGGTTCTTGCGTATCCATCACGTTATGGCATCGGCACAGGAAAATTGGTGCCATGTCGCACTTTCTATTGTCAAGCCGGGAGCCGCGCAACGAGACCACCAGCGAACTCAATGGTCGCTACGCCGAAGAGTCGATGTGGCTGATGCTGCAAAAACTAGAGGAGATGGACATCGACCCTCGTGAGTGCGAAGGCAAAATTTTTGGCGGTGGCAACATGTTCCCCGGCCGCGCACGTGCGGCACCACCGAACGTCGGACAAGTCAATGGTGAAGCCGCACGCGCCCTCTTGCACGAACATCATGTTCCGATCGTTTCTGAAAGTCTGTTCGGTATTGGACGCCGAAATATTTTTTTCAACATCAGCAACGGTGATGTTTGGGCTCATCAAAATAAAGATATTCTCAAGCCCGGCACGTCGTGACCGGCTATCTGCGAATCAGGCTACAACGCAGCAGTTTCTAATGGCACTGGACCAGGAAGATGCGCAACACGCATTACCGCCGTTTGAAGTCATTTTGTTCGGTCGATAGCGTGAAACTGACCATGAGGTGGCGCTTATAACAGATCACGCTGACCGGGCAGCATTGCCACCAGCTGTTTTTATTTCTTCTTGCTCAGTTTTTTTTAAAAAAATTTACCAAAGCATTACTCAGAAAATTATCAGTAGATTTTCTGTGATCACTGTTATTACGGTATTTTTTCATGATGCAACGTATGGTTCATATTTATTTATGTATTTTTAAACATTATCGTTGCAAATCTTCGCATGTGGGTTTCATAATAAAGTCACTCCACTAAATGCGTTAAGTGAATTATCTTTTCTTGTATTCATTTATTTTATCCGCATCACTCATTCCCGTCGTACGCAAGCTATTGAATGATCTACCGAACCGACGCACTCCTGCCTGTATCTGAATTCCTTTTTCCGTACTTTTAACCTTGTCGCTCTCTTTTTTAGAAAGACTTCCTCCTTCATAACCCGCCAGTTCCTGCCCTCGGCTAAGAATGAGTTTTTTCATGGCAGCTTGCCGCAAGCTGGCTAGACCATTGATGGATGCCGGATCTCTGTTATTAATTAACTTGGTTTCTTCTATTTCGGTCACAATTCCAAAGCGGCAGATTCTATGCACATGCTCGGAGAATTCCGCATCATCAAGTAAATTCTTTCTGTCACTAAAAAAAGAGTAATCCTTCAAGGGGTTGTACGCCCAACCCCGCGAAATCTTTAAGTGTTCAAAATCACCCCCGCCAAAACAGCTTCTAAATCGATTGGATTGTGCTTGCCTTTGAAGGCATAGTGCCCCAAGAAATGCAGATGCTGCCATGCTGCAGGTGAAATCCGCCTGAGCAAATCCAGCGCTTTTTCGTTGTTGGCGGCCAGATATCGGCCAAGCAGCCCAGACAGCAGCATTGAGTTGTACGCAATCACCACATTGGAGATCAGCCGGCCGCACTGGTTGCTGATGTCTACCTCCAAGTCGGTACGCCCGGTCAGTTCCTTCTTTCCGTTGACCTGGGCGATGGTGGAGCGCAGTTGGTGGTAGGACTCAATGCGGTTTTCCGAGCGGTGGACATCACGCTGCAATTGAGGGTCGCGCAAGTAGCGCAGCGTGTAGATCGTGCGGATCAGCTTGTCGTACTCGAAGAGCGCCTTACGAGTGCGGTGGTGCCCGGAAAGGGTACATATCTTGCGCACCAGCACACTTTGGCTCATTTCCTTGAGACCCAGGGTAGCGGCAATGTGATCCAAGTTGGATTTTTCAGCGGCAATCAGATGACGATCAATCTGTCCCACTGGCTTAATCAGGAATTTGTCATAACCTTCCTGGCCAGGGCCGCAGTAAAGGTGTTTCAACTGGGCATGCAAATTAGTGAATCGTGACGCAAGGTTCATGCCAAACCAGTGCAGAATGACAAAGTTAGCCATGTTGATGCAATGCATATCGCCTGTGATCGTGGTCGGCCTGATGTCGGACGTGTTGTTGTAGCAGATGTCAAATACCCAGTAGCTCTCATGCTGGTTGGCACTCAGCATCTGGGTTTGCAGAGCCACATGGTTGGCCAGGAGGGTGTAAGCCACTACCCCACGGTCCATGCCGAAATATTTGCGTGAGTGCCGTGCTTTCAGGGTTGGGGAGGCTGCGGAAAACTTTTGTCCGTCCACACTGCCGTACAGCACGTCCATGTCGATAGAGTAATACGGGAAGATGGGTAGGCTGGCGATGAAGTTACTGAGAACGTTGCTTGCCTCAATCAGCGTGGCCGGTCGCAGGTGCTGCTGGTGTGTGGCCTCCAGAACGTGGTACGGGATGTCGCAGGTCTCCGCCATTTTGAAGTTGCCATGGTTCATGGCTTGGGTAATGATCACAGCCATCAGGCTGTCCGCGTCGGCGACTTTCTTGGCGTACCGTGGCTGCAAGGGCGTCATGGCCGAGAGAAAGTTGCACTTCTGGTTCACAAACCGGAATACATCGGCAACATCGTGTGCTTGCAGCTTGTTATAGAAGCCGTGTTGCAGTTGCTTGTCCTTGTCGGCCTTGGGCCGGTGCCACGTCAAGGTCTGTTTTACTGGGTCAAACTCCAGGTGCTTGAGCTTGCCGTTGCGCAGCTCCGAATCGAACGCCCGCCACTGCTTATCCAGTTCGACAAACAAGGCATCAAGCGTTTGGTCAGCGGGCTCACGCAACCAAGGGATATTCAGTGCCTTGAGGGCGTCGGCCTTGGCCTCCATGGACACCAGGTCATCGGCAAAACGCCGATGCTGCACACTGTCGTCGAGGTAAATGTCCCCCGCATCAAGGCGCTTGCGCAGTTGCCTGTAAACCCAAAATTCGTACCGGTCAGCACGTAGGCCAACTGGCTTGCTCTCCTCGTCAAAGCTCAGCAAGAAGTTGCGTAATCGATTGGGTATGGTGCGCGGCGGAATCTTAGCCAGCGGCTGCTTGGCAAGGCTCTGTTGGCCAGTAAAGACCTCTTTCATCCATTGCAACGCTGCCAGCCAGGCTTTGCCGCTGGCACTACTACTGGCGAACACCAAGGCCATGGCCAGCGGCCGCAGATTCTTCGTGCAAAGCCCGCTCTGCTTGTCCACTGCCTGCCAGCGCAAATCCATCTGACTGACAGGCGTCTCCGTCAGGAGTTTGCCGGTCGAGCGCAGCTTCTCCTCCGGCATGATGCGGAATGCCTTGCCGCGCACCGTGCCAAAAGGGGTTACGTCGGTGAACGAGTCGTCCACGTACAGCAGAAGCAACTCACCCACTCGCGGTGTGGCTTGCTGGCGTTCATTGTGTATTTGAGCGGCCTGTTTGGTGGCAACCGCCTTGGTGTCGTCTTCAAGATGACGGGTGTGGTAGCCAAAGGCTTCCACGATGTTGTCGGTGAGTTGCCGGTAACGCTGCCAGGCGTAGCACAGCAAATAGAGGTTGGTTTGGCCGGGCTTGAATCGCCGTAAATCGTAGATCGTGTAAAAGTTGGCCAGACTGGCGTAGTAGGCGATGTTGAGCTGCGAGATATCAAGGCTTGGCAGCAGGGTTTTGGCGATGGCGTATAGGGGGGCTAGGGTGAGGCGCTTCTGGCGCTCCGTGCCCATCTGGAGGTAGCGAAAACTCTTGGCATCCTGCTTGAGGGCAGCCAATTCAGACAAGGTGTTCTCGCGTATCAGCAACTCTTGTAGCGCGGCGCGTGTCGTGTCAGTCAGGGCCGATTCGACTAGCCGCTCAAGGCGTTCACGTTCGGCAGTAAGGGTATTTGCGATCAAGTCTTGTAGCGTGGTGTAGCCAGGCCGCACGATGCGCTGACTAACCAAAAACACCATCAGTTCGGCCAACAAAAAAGTAGGCGACACATCAGTTCTGGCCAGCAACGTTGCTTTGTTGAGAAGTCCCGGCAAGTCTTCGTCAGTCCAGAGGCGAAATCCCAACAATGCCGCAATCTCTTTGCGTGGCAAGTAGCGCTCGTTGTCGTTCACCTTCTGCGGGGCTAACACCTGCCCTGGATAATACCGTTGCATGAGAAATGCAATGTCTTGCGTTGGTGCATCGTCCAAAGAGAAGCGGAAGAAGGCGTGCTTGGCTTTAAAGTAGCCTATTTGCAATAGGCAGTACAGTTGCGCGGCTAACCCTTTGCGCGTGAATGCCAGCGCTCGTTGATCATCCGCCATGGCTAGAAATTCAATTCGCTGAAAATCATCAAAGTCGGGCAAACCATACAGCGCAATCTTCTCCGACTCCGACAGAATGGTCAGCCGTTTACTACTTTGGTCACCGCGCATGCCGTGCCCTCTCCGTCATCAGGCAAAACCAACCGGCGTTCATGTGCTCGGGCCGCTACAGGTACTGCTCACTTCAGCTACTTGAGCGCTGTTACCGGGATCGATAGATCCTTTTTTGTTCATCCAAAACCTTACTAATTTCCGACTTCCGGAATATTCATTCCTGCCGTGAACGAACGACTGATTGTCTATTATTAGAAGATCACCAGGTCGAAGCTTTACTGTTTTCTTATTCTCGTGCAGAGTACAATTAATTTTATTTAAAACCCCAATAAATGATTTTTCTGATATGCGCTGCCGGATGTAACCATCGCTGTATCGCAAAACACCGCGATCTAATATGTTCTGCGTCACGCCGGCAGATTTTGTTCCGAAATGAGATGCGGGATCGGTTTGAAACGTAATCGTTTCACTGAGTAGTATTGCCTTTTCGGAAGCTGTCAGGGTTTGAAAAGCAGTATCAAATTTCGCCAAAAATGTTTCACCGCCGGTGCAATCGGACTTACAGCAATACAATGCAAGATAAGAAGGTAAATCCTTATAATCGTACGCGTCGTTATGAAAACCGATGTGCCCAGACTTACAGGAATTAAAGCCAGCAGTGCTTAAGTTGTTTTCCTCGACAACGTGGTCAGTCGCGCCACTGTACTGCGGAACCAAAGTGAAATGATTCTCGAGATATTCACGTGCGAGTGCCTCGCTGTCGAAATGTATAACTTTATTAATAGTAAGCACTTCTGCTCCTGATTTTTTTACCGAGCGAAGTCCGAATACGTTGCTGTGTTTTAGTAACCGAACCTCCCTGGAACCGCCACACAATTCGGAGGCGAGCGCTTTATCAGCCTTAGTGAGTTCACCCGTATATTTACTCAAGGTCTCGGTTATAGCTAATAGGCTTGCCGCAGTACTTATGCCTTTAATATTCATTTTTTCCTCTGGAAATTAATTGCCAATCATATAATTGATTTTTTATTCTGACGCCCGAGTAAGTTGTACCGTTATCAATTCTCTGAATTACTTTCATTGATTTTTTTGTTGTGGGCCAAGTATTGAGAAGTTTTTGGTCTTGTAATTTGTCTTGTAACGCCTTCCGGCTAATTCGTTAATCTGAGATATGTGATTAGGAATTTCCTGAATCAAGCTCATCATTCTTTTCTGATGTCGCTGCAATTTGTTGATGACGTTTAGTGACCTCAACGATGATGGCGGTCAAAAACTCTTGCGCGAAAGATGCGTCTAATCCTTCCTGTTTCGCTATTGCTGATATCCGCTCTGCCTGCGTTGTTTCCCGCGATTTATCAGTCGCCGAAATACCTTTTTTTGCCTTCAACTGACCAACCTGCTCGGTTAAGTCAAAACGTTCGGCCAGATGTTTGATCAATTTCGCGTCGCTCTCGTCGATAAGCACCCGCAGCTTTAACAATTCATCAAGCGGAGACAATATATTTGCTTTAGTATTAGACTCTTCTGCCGAAATTTCTTTATGCCGTTTTACAACTTCACCTATAATAAGTTTTAGTAATTTTTGCGCAAATATCGGATTTAATCCCTCATGTTCCGCTAGTTCCGATATACGCCTAGCCTGAGCTTGCTCGCGGGCATTATCTATAGGTAAAATGCCACTTTTCGCTTTCACATAGCCTACTTGCTCCGTAAAGCGAAAGCGTTCCGCCAAATGGCCAATCAGCACTGAATCGATTTTGTCAATACGTACGCGTAAATCCACCAACTCTTCAGGAGTTTTTGGAGAAGAAGACATAGCCATAATCGGCTCCTGCGAAAAATCGACACGGCTACGAGTGGCAACCGGCGTTTTCATAGTTTGGATCTGATCTTTTCGGATGACCTTTGGCACCGGTAAACCCGACTGTTCGGCAAAACACGACCGTGCAGTGGCGAGACTAATCTGTGCAATTGCCGACTCAAATTGGGTATCTTCCAGCGTCGCCACCCAGTTAGAAGCCGATTGGCGCGGTTGATTACCAAATTCAATATCGAATAGATGATGGGTATTAATTTGGCGCAGCAATTTAGCCTGATTAGCGTGATGAGCAACATTGCGGCTCATCGGTATAGCCTTCTCCGCAATAGGCTTAACCACAACTGGATCGCTCCACGTTCCAGGACTTTGTTTTGCTAGCAGTGCAGCACCGACAAGGCAGTTATCGAGCGCTGTACCAGGAAAACGCACTTTGTTGCCCGACCAGAATCCGGTGCCACTTGCATCGCCAATCGCGGATAGGTTGCGTACACCGGTGACTGCAATACCGTTGTCTGTTTCAACTCCGAGATGACTATAATGATGAGCCACTTGACCCGGAGACGAGGTTCCATCAGGCAAAGAAATTCTGCATTTCCCGCCCTTTGAAATGAAACCGCGTGAAATTTCAGGAAATTTATCATGTGCTTTGTGATTACGTAATAAATCTGTCGTGTATTTATCTAAGTATTCTTCGTCACTGCCAGCCTTGATTGGCAAATAAACCTTCGCCTGATCTAGTTTGTCTGTCTCTAAGCAACCTGGCCTTGAACTTCCATCCTTTCCAACATTGCCCATTATATGAAACATAAATTTTGTCGCGTCAACCAGTCCGAGCCCAGCCTCCCAAGCCAATTCCTGTGGAGAATTCTGAATTGCTACATTGGTGGATTCAAACATACGACCACCTATACTTCCACCCGCTAACACAAAATGTTCTGCAGCTATAGTCATTTGCTGACCAGCTTTAGTTTGCGCCTTTACTGACTCAATATAATTTAGTTCACGATTCAAAGACGTAACACTTCCCTCCATCGTAGTTGCCCCCAGCCCCCGAGCTAGTTTCTTATACCAATTTGTTGTGGACCTTCCATGCCCAGTCCCCACAGCATTTGCAGTACCAAATTGCGGACCAAACCATTCAGGTTTATCGGTACTCGCTAAAGACGGCAGATCGACACCTAACTTCCGTGGATCAAGAGTCTGCCAAAATTTTATTTCGTCAATAGATGTTCTTGCGAATTGACGCATCTGTTCTGTCTCTTTGCCACCATTGCGCGAGGCCAGCATTTCAACAAAGGAATCTAAGTCAGATTTTTGTGAATCTCTTCCGCGCGTACGATAGCGCTGTCCAGCTATTAACGAATTGCTTGGACCACCGTCGCTTACGATCGCAACATTGGCTTTCGGGGTTTCAATTAAAATTCTGGATGCTGCTGCGTAAGCTGCAAGTCCGCCACCTATAATACAAACATTCATGCTATTTCCTAATCCAAAGTTATTACTATTTTATGAATACCCTGTTCACTAGAAAATTCTGGTTTGAAAAAACCAAAAATTAGCTGGATCGTGGGCATAATCCAAATTTTCTAGCAGTGTCACTGTAGTTGGGCTGTAAACAAACATGGCCTTGCGCCTGGCAAACAGTAGTTTCCGTCAGGCTTTAAATTTTCCACGCCTGCTTCAGTGGTCGGCCTTCAGTGCTGGTTCCATATATTTTTAAAATAAGTAGGCACGGGGAATTGATTCCAAAATTTTCTAGCTCTGCATTGGGTGCGAGTGCAGGAATGTTTTGGAGCTGGTTCGGCTTACTTACTTAGCTACGTAGCTGTTTTTCACTTCCTCTTCGAGTTTAAGTTCCGAGCTGATTTACTGGCGAAGCAACTTGGGGTTCTAAGCCGGAACCCCAATTCGATTCGCTGTTGCATTGCGCCGCCCTGTCCGTCAAACGATCATTAGCCGGCCAAGCCGGACATCTGTCCGACAACTACTTGATTTATGGGTTGTCGGACATTAAGATAGGTGGACGGAATGACGGACAAAAGAGGCGGCAATGGCGTTAATCGGTTATGCGCGTGTATCCACAGAACTTCAGCACGTCGATTTACAGAGAGACGCTTTGCGCAAAGCGGGCTGCGAACGGGTATTTGAGGACATCATCAGCGGCGCGAAAACAGAGCGGCAAGGTTTGGATGCGGCGCTGGCCTATTTACGGGAAGGCGATGCGCTCGTCGTGTGGAAGCTCGACCGCTTAGGCCGCTCGATGGCTCACCTTGTCAATACGGTGCAAGACTTGGCCGCACGCGGTGTCGGTCTCAAGGTATTAACAGGACAAGGCGCAGCTATCGACACCACCACAGCGCCCGGTAAGATGGTCTTCGGGATTTTTGCGGCACTGGCTGAGTTTGAGCGCGACCTGATCCGCGAGCGCACCAAGGCCGGGTTGACCGCTGCCGCTTCTCGTGGGCGGAAAGGCGGGCGCAGGCCGGTCGTCACCGCCGACAAGCTACAGCGGGCGCGCGAACATATCGCCAACGGGCTGAACGTCCGGGAAGCTGCTACAAGGATTAAAGTAAGCAAAACGGCCCTGTACGCCGCGCTGCAAGGCGGGATAGTCTCGATTTGAACCCTTAAAGATTTCGCGGGGTTGGGCGTACAACCCCAGTACGACGTCCATCGACACAAGATTACTGTCGTCAAGTGTATGACAGCTTCTAACCGAAAGCGGCTTATCGGAAAACAGTTGTTTTCCGACAGGCCGGCAGGCGACACCGGAACCTTACTCGCAATGGCTTGCAAAGTGTACGGAAAACTATGTCGTCATGGTGTAGCATACGGCAATCATACTTCATGGGTTTGCCGTATATGCTCGTAGGCTACATGCGGGTTTCGTCCGAGTCGGATCGACAAAATACCAACCTGCAGCGCGATGCGCTACAGGCGGCGGGTGTCGATACCCGTCACCTGTATGAAGATCGCGCATCGGGCGCCAAGGATGATCGACCTGGTTTGGCTCAGGCGCTTGAATTTCTGCGGCCTGGCGACGTGCTTGTCGTCTGGAAGCTCGATCGACTCGGGCGCTCGCTGCCACACCTGCTTGCCATCGTGAACACACTGAAAGACAGACAGGTTGCCTTTCGTTCGCTCACCGAAGGCATGGACACGACAACACCTTCCGGCGAATTGCTGTTTCATGTTTTCGGTGCACTGGCCCAGTACGAACGGGCCTTGACCAGGGAGCGCGTCAGCGCTGGACTGGCAGCGGCGCGACGACGCGGTCGCATCGGCGGCCGACCGCCTGTCATTACCGGCGAAAAATTGGAGTCCATTCTTGCCGCGCTGGACGGGGGCATGTCCAAGGCAGCCATATGTCGAACCTTTGGAGTCAAGCGCACCACGCTAATTGAAACCATCGCGCGAACCGGTGGAGCTGGACCGACATGAGGCGCCAATACGCCTCCAGGATGGCGTAATACATGGCGCGCCGCTCGATACTTTCCGTAACGGAGCGGGACAGCCTATTGGCACTCCCGGAAAGTCAGGACGACCTCATTTTGCATTACAGCTTCACCGAGTCGGATTTATCCATGATTCGGCAGCGCCGCGGCGACGCCAACCGGATCGGTTTCGCCGTCCAATTGTGCCTGCTGCGCTATCCTGGCTATGCGCTGGCCGGCGACATGCCGGTGCAGGACCCGGTAATCCAGTGGATCGCCCGCCAAGTGCAAAGCGATGCCGCTGCCTGGCAGCAGTACGGTGCCCGCGACGAGACGCGGCGCGAGCATTTTCAGGAGATCCGCGCCTATCTTTCGCTGTCCGCGTTTGGGCTGCCCGATTTTCGCAAGCTGGTGCACTGCCTTGCCGACCTCGCCATGCAAACCGACAAGGGCATGGTACTCGCGACTGCGGCGCTGGAAACCTTGCGGCGACAGCGTGTCATTCTGCCGGCAATCACCGTCATTGAGCGGGCATGCGCGGAAGCCGTGACGCGTGCCAATCGGCGCATCTACCGGACATTGCTGGAACCCCTGCAGCCGCACCACAAACGCGGATTGGACAACCTGCTCAACGTTACTCCAGACACGGGCGTGGTTCAAAAACGGTGCTTTTAGGGTAACACGGGCGAGCGTATTGCTTCCACCTAAGCAATGGAATTTCAGTGTGACGGGAGTTGGTCCGGGAGGCATGCAGCC
>CAILRJ010000142.1 GCA_903836575.1 uncultured Burkholderiales bacterium
CCGCTGGTGCTGACAATCGCCGGTGTGGCCATCGTACTGAGCGGGTTGCTTGCCACACGCATGGGTAGCGAATTTGTCCCGAGTCTCGATGAAGGCGATATCGCGCTGCATGCGTTACGCATTCCCGGCACCAGCCTGACGCAAGCCATCGCGATGCAGGAAGAACTGGAGCGTACGATCAAACAATTCCCCGAGGTCGACAAAATTTTCGCCAAGATCGGCACGGCCGAAATTGCCAGCGATCCGATGCCGCCCAATGTGGCCGATAACTTCGTCATGCTCAAGCCGCGCTCGACATGGCCCGATCCAAGTCGCAGCAAAGCCGATCTGGTAGCGGCGATGCAGGCCGCCGTCGCCAAGGTACCGGGGAATAATTACGAGTTCACGCAGCCGATCCAGATGCGCTTCAATGAATTGATTTCGGGTGTGCGCAGCGATGTCGCCGTGAAGGTGTTTGGTGACGACATGGATGTGATGAATCAGACTGCGCAGAAAATCTCGGCAGTGCTGGAGGGCGTTCCGGGAGCCACCGATGTCAAGGTCGAACAAACCACCGGCTTGCCGATGCTGACGATCCGGATCGACCGCGAAAAAACTGCCCGGCTGGGGTTGAACGTCAGCGCTGTCCAGCAAGTCATCCACATTGCCATCGGTGGCGCCGAAGCCGGCACGCTGTTCGAAGGTGACCGGCGTTTCGACATCATCGTGCGTCTGCCGGACGCACTGCGCTCAAGCACCGAGGCCATGTTGCGCTTGCCGATCCGTTTGCCGGATGGTGGCGCGGGCGCTCAGCCGTCCTATCTGACCTTGGGTGATGTGGCCAGCATCGACATGGCACCGGGCCCGAACCAGATCAGCCGCGAAAATGGCAAGCGACGCGTGGTCGTGACTGCCAATGTGCGGGGTCGCGATATCGGCTCGTTTGTCGCCGATGCCGAACAGCAGATCCGCCAGCAGGTCAAGATTCCAAGTGGCTACTGGACCAACTGGGGCGGCACCTTCGAACAACTGCAATCGGCCACCAAGCGACTGCAGATCGTCGTGCCGGTGGCGTTGCTGCTGGTCTTCATGTTGCTGTTTGCGATGTTTAATAACATCAAGGATGGTTTGCTGGTTTTTACCGGCGTACCGTTTGCGCTGACCGGCGGCATCGTCGCGCTGTGGTTGCGTGGCATTCCGTTGTCGATCTCGGCGGGTATCGGTTTCATTGCGCTGTCCGGCGTGGCGGTATTGAACGGACTGGTGATGATTGCGTACATCCGTTCGTTACGCGAGCAGGGCATGGCGCTTGATCAGGCCATCGAAGAAGGCGCGCTGACGCGCTTGCGGCCGGTGCTGATGACGGCACTGGTGGCGTCGCTGGGATTCGTGCCGATGGCCATTGCCATCGGGACCGGTGCCGAGGTACAGCGACCACTTGCCACGGTGGTCATCGGCGGCATCCTGTCCTCGACGGTGCTGACGTTGCTGGTGCTGCCGTTGTTGTACCGGCTGGCGTATCGCAAGCAATCAAGCTGATTTCAGCGCCGGCAGGAGATGGCTCAGACGTTCCGGATGGGTGTAGACGACATGGCCGTGACCCCGCACGAAGCCCACCAGCGTGATCCCGGTCTCGTCGGCCAGACGTCGCGCCAGCGCGGTCGGTGCGGATACTGCGGCCAGCAATCCGATGCCGGCCATCGCAGTTTTTTGCACCATTTCATAACTGGCGCGGCTGGTGATCAGCACCGCACCGGTGGCGAAGTCGGTGCTGCGGGAAGTCAGCGCGCCGATGAGTTTGTCGAGCGCATTGTGGCGACCGACATCTTCGCGTACGAGTGGCACCCGGCCATCGGCATCCAGCCAACCGGCGGCATGGGTCGATCCGGTTGCTTGTTGCAATGTCTGTTGCTGCTCCATGTGCAGAAATGCCTGTTGCAGTCGGGCGGCGTCAATCCGTACCGTGCTGGTAACCCGTGGCGGTGTGCGCATCACTTGCGCGAGCGTCTCGGCGCCGCATAGGCCGCAACCGGTACGTCCGCTCATGTTGCGGCGCTGGTCTTTCATCGCGGCGAAGCATGCGCCGGAAATCCGCATTGCAATGCGGATACCGTTGGGCTGTGCCAGTACTTCGCATTCGTACAGATCGGAGTGATGTCCGATCAAGCCTTCGCTCAGACTAAAGCCCAGCGCAAAATCGTCGAGGTCGGTGGGGGAGGCCAGCATCACCGCATGCGAAATGCCGTTGTATTCGAGCGCGACCGGTACTTCTTCGGCCAGCATGTCAGTGCCGCTGGTGACGCTGTTGCCGCGCCAGGTCGAGACGACTGCCGCGCTGAGCGGCGCGTGGTGCGGCTCGTCAACCAGGATCAAGTCGGCATCACTCATGACCATGCCTGCCATACAGGCAGCACCGTGTCATGGATCGGGAAGGTGGCGGGAGAGCGTGGGAGTCGAACCCACCTGGGATTGCTGGCAACCCCACCCGGATTTGAAGTCCGGTCGTTCCACCAGGAAGCGCAGCTCTCCCGGTAATCATGTCCTGCAAGATGGCCGTGCTGATGGTCATCCATGGAGGTAAAACGTAACGTCGGTCGCATTATACGGAGCTTTCATTGTTGCCACATCGCTTGCTGGCGGATCAGATGCCGGTCATGAATGCGGCGCGTATAACCGACCCGATTGAAAAATTCGAGGATCTCGACGGCCAGCTTGCGGCCGGTTCCGATGCGGTCGCGAAACAGCGCAACCGAGGCTTCGCCGCCGGTATCGGCCAGCGTCTGCACGTGCGCAGCAAGGGTACGCACGGCGGTATCGAGAAAAAAATGATCATGCGCGATCCGGTAGGTGTAACCCAGTCGCGCGGCCTTGCTGAGCAGGCGGCGCATTTGTTCTTCGTCCTTGCCCAGCGATACTGCGAGTGGCCGCACGCGCGGCGGCTGGAACGCCTGTTCGGACAGCAGCGGAATAATTCTTTGCCAGAGCACTTGCTCGTCATCGGAAAACGCCACGGTATGCGATGGCAGCGCAATAAAGACATGGCTGATCGCGACGATATGCTGCTCTTGCAGCAGTGCGCGCAGCAGTTCGCGAAACACCGCAGGTGGCACGGTTGGCAGCGCAATCCGGCGCAAGCGTTCGCGTTCGACGCCGACATAATCCGGTTCGCGTGCATGCAGCGCGGCCAGCGTGGTCAGCACCGCTTGCTGCAACTGCTGCCAGCGATCGGCGGCAAACGCATGGTGTCCAGTGTCGGTGCTGACCGCCACCGCGCCGAGTTGCGCGAGCAGCGACTGCACGAACGGCACTGACAGGTTGCGATTGGCGGCAAACACGGCGACATCGAGTCCGCTCGCGTCCAGCACCAGCGTGCGGCGCAATGCATCGATTGCCAATGGTTCGCGCTGCGCGGCCAGCAGCGCCAGTCGGGTCGCCGAGCGTTTGCCGCGCACCGGCACGCAGGCGTCCAGCACGACACCACCGCCAATAGTTTGCTGAGCACTGGCGTCACGCAACACGACACGGTCGCCATGGCAGACATGCAGCGGCACATCGAGCGCGAGTTCGGCCAGCATGCCCGACCCCGGCAGCAGCAAATCGCCTTGCAGCAGCGCGACGCGCGCGGTGGCGTGGGCTGCGCCGACATGCACATGGACCGCGCTCCAGTGCCGCAGCGGCTTGCTGTCGGCCAGCAGCGCCAGATCGACGACGAGGCGTTCGCTCAGGTGCGTGATGGTGTCGGCAACGATCCAGTCACCGCGATGCAGCGCGCTGCGTTCCAGTCCGACCAGATTCAATGAGACGCGCTGGCCGGCGCTGCATTGCTCGACCGTCTGGTTCATCGCATGCATGCCGCGCACCCGCGCCGTCAGCATCGGGCGATCGCGTTGTGAAGGCAGCACGTTGACGGTATCGCCGACCCGCAGCGTTCCGGCGTAGACGGTGCCGGTGACGATGGTGCCGCGACCGTCGAGCGAAAAGCAGCGGTCCAGCGCGAGCCGGAATTGGCCGTCTTGAACTTCGGCGGCGCAGTCCTGTGGCGGATGATCACCATGCCAGCGACGCGCGACATCGGCCAGGCAAGTCTTCAGGGCCGGCACGCCATCACCGCTGAGCGTACTGACCGCGAACACCGGCGCATCGTTCAAAAAAGTACCGGCCAGCAGATGCTGCAACTCGCCAGTCACTTGCGCAACCCGTGCGTTCGACACCAGATCGGTTTTCGCCAGTACTACCGCGCCGTGCCGCATCCCGAGCAATTGCAGGATGTGCAGATGCTCGCGGGTTTGCGGCATCACGCCATCGTCGGCGGCGATCACCAGCAGCGCGTAACTGATGCCGGTGGCACCGGCCAGCATCGTATGGATGAAGCGTTCATGGCCGGGCATGTCGACAAAGCCCAGCCGCGCACCAGCCGGATCAGCCGCATCGACCGGCTGGTAGGCATAGCCGAGTTCGATCGTGATGCCGCGTGCTTTTTCTTCGGCGAGACGGTCGGTTTCTATGCCGGTCAGCGCGCGCACCAGCGAGGTCTTGCCATGGTCGATGTGACCTGCGGTGCCGATAATCATGTGGTTGTCGTCATCTGCGCGAGCAGACCCAGCTGGGCCAGAAAGCCGCTTTCGTTTTCGAGCGTGCGCAAGTCCAGCCAGATCGCGCCATCCTTGATGCGACCGATGACCGGTGTTGGCAATTGCCGGAAAATGTCTTCGAGCGCCTGCACGGTGCGACCGCTGCGCTTGCCCAGCGGCGCGATCACCAGCGCCCAGCTATCGAGTCGCTCGACCGGCAACGAGCCACTGCCGATCTGGCTTTGCGCTGGATGCAACGTGACCTCGGCCACGGCACGCAGCGCCGTTTGCACCGAAGCCAGTATGCGTTCGCCGACCTGCCGGATGTCGGCCGCGGGTCGGCTCAGCAAGCGCAGCACCGGCAAGTGCTGCGCCAGTTCCTGCGGATCGTCGAGGTGGTCGCGATAGGTGCGCAGCACACCTTCGAGTGCGCCGAGAATAATCTTGTCGCAGCGTAGCGCACGCTTGAGCGGATGACGGCGGATCTTCGCGATCAAGTCCTTGTTGCCGGTGATGATGCCGCTTTGCGGACCGCCCAGCAGCTTGTCGCCGGAGAAGGTCACGACATCGGCACCGGCCTTCATCGCTTCTTGCGGCAACGGTTCATGCGGCAAGCCGTAGCGTTCGAACGGCACCAGCGCACCGCTGCCCAGATCGACCATCAACGGGATGCCGTGCGCATGCGCCAGCGTGGCCAGATCGGCTTCGGACGGGCTGGCGGTAAAGCCGACCACTTCAAAATTGGACGTATGAATGCGCGCGACCAGACCGGTCTGGTCGGACAGCGCATTTTCGTAATCCTGCAGATGGGTACGGTTGGTGGTGCCGACTTCGACCAGCTTGCAACCGGCTGCCTGCATGATGTCGGGGATGCGGAACGAGCCGCCGATCTCGACCAGTTCGCCGCGCGAGACCGGTACTTCCTTGCCCTTGGCCAGCGCGCCCAATACCAGCAGCACGGCGGCGGCATTGTTGTTGACGATGGTGGCGGCTTCGGCACCGGTCAGTTCGCACAGCAAGCCTTCGGTGATGTCATCGCGCTCGCCGCGACCGCCTTTGGCGAGATCGTATTCGATCGTCACCGCCGAGCGCGCCGCCAGCACCATCGCCGTGATCGCCGCTTCCGGCAACTGGCTGCGACCGAGATTGGTATGGATCACGGTGCCGGTCAGGTTGAATACCGCACGCAGATTCGAGCGCACCTCGGTCGCCAGTTTCTGTGCGATCGCCCGGTCCAGCTGATCGAGCGTGAACAGTTCGGCGGGCGAGGCGAGCAGGCGCTGACGGGTTGTCGTCAGCGTCGACTGGATCGCCCGCTTGACCAGCGTGCGGCCATGCTGTTGCGCGGCTTGCTGCGCCGATGCGCGGCCCAGCAGACGGTCAACCGATGGCAGCGTTTTCAGTGTCAACGCGACTTCGGGCAACGTGTTGGCCGCAGCGGGCGGCACCGAATGGTCGTTCATTGCTTGCCTTGTCAGTGATCGGTCGTGTTGGTGAGCAGGGCGGTATCGTCCTGTTCGTCGGCTGCCACACCCGGAGCAAACAGCAGGTTCGGACCGCTGCGCAGATAGCCGGCTTCATCGACCAGCATGTCCAGCGCCAGCGTCGCGAGGTCGTCGGCCGTGGCTTCCATCAGCGGGTCTTTTTCGCGCGTGAAAATCTTCAGATAGCTGTGGCAGGTGTCGCAGGCTTCGGCCCGTGCGAAGGCGATCTTGCGCGACGGTCCGGCAGTGTCTTCGGCACCGGTCAGGCTGTAATACGCAATGCCTTTGGTCGACTCACAGGACGAACAAGTCACGCGCACCATGTGCCACTGGGTACTGCACAACGAGCAGTGCAGGTAGCGCAGGTTAGCTTGCGTCGCGCCGATTTCGACCACGCTGGCAACCGGTCGCGCCGCGCAGACCGGGCAAACTGATGAGCTGCCGACATGGCCGAGTTCGTCTTCGGCCAGCGTTGCGGCCTGACGTGTCCACCAGACTTGCAAGGCTGCGCCGATCAGCGGAGCGAGCAAGGCGTGACGCACGGGATCATCACCGGCAATGCCGCCATCGAGCACGGCATCGGCCAGCGCTTCGCGGCTATCGCTGTCCATCGCGGCCAGTGTCGCTGCTGCTTCGGCGAAGGCGGTGACGTTGTGACTGATCAGGTGGCTGGTAATGGCATCGAGGTCGGCTTGCCACTCCTGGTTGCGGGTGACGGACTGCCACGACAGCGGCGGCATGCCGTGCAAGCGTGATTGCGTTAGCGTCGCGGCATCGACCGGCGTTGCGTTTTGTAGCGGCAATGCGGCGTGCTGCGCTTGCGCCAGTTGTCCCATCACGGACAGGAACGAGCCCATCGCGTGCTTCTGCGCGAGTTGATGAAAGCGGCGCGCACGTGCGTCAAACAGCGACGCATCGACCGGCAGTACGACTTGGGGAAACGGATCAACCTGGCCGATTTCGCCCGGTTCGAGAATTTTGGTAGCCATAGGTACTTCAGTATTAAGTTACGACGGTTGGACTACGGAACAACTTTAAAAAAGCCCGACGCGTCCGCTTCGACACGCCGGGATACGACTGTTTTAGTGCGGTGCTTGTGTCACTTTTTCCTGCGTCATTTCGCGATACCACTCCGGGTGATGGTGCTTGGCCCAGGCGGCATCGACATTACCGCGGGTCATCGCGCGCAAGGTGCCCTTGACCCAGATCGCCGCGTACACATGGACGATCAGCGAGACGATGCCAATGAAGGCGGCCAGCATGTGAATGACCGCGCCCCAGCGCACCACGACGACCGGAAAGTAACCGGCAAACCAGGCGCGCCAGATCACGATGCCGGAGACCAGCAGGAAGCCAACGCTCCACACCATGCTCCAGAACATCAGCTTCTGACCGGCGTTGTACTTGCCGATCGGTAGCTTGTCCGGGCCGTCACCGTTGTTGATGACTTCGTCGATGCGCTTCAACCATTCGATGTCGACTGCCTTGAAGCGGTTGTCTTTCCAGACCCGTAACGACAGGCCTACAAAGGTCAGGAACAGCACGATGCCGATAAACGGATGCAGGATGCGGGCCCAGACCGGGCCGCCCAGTACACTCGAGAGGAAGAAGTACGACGGATGGAAAAACGCCAGTCCCGACAGCGACAGCACGATGAAACACATCGACACGATCCAGTGGTTGACCCGGTCGGAAGTGGCATAACGAGGGATGAACTTGACCATGATCAGCTCTCTTCCTTTTCCTCAGCCGGTTCCGCATGCACTTCTTTCGGACCGCGACTGATGTAGTGGAAGAAGCCACCAAGAATGGCCAGGCCAATCCCGAGCGACATGAACGGCTTGGTCACACCCTTCCATACCGACACCAGCGGACTGATGGTCGGATTGGCCGGCAGGTTGTGATATAGCCCCGGCTTGTCGGCGTGATGCAGCACATACATCACATGCGTGCCACCGACACCGGCCGGGTTGTACAAGCCGGCGTTGTCATAGCCCCGCTCCTTCAGATCGACGACACGCTCTTCGGCTTGCGTGATCATCGCTTCCTTGGTGCCGAACATGATCGAGCCGGTCGGGCAGGCTTTGACGCAGGCCGGTTCCTGGCCGACGGCCACGCGATCCGAGCACAACGAACACTTGTAAGCCTTGTCGTCGATCTTGGAAATACGTGGCACGTCGAACGGGCAACCGGCGATGCAGTAACCACAGCCGATGCACAGGTCCTGATTGAAGTCGACGATGCCGTTGGCGTACTGCACGATGGCGCCGGGTGCCGGGCAGGCTTTCAGGCAGCCCGGATCTTCGCAATGCATGCAGCCATCCTTGCGGATCAGCCATTCGAGCTTGCCGGCTTCCTCGACTTCCGAGAACCGCATCACGGTCCACGAACTGCCGGTCAGGTCGCGCGGATTGTCGTACACGCCGGAGTTGTCACCGACCTCGTCACGCAGGTCGTTCCATTCCATGCAGGCCGACTGGCAGGCCTTGCAGCCGATGCACTTGGAGACGTCGATCAGCTTGGCCAGTGGTACGGTGGCCGAGCGGGTTGATGCGGGTGTCGTCGTGGTAGCCGACTTTCTTACTATGTCTGAAGTCATCATGGGAGCTCCTAAGCTTTCTCGACGTCGACCAGGAACGCCTTGAATTCCGGCGTCTGGGTATTGGCATCACCGACACTCGGCGTCAGCACATTCATGATGTAACCGTTCTTGGTCTGTCCCTTGAAACCCCAGTGGTTCGGAATGCCGACCGTGTGGGTTTCTTTACCGTCGATCATCAGTGCGCGCAGACGCTTGGTGACGACTGCCTTCGCAATGAGTTCGCCGCGTTTGGAACGGACCTTGACGCGGTCGCCGTTGACGATGCCTTTCATCGCCGCGAGCTTGTCGCCAATCTCGACGAACTGTTCCGGCTGCAGCACGGCATTGATGCGCTGATGCTTGGTCCAGGTCGCGAAGTGCTCGGTGAGGCGATAGGTCGTCGCCACATAGGGAAACTCCTTGTTGCTGCCGAGTTGTTCGCGATCGCCCTTGAATATCCGTGCTGCCGGGTTGTTCAATGCGGCCGGATTGTTTGGCCACAGCAGGTTTTTATCCAGCGGTGACTCGAACGGCTCGTAGTGCTCCGGGAACGGACCTTCGGCCATCTTGTCGATCGCAAAGAAACGCGCCACACCTTCCGGATTCATGATGAACGGGCCGACGTGTTCTTCCGGCGCCGCATCGGGACGCATGTCGGGAATGTCGGACCCGGTCCACTTGGTGCCCTTCCATTCGACCAGCTTGCGCTTGCTGTCCCAGGCCTTGCCTTCGGGATTGGCAGCCGCCCGGTTGTACAGAATCCGCCGGTTGGCCGGCCATGCCCACGCCCAGTTCGGCGTATTGCCCAGACCGGTATCGGTGTTGTCGCGCCGTGCCATCTGGTTGCCGGCCTGCGTCCAGCATCCGGAAAAAATCCAGACGCCGCACGCAGTGGTGCCATCGTCACGCAGTTGTGCAAACCCGGCCAGCTGCTCGCCGGCTTTGGCAATCACCTTGGTCGGATCTTTTGGATCGAACACATCCGATAAGGCCTTGCCATTGAATTCCCTGGCCAGTTCTTCGGAGGTCGGCACCAGCGGATTGCTATGATTCCAGGTCAGATCGCGGATCGGATCTGGGAAAGTACCGCCCTCTTTGGCATACAGCGCACGGATTTTCTGGAACAGCGTGCCGATGATTTCGAGGTCGCCCATCGCTTCTCCCGGTGACTCGGAACCTTTCCAGTGCCATTGCAAGACGCGGCTGGAACTGACCAGGGAACCGTCTTCTTCG
>CAILRJ010000143.1 GCA_903836575.1 uncultured Burkholderiales bacterium
AGTCGAGGCACGTCGCGCAACGCGGCACGCGACGTAAATGCGCCCTTCAGGTCGCGGTAGGTGACGATGCTTTGAGCGACGCTGCTGCTCAGACCCGAGACGCGTGCGAGCAGCGGTGCCGACGCGGTATTGACATCGACACCGACCGCGTTGACGCAATCCTCGACCACGGCATCGAGCGAACGCGCCAATTGCGTCTGGCCGACATCATGCTGGTATTGCCCGACGCCGATCGATTTCGGGTCGATCTTGACCAGCTCTGCCAACGGATCCTGCAAGCGCCGCGCGATCGATACCGCACCGCGGATCGAGACATCCATGTCCGGCAATTCGCGCGAGGCAAATTCCGACGCCGAGTAGACCGAGGCACCTGCTTCGGAAACCACAATCTTGGTCATCTTCAGTTCCGGTCGCAGCTTGATCAGGTCCTGGGCAAGTTTGTCGGTTTCGCGCGAGGCGGTGCCGTTGCCGATCGAGATCAGCGTGACCTTGTGTTTCTCAGCCAGTTGCGCCAGCGTGTGCAGCGCGCCATCCCAATCGTTGCGCGGCTGGTGCGGATAAATGGTGCTGGTGTCGACGACCTTGCCGGTGGCATCGACGACGGCGACTTTGACGCCTGTACGCAAACCCGGATCGAGCCCCATCGTTGCATGCTGTCCGGCAGGAGCTGCCAGTAGCAGTGCTTTCAGGTTGAGTGCGAAGACATTGATTGCCTCGACTTCGGCACGTTCGCGCAGGCCGGTCATCAGCTCGGTTTCCAGATGCATGAATACTTTGACGCGCCAGGCCCAGCGGACTGTGTCGGCCAGCCATTTGTCGGCAGGCCGTCCCTGATTGCGTACGCCAAAGCGCGCCGCGATGCGACCCTCGCACGGGTTGTGCGGGGCATCCCACTTCGGCTTTTCCGGCTCGGTATCCAGGCGTAGCACGATGGTCAGCATGTCTTCGCGTCGACCACGGAACAGCGCCAGCGCGCGGTGTGACGGGATCGTGCCCAGCGTTTCGGAGTAATCAAAATAGTCGGAAAATTTGGCACCGGCATCCTGTTGGCCGTCGATGACTTTCGATTCGACGATGCCGTGTTCGGTCAGGTATTCGCGCAGCGCCTGCAACAAGGTCGCGTCTTCGGCAAACCGCTCCATCAGTATCTGGCGTGCGCCATCCAGTGCGGCCTTGGTATCGGCGACACCCGGATTGTCACCGTTGTCGGTGCTAAATGGCGGCTTCAGATACGCCACTGCCTCGACTTCCGGATCCCGTTGCGGGTCAGTCAGCAGTGCGTCGGCCAGTTCGGTCAGGCCGGCTTCGGCAGCGATTTGTGCCTTGGTACGGCGCTTGAGCTTGAACGGCAGGTACAGGTCTTCGAGGCGGGTCTTGTCTTCGGCATGCACGATCATGTCGAGCAAGGCCGGCGTCATCTTGTTCTGTTCTTCGATGGCGCTGATGATGGCGCTGCGACGCGCCTCGAGTTCGCGCAAATAGCGCAGTCGTTCTTCGAGCAGGCGCAACTGGATATCGTCGAGACCGCCGGTGACTTCCTTGCGATATCGGGCAATAAACGGCACGGTCGCGCCTTCGTCGAGCAGGGCGATGGCAGCGGCGACCTGGGCTGGACGGGCGACTAGTTCAAGGGCGAGGCGTTGTTCGATGGATGGCAGCATGGCGTGTTCAATGAAGTAAAAATCAGGCGGTGAATCGGAGAAAGTTGAATCAGGCTTGCACGTCGCAGCTACAACGTCACGCTGCGCCGGCGACCGCCACTGACGCGTGCGATACCGGCCAGGTCTGCCCAGCTTTGTACCTCGGTGAATTGCGCAGTATCGAGTAGCGACCGTACCGCCTCAGCCTGGTCGTAACCGTGTTCCAGTAGCAGCCAGCCGGACCGCTCGAGGAATGCCGTCGCGCCGCTGATGATGTAACGCAGCGCGCTCAGCCCATCGGCATGATCAGTGAGGGCATCGACCGGTTCGAAGCGCAAGTCGCCTTCACTTAGATGGTGGTCACCCTCGACGATGTACGGCGGATTGGCGACAATCATGTCGAAACTTTGTCCGGCCAGTGCCGCATACCAGTCGCTACGCAGCAGTTGCACTTGTACCGCATGGTAGGTCGCATTGCGGCGAGCAACGACTAACGCGGCGTCACTGAGGTCGATCGCGCTGACGGCGGCGTCGCGTCGGCTATTGGCGATCGCCACGGCGATCGCGCCGCAGCCGGTTCCCATGTCGAGCACGCGGCCCTGACGCGGCAAGCGGTCGATCGCCAGCTCGACCAGCAGTTCGGTCTCCGGGCGCGGGATCAGTACCGCCGGCGTGACCTCGAAACGCAAGCCGTAAAATTCGCGCGTGCCGGTCAGGTAAGCGATTGGCTCGCCGGCAATGCGGCGAGCAAATAGCTCCGCGACAGCCGCCGCCTGAGCCGGTGTGAGTGCTTGTTCGGATCGGGTAATGAGCTCGACGCGCGTCAGACCAAGCGCATGGCCGAGCAAGATGCGACGCTCCGCCAGTTCGGGTGCAGATAGCCTCAGTACAGTGTCGATGGTGTCGCCAGCGAGGATAGCGGACATTTTAGCGGCCGCGCTTGATAGCAATCGAGCCAAGTATCAGTACGAAACCGACAAACCAGGCCAGCGACCATTGCGCAATGGATAGTCCGAAGATCGGTGCATATGGCGTGCTGCAGAAGCCGTCGGCCTTGAAGACTAGCGGCAGCCAGTTCGCTGGTGCCAGCGTATTGAGCAAAGTTTCCAGCGGATCGACACCGCACGAGATTTCCGGATGAGCCTTCACCCACAGATGCCAGCCGGCCGTGCCCGCACCAGCCAGCGCGACCAGTGCCGCGAAGCCTGCGCCGGTGGCGCTGGTACCACGCGGCAGAAAGGCAAACACCAGACAGATCAGCGCGACGGCTGCAAAGGCATAGCGCTGGATGATGCACAGCGGACAGGGCTGCATGCGTTCGACGACCTGCAAGTAGAGCGCGACACCGAGCAGGGCGAAACACGCCAGCGCGATACAGAACAGAATTGGCTTTGGATTTTTCATGAGTCAGACAAGGAAAGAAAAGTCGATGGATAAAAAGGCGCGAAGCCTCCACGATAACTGAAGCTGGCGAGACTCAATTGTCCTCACCCAAAGCGGCCAGCAGTTCGGCCTGGTGTTCAGTTGCCAGTGCGCCGGTCAAATCATTGAGGTCACCGTCCATGATGAAGTCGAGCTTGTAAAGCGTCAGATTGATGCGGTGGTCCGTCATGCGTCCCTGCGGAAAATTATAAGTGCGTATCCGCTCACTGCGGTCACCCGAGCCGATCAGCGACTTGCGGGTTGCCGCTTCTTTTGATTGCTGCTCCCGCACCTGCGCATCTTTGATCCGCGCGGCCAGAACCTTCAGCGCCGACGCTTTGTTCTTGTGCTGGCTGCGGTCGTCCTGGCATTCAACCACGATGCCGGTCGGCAGGTGGGTGATGCGTACGGCGGAGTCGGTCTTGTTGATATGCTGGCCACCGGCGCCAGAGGCGCGATAGGTGTCGATACGCAAGTCGGACGGGTTGATGTCGACGTCGCTGATCTCGTCGACTTCCGGCATGACGGCCACGGTACAGGCCGAGGTGTGAATGCGACCTTGCGTTTCGGTCGTCGGCACCCGCTGAACGCGATGGCCACCGGACTCGAACTTCAGTCGCGAGTAGGCGCCGTTGCCGGTGACCCGCACGATGACTTCCTTGTAGCCGCCGACATCCGAACTCGATTCCGACACCATCTCGACCTGCCAGCGATTGCGCTCGGCATAGCGCGTGTACATGCGCAGCAGGTCGCCGGCGAACAGCGCCGATTCGTCACCACCGGTACCGGCACGGATTTCGAGGAACAGGTTGCGTTCGTCGTTGGGATCTTTCGGCAACAGCATGGTTTGCAGGTCGGCTTCGATCTGCTCGGCGCGGGCGCGGGCGGCGAGGATTTCTTCTTGCGCAAAATCTTTCATGTCCGGATCAGCCAGCATTTCCTGCGCGGTGGCGATGTCGGCTTCGGTGATACGAAAGCTGTCATACAGTGCCACCAGCGGACCGAGTTCTGCATGCTCGCGGGTCAGCTTGCGATAGTTGTCCATGTCCGAAGCGAGGTCTTCCTGTGTGAGCAGCTCATTGAGTTCCCCCAGCCGGTCGGCCAGCTGATCAAGTTTGACGAGCATCGATGGTTTCATTGGACATCCTGGAAGGCGGGTAGGGCGCACGCCTGTTGGCGCGCGGAGCAGCGAGGAGCAGTACGCGCGACTGGCTAGCGCCGATTGCGAAACAATTGCGGCAGTAGCGCTGCGAGCCGGGCGCGTTCATCACCCTCGGCATTATTTAGGGCATGTTGCGGACCATGCAGGAACTTGGCGGTCAGCCCGCGTGACAAGGCTTCGAGCACCACATTGATATCTTCACCGCGTGCCAGCAGCTTGTGGGCGCGCTCCAGTTCATGCAGACGCATCACTTCACTGGTTTCGTGCAGCTCCTGAATGACCGGCACGACGGCGCGGTGATCGATCCAGTGCATGAACGATTGCACGCGGGTGTCGATGATGGCTTCGGCTTGGGATACCGCAGCCAGCCGGCTTTCGACGCCGGTCTGGACCACCGCACCGAGATCATCGACGGTGTACAGGAAGACGTCATCGAGGCGGGCAACTTCATGTTCGATGTCGCGCGGCACTGCCAGGTCGACCATGAACATTGGCTTGTGACGACGTGTCTTGACCGCCCGTTCGACCATGCCCAAGCCAAGGATTGGCAATGCCGACGCAGTACATGAGACGACGATGTCGAAAGCGGCCAGTTTTTCGGAGAGCTCGGCCAACTTGATTGACTTGCCGCCGAATCGTTCGGCCAGTACCTGGCCACGTTCCAGTGTCCGGTTGGCAATGGTGATCGACTTCGGATTATGTGCAGCAAAATGGGTTGCGCACAATTCAATCATTTCACCTGCGCCAATGAACAGCACATGCTGGTCGCTGATGCTGTCGAAAATACGTTGCGACAGACGTACCGCAGCTGCCGCCATCGAGACGCTGTGCGCGCCGATTTCAGTCGTACTACGGACTTCCTTGGCAACCGAGAACGTGCGCTGGAACAGCTGGTGCAAATAGGTGCCCAGGCCTCCGGCTGCATCAGACTGGCGTACGGCTTCTTTCATTTGTCCCAGGATTTGCGGCTCACCCAGCACCATCGAATCGAGGCCGGAGGCGACCCGGAATGCATGTCGTACCGCTTCGCCTTGCGGGCGGGCATATAAGAATGGACGCAGTTCGGAGTAGGGCAGATGGTGATAACTGGCAAGGAAATGGGCCGTCGAATCGAGTACTGCCTCGGCGCCACCCGGCAAATCGCTGGCGGCATACAGCTCGGTGCGGTTGCAGGTCGACAGGATGGCCGCCTCGTCGCCGATACGCAGGTTGCCGTCCTGACCGAACCATGCTCGCGCTGCGCTCACTGCCTGACCGATCTGGTCAGTCGGGAACGCGACTTTTTCGCGCAATGACAGCGGCGCGGTAGTGTGATTGAGTCCGAGAGCGAGCAATTGCATTGTATGGGTGGACCGGCTTGCTTTGTAATGCAACATTATAACGTGGGATGAACGATGACCTGTCAGGTGCGCACGCTGTTCACCGGTAATACCACGGTGAAGGTGGTGCCCAGTCCGACCTTGCTGGTAAATGAAATTTCGCCATGATGGCGTTCGATGACGGTTTTGACGAAGACCAGTCCCAGGCCGATGCCGTCGTGACGCGGCTGATTAGGCTGGTCGATGCGATGAAACCGGTGGAACAGTTTGATCTGATCGGGCGCGGCAATACCGTAGCCCTGATCGGTGATGTCACAGACCACCAGTGTGCCGAGCAGGGTCGTGCGTGCTCGTAGTGCGCAGGTAATGACGGTCCCTTCCGGGCTGTAGTTGACTGCGTTCGACAGTAAGTTAGTGACGGCCCGCGTCATCAGCCCGCGATCAACCCGAACCGAGAAATGTTCACTGGTGACCTCGTTGCGAATCGTAATTTTTTTGCTGTTGGCGAGGGTCCACATTTCATCGGTGGCGTCGAACACGATGTCCTGGAAATCATGTTCTTCCAGGCGGTATTCATGTGATTCGGCGCGCGCCAGCTGGACAAAATTATCGGCGAGTCCGAGTGTCTTGCGGCACGCCTTGTCGATGCGGGCAAACAGCTCCACTTCCGGCAATGCCGATACCGGATCAGCCTGAAGTTCCAGCAGGGCCAATATGGACGCTTGGGGGGTGCGCATGTCGTGCGACAGGAACCGCAGGGTTTCGTCGCGGCTGCGTTCGGCCGACTTGATTGCCGAGATGTCGACAATACTGACGATCCAGCCGGTCAGCACATCGTCGTTTGAGCGACATGCTGCGCTGCGCACCAGCAGTTCGGCACCGGCCTCGTTGCGATAGCCGATGCCGTCGATGAAGGTGGTGGCACGTTTGGGATCGAGCAGATCCCACCAGTCGAACGGCCCTTCATGGGCAGGATCGAACGCATGCGGGACAGTTTGGCCCGGGGTTGAAAACAGATAGGGCAGTAACGCGCCGTTGATGTTTCTGAAGCCGACTTTGCCAAAGAAATCCACCGCATGCTTGTTCGACAGCAGGACATAGCCATCGACAGTGGTTACCAGCGTGGCATCGGGCAGGCTGTCGATGCTGTCGGAGACAAACTTGCGCAAGTCACGCACGCGCCGCGCGGCGTTTTTCATCGCATTGATGCGGCGCTCCAGAACGTCGGTGCTACGTGGTTCGCGCTGACGCTGCTCGGGCAGTAAATGCGGTTCGCTGTCGAGCCGGCTGAATTCCTGTCCGAGATAGCTGATGGCGGCATCGAGTCGGCGCCAGCTCCATAACGGGTAAGCGATCACAAGTGCAATACAGGCGGCCGCAGGAGGTACCCACAGCCCCAGTCGAAAAGCCAGTAACGCGCCCGCCAGACTGGTCAGCAGTAATCCTGCCGTCGCCAGTAATCCCGTCCTCGGTGATAAAAACAGGTAGCCCAGCATCGCCAGCAGCACCGGCACGCCACTTAGCAACGCAGTTTGCCATGGACGCGCGGCGACCAGCGACTGTTCATCGAGCAAACTGGCCAAAATATTGGCACTGATTTCAACCCCGGGCATGCCGCCGGCCTCGCCCGATAACGGTGTCGGATAGGTATCTGCCATGCCGGCGGCTGTCGCACCGATCAGCACGTATTTATTTGTGAAGAAGGCCGCCGGCACTTCACCGCGTAGGACTGCTGCATACGGAACCGATCTCACATGCCCGCTGCTGCCGGCATACGGAATGAGCATCGGTCTCTTACTGTGACGGTAAGCAGGCAGCTGGTCGCTACCGATCATCGCAGCGAAATGTGGCCATGAACCGCGCGCGCTGGTTTCATCGAGAAACGCGCTACGCAAGACGCCATCGGGGTCGATGATCATCCCGATATGACCAAGGCCCATGGCGACACGGGCCAGTTCCGGTATGGGCAGTGTGGCGGTGTGGCTGGTGCCGTTCGGAG
Source organism: uncultured Burkholderiales bacterium (assembly GCA_903836575.1). Classification (GTDB taxonomy): domain Bacteria; phylum Pseudomonadota; class Gammaproteobacteria; order Burkholderiales; family Burkholderiaceae_D; genus Actimicrobium. The sequence goes on from CAILRJ010000143.1 coordinate 7,543, forward strand.
TAATCACTACTGGCAGAATCACGCGCTTGCTGCGTGCCATTGCCGCCAGCAGCGCCGTGTCGCCGAGCCGGGGTGCCCGCTCAGGCTCCGACAGAATCACGTCGAGGCCGATGGCACGTGGTTGCGCTGGACTGAGCTGGTCGATCAGCTGCGCATGCAGTTCGCGTGGCCAAGGCCACCGACCCAATTCGGCCAGGCTGTAATCGTCGATGGCAACGATGATGATGTCCTCGCGTGCAGGCCGGGGACTGGCAGAAATGAGCTGGTCATAGATCGTCAGATCGAGGCGTCCCAGACCGTTTTGCCAGCCCAGACCGGCCGCTAGCAACAGCATCACCAGCAGCATCGTGACCCATTCGCGCAGCGCAAAATAATTTTTCATTGCCGCTAGTTGCGGCATGTGCAGGAAGGAGCGGATGGTCATGATGACGCGTTAGCGCGGCCAGTCTGACGGTGACGTCATCGGATTGCCTTCATGGATGATCCACTGATCGGTCACGACAAAACTCTGCGTTGCCGAATACGGACCTGTGCTGCCATCGTTATTGCGGATTTGCACGCGCGTGAAATAGGTGCCGAATGGCGGACGCGGCAGCATCAGCAGCGGCTTGTTGCTACTGGTGTTGAACTGGAGCCAGCTGAATTTGGCATCGCGAGCGACCTGGAGATTGAACCCGGCAGCGGCCGGACTATGCCAGCTGAGCTGGAATTGTTTGCTGTCGCTGAAGTCTACCGTCGGTGGTGATGGTCGCGGTGTGACCCCACTCGGGGACGTGCCTTGTTGCAGGCTGACCGGTACGATACGAGAATAGCCTTCCAGTCCACTGGCATCGATGGCCGAGATACGCACGAAGTAGTTACCGGCATCGATGCTGTCGAGCTGGATCGGATTGCCGGCAGAACGCGTTTCGGCGAACAGGTTCTCACCCTTGGCATCGGTACTGATCTGCAAATGATAGGCCGTGGCACCAGCCAGTGTGAGGGTCTTGAACTGAGCAATACGGCCTTGCAACAGTAGGGCCTGGCTGTCCAGTTGCGGCGCATCCAGTAGCGCCACGGGTGGCCCGACGTTACCGGTACTGACAATATTGCCTTGTCCCGCTTGCAAGGTAACGCCGGGGCCTGGCGTGCGCCGACTGACTTCGACGGCACCGGACAGCAATTCATTGGCCGTCGTGCCATCGGCGAGCAGACCGACGCGGAAATGGGTGCCGCGCACGCCAGCCATTGCCAGCGGCGTACGGATCTCGTAGCGCCCCATGCTGGGTGCGAGCGGACTGATTCGCGATTCCACTTTGCCTCGCAGGATAGTAATCTCGGTTCGTGGACTGCGGGTATAGCGCGCCACGCGCAAAATAGATAGCCTGATGCGGGAATTCGATGGCACTGAAACGCGCGACGCATCAGACAAGCCCAGCGTCAAAAAACTGTTGTTTGCGGTCTCAATCTGCATGCCTTCGGTCAGATGGCTGCCGACCTTTAGCACCATAGGTTGTTTGTCGGTACTTATTGCAGTGACTTTGCCGGACACCATGACAACGATTGCGTTACCAGGTTCGTCGGGCAGCAAGCTGGCCGGGATGGCGATGACACTGCCGACTGGAATGCTGGTGTCCTTGCTGATATTGTTGAATTTTCCGATGGCAATCCAGTTACTGGTTGCGCCGGTAAATTGCGTGGCGATCGAGGATAAGGTATCGCCATGACGAGCGTTGATGGTAATGCCGGAGGCGGAAACTAGCGGCCCGTCAGTCGCTTCTTCCGAATGCGCCTTTGGCGTAAACAGCAATGCAACCGATGCTAGTAGATAAATCCTGAGCCAGCCTGTAGTGGTTGCATGCATGCGTTTTCTTCATTGCAACGGACTTGCTATCCAGAGACTTGTTCCAGACGGTAGCCATAACTATAAACCGGTGCTAACCGGAAACCATTTTCTGGGCGTAATTTTAGTTTGGTGCGCACCCGTGAAACATGGGTATCCATTGTGCGTGACGGAATTTCGACATCGCGTGACCACACTGCTTCAAGAATATACGCGCGGGACAGCGGTCTCCCTAAATTTCGAAACAGGAGTAAGGCCAGGTCGAATTCTTTTTGTGTCAGTTCTACCAGTTCGCCACGATCCAGCAAACGACCGGTACGTGGTTCGAAAATATAGTGACTGAACTGAATTTGCTCGATCGTATTTTGGGTCGGATAAGCGCGCCGCAGCAATGCTTGAACTCGTGCAACCAATTCTCCACGCCGGATTGGCTTAATCATATAGTCATCTGCCCCCGCAGCCAGGCCGGCGACGATATCATCTTCACCGGAACGACTGGTCATGAAAAGAACGGGTAAGACGGCCGGCAATTTTTCGCGCGCCCAGCGCAGCACATCGGCACCACTCAGGTCAGGTACCTGCCAGTCGATGATCAGCATATCGAAACTCTCCCGACGAAGCTGGTTCAGCATTTCCTTACCACTTTGAAATGGATGGCAAGCATGACCAGCAGCCGTCAGGACTTGGCATACCAGGTCGGTTTGTGTGCGGTCATCATCAAGTACGGCAATTCTCATGGGGGCGTTCGCAAATGGTCCGGGGGATTAGTTGCCGACAATCTACCAACTTTTGTTAAACATGGGCTTTTTTTCGTTTTACTTTAACAAAAGTTCACAATGAAAATTGACATCCGACTCGGATTGTCTACTGCTTGCGTAGCAAGACGGTAGATAGGAACTTACTAAGTGGGCAATGCTCTTGAAAAGGACTTTATCCTCGCATAAGCATTTCGGACTGCAAAAAAAAACCAAAAACGACAGATTTCAAATTATTGGTTATTTATTGAAACTATTAGTATTCGGTGAGCTACATGCTGTATGCTCGATCACATTGAAACATTTCTCGTAACCATCGGGAACTTCTACTACCTTTGGGTAGTAGAAGGTGGAATATGATTGAAAACGACGACTAGACCAAGTGTGTGTGTCGATGCCCAAAAACTGCCTTTGGAATTGCATAAAATGAAAACATCTACCGAACGCACTGCCTTCAGTGCACGCTTGCAACTGGCGTTGCGTAACGCCAACCATGCGGCAAATCATCCAACGTATTTGTCCCGCGAATTCAACTTCCGGTTTTCCGGTAGCCCGATTACCGTCCACGCAGCCAGAAAATGGCTGGTTGGCGAATCGATTCCAACCCAGGACAAGCTGCGCGCACTTTCCAATTGGTTGGGCGTTACTGCCGAATGGTTGCGTTTTGGCGGACCGGAAGAAAATGCGGTGATTTTGGCTCCTCAGACCAGCGGCGCGTCTGAGTCGGCACAGTCGAAACTGGTTGCCGATTTCATGGAGCTGGACATGCATCACCGCCAGATTGTTCAGGACTTTATCAAACTGCTGGCTCAAAAAGGTCGGCCATCACCGGACGTTACTCCGGAACGGGCAACCCGGGTCGCCAAGCTGAAGACCAGCGCCTGAATTTAATGCTTCAAAAAAATAGCCCGGGATTTGCCGGGCTATTTTTTTGGGTTGATAGACGGTGATTCAGGTCGTTGGCCGGGAATTTACTGGTAGATGCACGGTAACGCGCGTACCCACACCGACCTCGCTGTCGACATCGATCCTGCCGCCGTGATGACTGACAATATTATAAGACAGCGATAAACCCAGACCAGTACCTTGGCCGATCGGCTTGGTGGTGAAGAACGGCTCGAAAATTCGGTTGATCTCGTGGGCTGAAATTCCTTTTCCTGTATCGCCGATTTCTACCCAGGCCCAGTCATCGCTTGCTCCGGTACGAATGGTGATGATTCCCTTGTTGGCAATGGATTGTGATGCGTTGATGATCAGGTTCATGAAAACTTGATTGATTTGTGATGCCAGGCACATTACCAATGGCAGCTTGCCATATTGCTTTTCGATGCTGGCCTTGTACTTGAATTCATTGGCGGCAATCATCAACGTACTGTCCAATCCGTGGTGCAAGTCTGCCGCCTGCCAGTCCGATTCGCCGACGTGGGCAAAGTCTTTGAGTGACTGCACAATATCGCGAACCCGCTTGAGCCCGTCGAGCGATTCACTGACCAGTGCAACGGCATCTTCGCGTAGATAGTCAACTTCAGCTTCTTGTTGAATTTTCCCCAATTGCGTTTTTAGTGTGCCTATTTCTGTCGTCGTAGCGACCGTGGTGTCGTAACGTTCGATAACGTTGAGTAACGTATCAACATAGCCGCGTAATGAACCAAGATTAGAATTGACGAAACCAATAGGGTTGTTAATTTCATGTGCTATTCCGGCCGCTAACTGTCCAATGGATGCCATTTTCTCGGACTGCAATAGTTGGGCCTGCATCTGCTGCATTTCTATAATTAACTGTTGCTGTTCGTCGCCCTTTTTTTGCAAGGCATCTTCCATTTTCTTGCGTTCAGTAATGTTACTCAGCAACCCTACGACTTCCAGCGGCTCATTATTTGTATCGCGCATCAGTCGTAGCGTGTCATGCATCCATAGATAGATGCCTTCGCTGTTTTTGAAGCGATATTCGTAGGAGCGTTGTCCTTCGACGAACAGCATTGCCAAGCTGGAAAAAATAGTGGGAATATCTTCCGGATGGATATGGTCAAACCAGAAATTCGGATCAGCGACCATGTCAGCCGGCTCGTAACCCAAAACGCGTCGGGCGTTATCACTGACGAACGTCATCTTGAAATCGCCGGTCGGGACGCTGCTATAAATAATCGCTGGTGTATTGGCAATCAGGTATTCCAGCCGAGCATTGGTTGATAACAACGCGGACGAGGTAGCCTGCTCTGCGGTGGCACTACGAACTGTTTGCCTCGGCGCGTCGAAATCATGAAATTGCATGCTACTGGCCGCTTTTTTGTGGTCTAGGGCATGTCAACGGGAGGTCGGTGCATCGAGCTCGGAGGCATGTGCGAGTTACTTTAGTGCATTTTCGATGCTACAGGACGCAGAAAATTGTTTCTATAAAAAAATATTATTTGATGCGCAGATGGCATGTGACGTTGTTATTGAGCAATGCAATGGACAAGATGTTCGCCTGTTTCGGGTGGGGTGCATGCAGTCATGCCGGCGTCTACATCGCTTTCTCGGCACGAATAGTCCGAATACCCTAGACTCCAATCGGCGCTGGGAGCCGGCGTGGGAATGATCTAGTTCCCTGTCGCGATCGAGTTCATGTCGCCGTCGGATCATCGCCACAATATTCCTTCACATTTTGAAAGAAACGACACCATGACATCTCAAATGATTGATATCGCAAGCCATGACGGAAAAACCTTCCAGGGCTATCTGGCGCTACCGCCGACCGGAACTGGCCCGGGCATCGTACTGATTCAGGAAATTTTCGGCGTCAACGGCCATATTAAAGCCGTGGCCGACCAATACGCACTGGACGGCTATGTGGTGCTCGCGCCGGATTTGTTTTGGCGCCAGCAACCGGGTGTAGATCTCGGTTATACCGAACTTGATTTTGGCGCGGCAATCAGTTTCATGCAGAAAATGGATTTCCCGCTGGCGATACAAGACTTGACGGCAACGGTCAGTGCACTTCGGACTCTAGCCGCATGCAATGGCAAGGTCGCTTCGTTAGGATTTTGTATGGGCGGCTTGCTGTCTTATCTCAGCGCTGCCAGCGCCGGCGTCGACGCGGCCGTTTGCTATTACCCAGGATCTATCGAGGGGCATCTGAACCTGGTTGAAAAGGTGACTTGTCCGATTCTTATCCATTTTGCGGGAAACGATCACTATATTTCTCCTGCCGCTGTGAAGTCAGTTCAGGAAGCATTTGCAGAGGTGAAAACGTCTGTTATTGAGGTGTATCCGGGTGTTGATCATGGCTTCAATTGCTGGGAACGTCCGGCTTATGAACAGAAAACATCATCATTGGCGCATGGCCTGTCGTTGTCTTTCCTTGCCAAGGCCTACTGAGAGAGGCTCGTTGATTGTTCGCCTCCGGCTGGGGGAACCTCTCCTCCGGGAGGTGGGTGGAATTTTGTGCCCTAAAACTAAAAGCAGTCCCTGAAAACGTCTTTCGGTGGATTGCGTTTTTAGCCGGCA
>CAILRJ010000144.1 GCA_903836575.1 uncultured Burkholderiales bacterium
CGCGGGCGGACTTGCAAATGTACGCCGGCACCCAGGCCTTCGCTGAGTACGGAGCCATAGGTCAGCTGCAGCGCGGCATCGGTTCCGGAAGGACGACTGGCCAGTGCGCCCCACCCTTGATCGGCATCCGCATAGCCGAGTGTTACTCCGCCAGAGTTGACGTCGAACCTGGTGGCCTGAGCACCGTGCGGCAATGGCAGATCCGGCAGGGTTGCGGCGATATCGCTCTGTACCGCCCACACATGGCACGGACCCAGCAAGGATATCAACAACAGGAAACGCAGACGTAAGGGCATTGGGCAAACGATTTTTTTTAAGGCCAGTCACGGTAACACACGCGCGACTAGCCTTACCTCTCTTCAAATCGAACACAAATTGACGAACCTCGAGACGGCCTTGAATATAAAAAGTGTGTCGCTGACTACCCGGCATTATTACCCCTGGCGACCATGCAGCGAGAGCGCGTCGGCCGCCGCATTGCGCCGCCTCGGTATCCAGCAAAAGCGCACTGCTCCCAACTGCGCCAGCACAGCCAGCGCACGGTATCGATAATCGTCGAGGCTGGCCACGCAATGCATTCCGGTGACGTCATCAATCACAATACGGCTGTCGCCATGGATCAGCAACTGGTCGGGCCGTTCTGCCAACGCGGCATCGAGCAAGACCAGCAAGGCCATGTATTCCGCCTGATTGCTATCACCATAACCGCCCGCCAGACTGAACTCGGTGACAAAGCCATCCGGTCCGCACAGCCTGCCACCCAGTCCAATACACCCCGGATTCGGGTATGCCGAGCCATCGAACCAGCCGGTCCAGCTTGAACTTGCCGGCATCCTGGCGGCTTGCTTGCGCTGCCAGGCAAGTGCCTTTTCCTGCTTGCGTGCAGCGCTGCGCGCCTGTCCTTGTGCGACACCCTGCAAACGCATGGCGACCAGTTTATCAAGGCCATGCGGTTGTGCCGTCGCCTGCAACAGCTGCTGCAGCGCCTCGTACTCGGTCAGGTTGCCGTGACGCGCCATTCGTCGCGCCCGCACCCGCTCGCTCGCAAAAGCCACCGCGCACAACTGGTCCCAGTCGGGCTGCGGCACTGCTGACACGGTCAGGTGCTTTTGAACTTGCGCATCAGGGCATCAAGCTGCGCCGTCGCAGCGGGTGCGGCCGCTTCAATATCGTCCTCATCTTCATCAAACTCCGAGGACAGATCTTTCCAGCCACGGCTCTCTGCAAATACATTGAATGCTTCGGGAGCTTCAAGCACGATCAACTTGTCGTCCTGCAAAGCGACATCGCCGACCAGCAAATCCGGGCCAACGTAACCAAGGCTGTGCAAATGCACGGTGATGTTATGGATCAGGACGGTATCTTCGGGCAACGGATCGTCGCCCATCTTGTGCTTCATGTCGACATAGACGTCGATGGTGCCGTAGCCCTCGTCAAAAATGCGGATCATGCTGATCTCGCGTGCGTTGCCGGAAGAATCCTTTGCAGAGAAAGGACCGCTGAGCTGGATATCGGTGTCATTGTTCATGACTCGCAGATTACACCAGGAAGACAGTCTCAGCCATCGCGACTAACGAGCGCTTGAACAAACGCAGCATGGACCCATGTAAAGATACAAACCATTGCGATTGCCAAATATGATTCCGTTATCTATTCTGGACCTCTGCCCGATTGTCGAAGGCAGCACGGCCGCCGATTCATTCCGCCATACCCTCAGCCTGGCACAGCATGCCGAACGACTGGGCTACCAGCGCTACTGGCTGTCCGAACACCACGGCATGCCTGGTCTTGCCAGCGCCGCGACCGCCGTAGTGATTGGCCATGTGGCAGCCGGCACCAGCACGATTCGCGTGGGTGCAGGCGGCATCATGCTGCCCAATCACTCGCCGCTGGTCATCGCCGAGCAATTTGGCACCCTCGCCGCACTATTCCCGAACCGCATCGATCTCGGGCTGGGCCGCGCACCGGGCTCGGATCAAGCCAGTGCGCGTGCGCTGCGCCGCAACCTGACGAGCGACTCCGACGAGTTCCCGTCCGACGTGCTGGAACTAATGGATTACTTCGAGCCCTACAGTGGCCATGGCATACGCGCCGTGCCGGCCAACGATTCGACAGTGCCGGTGTGGATACTCGGCAGTAGTACGTATGGCGCGCACGTAGCGGCCGAATTCGGATTGCCCTATGCCTTTGCCTCGCACTTCGCACCGGCGCAGATGATGCAGGCCATCGAGATTTACCGGGCCCGCTTCAAGCCATCGGCCCGACTGGCGAAACCCTATGTGATGCTGGGCTTCAATGTCTTCGCCGCCGACACGGACGAAGAAGCCGTCCTGATAGCCAGCTCGATGCAACAGGCCTTCGTCAACTTGCGTACCGGCCGGGCTTCGATGCTGCAACCGCCAGTGCCCGGTTATCTTGCGCAGCTGCCGCCTGACGCCCGCGCGATGCTTGATCACACGCTGTCGTCATCGGCCATCGGCAGTCCGGCCACCGTTGCTGCCGCGCTGGATGCGTTCATCGAACGTACCGGTGCCGACGAGCTGATGATCGCGTCGCAGATCTTCGATCACGACGCGCGCCTGCACTCGTACGAAATCCTGGCCGAGGTTCACCAGCCAGTAGCAGCCTAAACGAACCGGTAGACTCAGGACCTGACAAGTAGGGTACTGGGCTGACCGGCTGGCTCGAACAGAGTCAGTGCGGTCATCGCCCGGGTCATCGCCACATACAGCAAGCGACGTTCCTCGCCGAGACTGGCGGTGCGCGGAAACTGGCCGCGCTCGAGGTATGGAATCAATACCTGCGGCCACTCCTTTCCTTTCGCATATTGCACCGTTGTCAAATCGAGTTGCGCACGACCTTTCAGGTAATTGAGTTTTTTGCTGATGCTGGCCTGACGGCTTGCCAGTTCGGTGAGGAAGTCGACCGCCGACTGGTCAGGCCGATTCCCTGCGAAGCGGATAAACGCATCAATGGATCGCACCGCCGAATCGGCCCGACCGCGACTGACAAAAACCCGACTGGTCGCCGACACCAGATCAAGCTGGCGGGAGGCATAAGTCAGCAAGGCCACTGCCGTGTCAGTCCTGGCCATCGTGCGCAAGGTCTCGACCACCTCGGCAAAGCGGACTTTCCAGCGGCCGGTGCTGGCCGAATCGACCGACGCAACCCGGCACAGGATGCCCGAGAAAAACGACTCCAGCGTGGCTGGTTCGGCGCTGATCATGCGCAAGGCTTCTTGCCAGCGCCGTTCGTTTTTCAGCTCCGGCGACAGTCGCTCGTCGAATGCCAGCAGCGATGCAAAATCGGCGTCCGAATCAAACCGTGCCGACGCATACAAACCGAGGCTACGCACCAGCTTTTCGCAGGTCGGCTTGTCGCCGGCCAGCGTGGTGTAACTGCCGGAGGCGATATGCAGCAAGCCGCGCAGCATCAGTATTTCGGGACGCACCAGATACGAATCGAAACCCGTACAGCGAAATGGAATTTGCGCATCGATCAGCTGGTTTTCAATCTCGATACTCTGGTCGGCATCGCGCACCACAATCGCGAAGTCGCTCAGTTTGGCATCCTTGCGCTCTCGTGCAGCGACAATGACAGCGACCACTTTGGCCGCACAATCATTATCCGGACCGGACTGATAAGCGGCATGGGTGACCTTGGTACTGAGTCCCGGCTGCGACACGCAATCGCGTCGCATCATCGTGGCGGCCAGCGTCGACACGGCCGAGCCGAACCGAAACGTGCGGGTAATGGCCTGCCGGACCGCTCCCGGAAAAGCGAAATCAAAGCCATTCGACGACAACCTCGGGTCCGCACCGCGTTCGGCATTGATAATCTGGTCGCGATCGCCCACCACCACCAGCCGTGCATGACGCGCCAGCAATTGCACCAGTGCGAACTCAGCCGCATTGACGTCATGCCATTCATCGACCACGCAGATCCGGAAACGCGGCAACACATCAATTGCCTCCGGCTGACGCCGGAACAAGCCGATCAAATCGGTCGCATGATCGAACGGACTTTGCCAGATGCATTCGCCGGTAGCGGCGCCGCGTTGGCGTTCGATCTCCTGACAGATAGCGATGATCTCTGGCGATTCGTCGAGCGACTCGGCGATGTCGTCGGTCTCGCGCACCTCGAATTCGAGCGTCAGGAGACTGGCTTTCAGACGCACCAGCAAGCGGATGAAATCCTCGACCCGTTCATTGCTGTCAAACGAAAAATCAAAATCCGTGCGCACGCCGGCATCGGCGTAGCGCTGCCACACGATCTCGGCGGCGGCCACGATGTGCGGGCGGATCTGCTCGTTGCTGTCGTAAAAAACCGGCATGTCGAGATAGCTCGCACTCACCATATTGAGCACTTGCTGGCGGGCGAACTCTTCGACGGTCTGGACCACAATGCCGCGCGGTGTGCCCTCTTCCAGAAATTTTTGCATCAGTCGTTCCTTGGCTCCCTGCGAAAAACACAGCGCGATGGCCTGGCCGGCGACGACCCCTTTTTCGCAAGCGCGTTTGAGTACGCAAGCCAGCACCGTGGTTTTGCCGGCACCGGCCACGGCTTCGATCATCGTGACCGGCCTGGTCGAATCAATGATGGCGATTTGTTCGGAGGTCGGGGAGACGGGCATGGCAGTCCATTGAAGCGGAAATCAGTATGGTAGTCGAGCCGCGCCGCTATTGAAAAATTACCGCGATTGAAGCAATACGATGGCGCAGTGACCGAAGGGCATTGCACCGCATGACGCGATCGAAAAAGCCCAGCTCACGTAGCAAGCTCGATGCAATTACGGCCCCTGCTCTTGGCGCGGTACAGCGCCGCATCGGCTTTCGCCAGCGCAGCCTCGACGTCCGGCGTGCTGCCATCGAGCATCGCCAGGCCGATGCTGGCCGTCATCGTAACTTGCACGCCCGTGTTGCCGGCAATCCGGCATTGCAGGATGGCCTGACGCAATCGCTCGGCCGCCACTTGCGCACCGTCGATACCGGTATCCGAGAGCAAGATCGCAAACTCGTCGCCACCGAAGCGACTCAGAAAATCAATGTCCCGCAGCACCGTCTGGCAGGCCGTGGCACAAGCGAGGATGGCCTGATCACCCATCGCATGGCCGTAGGTATCGTTGATCTGCTTGAAGTGGTCAATATCGAGCATGAGTACCGCCAGCCCGGTACCGTGGCGCTGGGCGTGCTTGAGCTCAACACCAAAACGGGACATGAAATGACGCCGGTTGGCGATGCCGGCCAGCGTATCGGTATTGGCCATGTTCGACAGCATTTGCTGATGGCGCAGCAGCGCCCAGTGCTTGCGCAACATCAGTACCGCCATGGTACAGAGCAACAGTAGCGCCACCATCTCTCCCAGTGCGCGCTGGCGCCAGCTTGCCTGCCAGTCGCTATCGGCTTCCCCGACAACCACAATGAACGGCAGGCCATCGACCTTGCGGGCACCATACAGTCGCTTGCGACCATCCATTGTCGAGCGGCCACGATAGGTCACATAAGCCGCATCAGAGGCGACAAACGCAAAAGCCTGCGGCTGGTCGATGGTCTTGCCGAGTAACTCAGGCCGTGCCGGCTTGCGCGCCAGCAAACCTAGCCGGGTATCGGCGATCACGATGCTGCCGCCCGGACCCAGCGCCATCTGCGCGATCCGGTCGGAAAAAAAACTAAGATCCAGCGCAACGCCGGCCGAGCCGTGAAAACCCGGGCCATCGCCGGGAAAACGCCGTACTTGCGTGACCGATAGCCGTCCTGCCTTGTTGGTGTAGACATGCGAAACAAAGGTCTCGCGCAGCGGGTCCTTGAGCAGTGACTGGCACCACTCCCGTCGGCTGGCATCAACGCCAACCCGGGCATTAGTATGTGTCACCACGCAGTTCCGGTCGACCAGTCCCACCCCCGCTGCATTGGGTAGTGTGGTGCGTTTGGCTTCGATCAGACGGGTAATGCGCGCTTGTCGTGCCAGGTCGGTATCCGGATAGCGCAGGGCATCCGGTGAGACCTGACCGATAATGTCGCGTAGCACGTAATCGGAATTTTCCATCGTTCCATGGATCCATTCACTGAGCAGAAAGCTGGCATTGGCGACCCGCTTGGAGGCCGATTGTTCTTCCTGTCGATAGGACGTCAGCAAATCAACCGTCGCAACGATGGACAGGATCAGGCAAAAGCACAGGCACCAAAAAAAGCTTTTCCGGTATTCCGACATCGAGCAACTCCATTGAACTCCAGTAAAGCAATCGATGCCTGCCCAACCAGCGACCAGCGACCAGCAACCAACGCCCAATAGCGCGGCCTAGTCTGTTAGTGTAGCTTGCAGCAGACCATGTATCCGATCCCTGCCCGGCATTACCTGCCTGCTTAGCATGCTGACAAGATACCCTTTTTCTTCTGCGCCGCTGCAAGCTTGACAACTAATCCCGTAATTAATCCATTCCACAACCGGAGACCCCATGCCCCAACAAGCTGAATTCGAGTTATTTGCCTTCTGGCGCACTTCCGCCACGTATCGCGTACGCGTTGCACTCAACCTAAAAGGCCTGATTGCCCATGAGCGCCTCATCAATCTTGATGCCGGCGAACAGCGCAGCGCCGCCTTCCTGAAGATCAATCCGATGGCTGCGATTCCGGCACTCATCGCGCCTGGTCAGGCCCCACTGACGCAGTCTCTGGCAATCCTCGAATTTCTCGATGAAATGCAGCCGGCGCCGGCCTTGCTGCCAACGGGACTGCATGCGCGCGCACGGGTGCGTTCACTGGCGGCAATGCTGGCTGGCGATACCCATCCGCTAATCACACCGCGTGTCAAAAAGTATCTGACGGGCACCAGCAACTTCGATGATGCAGCCTGGCGTGCCTGGCAAGTTCACTGGTTCACGACGGGTTTGCAAGCACTCGAACAGCGCCTCGCGTCGGAGGCCGGCACCGGCACGTTCTGTCACGGCGATACGCCGACCATTGCTGACATCTGCCTGGCCAGCATCGTCGTCGTTGCGCGCGTCTTCAAGATTGCGGTAGCCGACATACCGACTGTCGACCGGATCATGGCCAGTTGCGAAGCACTCGACGCGTTTGCGCAGGCCGACCCGCAGCGTCAGGCTGGCGCACCGGCCTGACGCGTAAGCAAGACTTAAAAGCCAGCCAATACGATCTTCCCGCGCGCGGTGCCGCTTTCGAGCAGTGCATGCGCACGCCGCAAATTGGCGGCATTGATCGTGCCGAACCGTTCGGTGAGGGTCGAACGCAGCACGCCGTCATCAATCAGTTGCGCGACCCGGTCGAGCAAGCGATGCTGCTCGATCATGTCGGGGGTCTCGAACATCGAGCGGGTGAACATCAGTTCCCAGTGCAGCGAAATGCTTTTTGTCTTGAGCAGCTTGACGTCCAGTGCTGCGGGATCATCGATCAGGGCGAGCTTGCCTTGTGGGATCAGCGCTTCGACAATTTCTGCCAGATGCAGATCGGTGTGCGTCAGGCTGGCCACGCAATCGACCTGCGCGATGCCGATCCGCTGTAATTCCTGCGACAGCGGCAAGCTATGATCGATCACATGATGGGCACCGAGATCGCTGACCCACTGCCGGGTTTCGGGACGCGAGGCGGTGCCGATGATGGTCCAGCTGGTGAGCTGACGTGCCAGTTGCAGCATCATCGAACCAACCCCGCCGGCGGCACCGACGATGAGCAAGGTGCCGCCTTTTGCCGACTTGTCCTGTGTGATTTGCAAGCGCTCGAACAGCACTTCCCAGGCCGTGATCGCCGTCAGCGGCAAAGCAGCGGCTGCGTCGAAATCGAGGCTGGCCGGTGCGTGGCCGACGATGCGCTCATCGACCAGATGGCGCTCACTGTTGGTGCCCGGACGCAGCAGCGCACCGGCATACATGACCCGGTCGCCGGGTTTGAAGAGGGTCACCTGTTCACCGACCGCGCGCACGATGCCGGCAGCATCCCAGCCCAGCACTTTGGCTTCGCCGGCGGCAGGCGCAACGCCGGCGCGTATTTTGGTGTCGACCGGATTGACCGAAATCGCCTGTACGTCAACTAGCAAGTCGCGTCCGCTGACGGTCGGTTCGGGCAGGTCCAGATCAATTAGTGCGTCCGGATGGTCGATGGGATGAGCGTGGTGGTAGCCAACTGCTTTCATGAGGAGAGCCTTTCAGAACAGAGTGTGTGCCTCGGTAGACACGGTTATCGGAACAACCGCGCCAGTCGGGCATGCGGTGAGCATGGGGTCAAAAGAACAGGGCTGCCAAAGCAGCCCTTGCAAAAAACTTGCTTCCCGCTGCCGGGAGCAGGTAATTATCGTCAGATATCGATATTGCCAGCCTGCAGAGCATTGGCTTCGATGAACGCCCGGCGCGGTTCGACATCGTCGCCCATCAGCGTCGTGAAGATCTGATCAGCGGCAATCGCATCATCGATCTGCACTTTCAGCAGGCGTCGCACGGCCGGATCCATCGTGGTTTCCCACAACTGCGACGGGTTCATTTCGCCCAGCCCTTTGTAGCGCTGTTTCGACACGCCGCGTTCGGCTTCTTCGCGCAACCAGGCCATGACCTGATGGAAATCATTGATACGAATTTCCTTGATGCGTTCGCCGGTACCGCGTCGTACCGTCGCACCTTCGCCAAGCAAGCCCTTGAAGGTGGCTGCCGCATTGGCCAACACCGTGTAGTCCGGACCGCTGACAAAATCGGCATCGATCACGCTGGACTTGATATTGCCGTGGTACATGCGCTGGATCCGCAACTGATGCTTGTCCGACAGGTCGTCGGAACGCACGATGACGTCGACAGCAGGATCGTTGATTGCCGCCATCATCTCGGCGGCGGCACGGGCTGAACTTTCCGGTGTGCTCAGGTCCAGCGTGACGCCGGTCATGATGGCTGTCAGCGCGGCATTGTCGATCGCCCGCGCCAAACGCATGATGATCGCGTTAGCGGTGTTGTACTGGCGTACCAGTTCGGCCAGGGCATCGCCGCTGATCGGTTCGGCCTGCTCGTACGGAATCAGGGCAGCGTCGTTAAGCGCGATTTGCATCATGTACGCGGCTTCTTCGATATCGTCTTTCAGGTAGCGCTCGTCACGGCCATGCTTGACTTTGTACAGTGGCGGCTGCGCGATGTAGACGTGACCGCGCTCGACCAGCGCCGGCATCTGGCGGTACAACAGCGTCAGCAGCAGGGTGCGGATGTGGGCACCATCGACGTCGGCGTCGGTCATGATGATGATGCGGTGGTAGCGCAACTTGTCCGGATTGAACTCATCGGGTCCGATGCTGGTACCGAGCGTGGCGATCAGCGTGGTGATCTGCTCGGACGACAGCATTTTTTCGAAACGGGCTTTTTCGACGTTGAGGACCTTGCCGCGCAAGGGCAGGATGGCCTGGAATTTACGGTCGCGGCCCTGCTTGGCGGAGCCGCCGGCGGAGTCTCCTTCAACGATGTACAGCTCGCACAGCGCCGGATCTTTTTCCTGGCAATCTGCCAGTTTGGCCGACAGGCCGAGGCCGTCCATGATGCCTTTGCGGCGGGTCAGTTCACGTGCCTTGCGGGCTGCTTCACGGGCGCGTGCAGCTTCGACGATCTTGCCGCAGATGATCTTGGCGTCGTTCGGTTTTTCCTGTAAATAATCGGACAGGGTCTTGGCGACGATTTCCTCGACCGGGCCGCGCACTTCGCTCGATACCAGCTTGTCCTTGGTCTGCGAACTGAACTTCGGCTCCGGCACCTTGACCGACAGCACGCAGGTCAGGCCTTCGCGCATGTCGTCACCGGTGACTTCGACCTTGGCTTTTTTGGCGAACTCGTGTTCTTCGATGTACTTGTTGATCACCCGCGTCATTGCCGCACGCAAACCGGTCAGGTGGGTGCCGCCGTCGCGTTGCGGAATGTTGTTGGTGAAACAAAGCACTTGCTCGTTGTAGGCATCGTTCCATTGCATCGAGACATCGACGCTGATGTTGGTGTTCTGGTCCGACATCTTGTCGCCGGTGGCCTGGAACACGGTCGGATGCAACACGGTCTTGCTCTTGTTGATGTATTCGACGAAGCCGCGGGTGCCGCCTTCGAAGGCAAATTCTTCTTCCTTGCCGGTACGATGGTCGCTCAGCTTGATGCGTACGCCATTGTTGAGGAAGGACAATTCACGGATGCGCTTTGCCAGGATGTCGTAATGAAATTCAATGTGGTTGAAGATTTCTTCGTCGGCCCAGAAGTGCACTTCAGTACCGCGCTTGTCGGTATCGCCGGTGACCTTGATCGGTGAAATCTGCATGCCATCAACGGTTTCGATGATGCGGTTTTGCGGAATGCCGCGCACGAATTCCATGTAGTGCGCCTTGCCGTCGCGCCGCACAGTCAGCTTGAGCAACTTCGAAAGACCATTGACGCAAGACACACCGACGCCATGCAAACCGCCCGAAACCTTGTACGAGTTCTGGTCGAACTTGCCGCCGGCATGCAGCTCGGTCATGACGATCTCGGCAGCGCTGCGTTTCGGTTCGTGCTTGTCGTCCCACTTGATGCCAGTCGGTATGCCGCGGCCGTTGTCGGTAATCGAGATCGAATTATCGGAGTGGATCGTGACATTGATCTCGGTGCAATGACCGGCCAGCGATTCATCAATCGAATTGTCCAGCACTTCAAATACCAGGTGATGCAAACCGGTACCGTCGGATGTGTCGCCAATGTACATGCCGGGCCGTTTGCGGACGGCTTCCAGTCCTTCGAGAATCTGGATTGACGATGCGCCGTACTGGCTGGACTGCGGCTGACCTGGAGTATCTTGAGGAATCGCGGACATGGGTACCTTCTAAACGGTGACTGACTGCTAGGGCTGACGAAAAAAACCACTTCTCGAATTCTGTAGTGCTGTAAAGCGGCAAGGGGCCAACCGGCCCCTTGCAGTGACCGTGATGAAGCGGTCAGATTCTCATCGGCATCACGACATACTTGAAATCGGCATTGTCGGGAATGGTAATGAGCGCCGATGAATTGGCGTCGCCCAGTGCGATGTTGACCTGGTCGCACTTGAGATTATTGAGGACATCAAGCAGGTACGTGACATTGAAGCCGATGTCGACGCTGTCGCCGCCGTAATCGATTTCGATTTCTTCGACCGACTCTTCCTGATCCGCGTTGGTCGAACTGACCTTCATGCTGCCGGGTGTGACGATGCAGCGCACGCCCTTGAACTTGTCACTGGTCATGATGGCCGCACGTTGTAGTGAGCGCAGCAACTGGTCGCGCCCGAGCGTGAAGTTGTTCTTGTAACCCTTCGGTACAACACGGGTGTAATCCGGGAATTTGCCTTCGACCAGCTTCGAGATCAGCTCGATATCGGCAAAGGTCAGCTTGACCTGATTGGCGGCAATGTCAATTTGTACCAGTTCGTCGGTGTCTTCCAGCAAACGCTGCAATTCGATGATGGTCTTGCGCGGGATGATGACTTCCTGACGCGTGAATTCCTGCTCGGTTTCGACCTGGCAAAACGCCAGTCGATGACCGTCGGTCGCCACGGCAATCACGTTCTTGCCATCGACGACCAGCAACAGGCCATTGAGGTAATAGCGAATATCCTGCTGCGCCATCGAAAAGTGAACCATGTTAAACAAGTGCTTGAGCGTTTTTTGCGGCAGGCTCAGTTGCGCGCTGTAATGCTCGGCTTGCGTAACGGTCGGAAACTCTTCAGCCGCCAGCGTTTGCAGAGAAAACCGCGACTTGCCGGTTTGAACTGTCATGCGCTTATTGGCCAGCGTCAGCGACACCTCGCCTGACTCGGGCAGGGCACGCAAAATATCGAGTAACTTGCGCGCCGCCACCGTCGTTGCGGCGAGCTCTTCACCACCTTCGACGGTGATGTGCGTCGTGATCTGGACTTCGATATCGGTCGACAAAAACGAGACCTTGTCGCCGTCCTTGCGTATGAGAATATTGGCCAGAATCGGCAATGTGTGCCGACGCTCGACAATACCGCTCACAATTTGCAGTGGCCGGAGTAGGGTGTCTCTGCTGGTTTTAACCAATTGCATGGTGTCATCCTTGGTAATCATTGTTGGTGGAAATGGTGCCAGTGAATGTCCCTGCCACTGGATCCGGCCCCTTGAATCAGACTGCAGTTTTACTCACCACGTATTTTGACAGAAAAGGTTTCGCTCCTGACAAAATGCGCCTTCGTGCACGATTCGCAAGGCCAGCCAGCGCTTGCCTTGCGAGAGTTATCCACAGATCCGCAGGAATGCCCGCTTATCCTTTCAGCGTTTGTTCCAGCACATGCAATTCGTGATTGCACTCCGGGCTCTTGGAACGGTCTGCGCCAATTTTTCGTACCGCATGCAAGACCGTGGTGTGGTCACGACCACCGAACAATTCGCCAATTTCCGGCAGACTTTTTTGTGTCAATTCCTTGGCCAGATACATGGCGATCTGGCGCGGTCGCGCAATGTTGGCCGGGCGCTTTTTTGAATACATGTCGGCGACCTTGATGTTGAAAAAGTCTGCCACCGTCTTCTGGATATTTTCGACAGAAATCTGGCGGTTCTGTACCGACAGCAAGTCCTTCAATGCGTCCTTGACGACCTCGATCGTGATGTCCTTGCCGTGAAAACGCGAGAACGCGAGAATCTTGCGTAATGCCCCTTCGAGTTCACGCACGTTTGAGCGCAAATGCTTGGCCACGAAAAAAGCTACATCATCGGAAAAATTGACACCCTCCTGGGCTGCTTTTTTCAGCAAAATCGCGACGCGCATTTCCAGCTCGGGCGGCTCCACCGCCACTGTCAGACCGGAATCGAAGCGTGAAATCAGGCGATCGTCCATGCCGGTGATTTCTTTTGGGTACGTATCGCTGGTAATGACGATCTGCTTCTTGGCAGCAATCAGTGCTTCAAATGCATAGAAAAATTCTTCCTGGGTGCGGCTTTTGCCACCAAAAAATTGAATATCGTCAATCAGCAAAACATCAAGCGAATGGTAGTAGCGCTTGAAGTCATCGAAGCCCTTGCGCTGATAGGCGGTCACGACGTCGCGCACATACTGCTCGGCGTGGATGTAACGGATCTTGGCCGACGGATTGTCAGCCATGACCTGGTTGCCAATCGCATGGACCAGATGGGTTTTCCCAAGACCAACGCCGCCATACAGGAACAGCGGGTTATACGAACTGCCGGGATTATCGGCCACCTGAATGGCTGCCGCACGCGCCAGCTGATTAGCCTTGCCCGTAACGAAACTATCGAATGTCAGTGCGGTATTGACCCGGCTCTGGTCGCGACGCGGCGCGCTATCTACTACCGGCAAGTCAAGCAATCCATCGATCGACGGAGCCATACCATTGATGCCATTGATGCCGTTGCTGTCAATCCGCGCTGCCACCGGCATCGCTGCGGCCGGCTTGCGCGGTGCGTTCAGGCGCGGATCGAGGACGAACTGCACATCAATCGGTTCTTCCCAGTATTGCGCCGCCAATACCGTAATGCGATTGGCGAACTGAGTTTTAACCCAGTCGAGCTTGAACCGGTTCGGCGCAGCGATGCGCAACCGGCCCTCTTCGTAATCGAGGGGAACCAGCGGTTTAATCCAGGCGCTAAATTGCTGCGGCGTTAATTCCTGCTCCAGCTGAGCTGAGCAGGTTTGCCAGAAATTATCCATGCATCTTCTATTGAATTGGGGGAGGCGAAACGGTACTGACAGACAGCACGGTCATAACCCTCAGGCTAGTCGTAACTGACAGTGAGAGGACGCCATATCGGCCTGTATTCTACCCTTGACGGAGATAGTTATCCACAGGGGAGCGGGACTTTTTCCGCATGCGGCCGGCATCGGGACCACATCAGGTAATGTCGCTAAGTTATTGACAAGCAAGCCGAAAGTACTGTCTAATCCTGGGTTCACTGTTCGACCCGCCTGCGTACCATGCTGTTGCCGTTAGCAGCTTCATCCGCCTCTGGGGACAGAGTGAAGAACGATTGAAGCGCTTTCGAGC
>CAILRJ010000145.1 GCA_903836575.1 uncultured Burkholderiales bacterium
CATCCTGTCCAACCCCCTCTCCAGCCCCATCATTTGCGCATCAATCTGCACGGCCGTGAAGACAAAACCAACCAGCGTCTCTTGACGCTGTTGTCTGTCCTCTGGCGCCACGTTGCCGGGAAAAACCGGCAACACGAGCAGGAAACAGGGCGCCGTGCCGACCCGTCCCTGCAACTTTACGAGTATCGGCGAGGCGGTCTCGGTAGCGTGTTGCAATGCAGGAGCGAGGAGCGCATCCGACATCAAGTCATAGCCGGCACGGGTAACCGGGTTGCCGTTTTCCGGCGTGGCATGAAGTACCGGTATAACCGACTTGCCACTGTGCAGCGGATAAATCCGGTAATCGGACTGACCATCGGCCTGCATGGCATTGATGAGTGCCGCCTTGTCGGTCGCGGCGATATGTTGCGCATAACCGAGCTGGCGCAAGCCTGCCGGCAAACCCAGTTGCTGCAACTGTCGCAAGTAGGCATTCCAGTGCTGGCTTTGTACGATGCGATCGAGCATGAGCATCGCGGCAGCACTGTGCAATAACTGGATGTGGCTATCCAGATGGCGCTCCAACAGTGCCATCGTGCGTTGTGTTCGCTGTTCGGCATCGAGCGTGGCAATGCGCAATTCACCATTGCGCACGACGATAAACAGCAGCGTTGTTGCGGCCAGAGCCAGCAACGGCAACAGCCAGGCACCCTGTACGAGAACGTCGTCGAGCAGCGCCTTGAGCCGCGTACTCAACCGGCGGGAGGAAAAAGGGAGGTCAGTAGCGGCCGATGGCATGGAGGTTGGTCGGATCGTGGGTCGAGGGTCACCGGGTCAGGTTGACCCGATGAGGTCCGGCGATCTTACCAACAGTCGTTATTGCTGTGCCTGTTGACTACCAGGAGATGCACAATCCTGTGGCTGGGGCGCATCGTTGCAGTGCTCCAGCTGTAATTTGCCAGTGGTGCGGAGACCTCTGGCGGGCCTGTTTTATTGCATGAACCAGCCATGACTGACGACGACCGACTGGCCTGTCAGGGCGCTAGTCGGGAACGAGGCCAGAAATACTGCGGTGCGGGCGACATCGGCCGTGGTGGTGAATTCGCCGTCGACGGTGTCTTTGAGCATGACGTTCTTGATCACGTCGTCTTCGCTGATACCGAGTTCTTTGGCTTGCTCGGGAATCTGACGATCGACCAAGGGTGTGCGCACGAAGCCGGGACAGATCACGTTCGAACGGATGCGGTGCTTGGCGCCTTCCTTGGCGACGACTTTGGCCAGGCCGATCAGGCCATGCTTGGCGCTGACATAAGGTGCCTTCAACGGCGATGCTTCATGTGAGTGGACCGAACCCATGTAAATAATTGCCCCGCCATTGCCGCTGGCGATCATTGCGCGCATGCAGGCACGCGTCGTCAGGAAGGCACCATCGAGATGGATCGCCAGCATTTTTTTCCACTTCTCGAGCGACAGGTCAACGATCGGGCTGATGATCTGGATACCTGCATTGCTGATCAGGATGTCAACGCCACCCCAGGCTTTTACAACGGCCGCGATACCGTCATCGACCTGCGCTTCGCTGGTGACATCCATGACGACAGCCATGGCCTGGCCACCGGCCTTGATAATATCGTCGGCAGTGGCCTGGGCCGCATCGAGCGCCAGATCGGCAATGACGACGCGGGCGCCTTCCTTCGCGTATTCAAATGCAATTTCCTTGCCGATTCCGCTGGCAGAACCGGTGATCACGGCAACTTTATCTTTGAGTAACATAGGTCATCCTTTATAGCTATTGAAGGGACGTGGCAGTGCTGCGCTGCACAGTATAGAACCAGCACGCTCACCATGACCGACGACGTTGACGCTGGCCAAGTTCACCGCTACGCTGCTGCGCAATGTGCCGGCTGCTCTGATACCGTTCAGGCTTGCACCTTTTTTCCTCTTCTTCCTGATAGTGAGCACCATGGAAATCCAGCTCGGCGATGTCGGACATATCATTCAACTGGCGATTGCGCCGGTCTTCCTGTTGACCGGTGTCGGTACCAATCTGGTGGTGCTGACGAAC
>CAILRJ010000146.1 GCA_903836575.1 uncultured Burkholderiales bacterium
TATCACGCCGGCACTCATTACCGGCGCGTTTGCCGAGCGCATGAAATTCTCTTCACTCATTCTGTTTATTGCTGTCTGGTCGTTGCTGGTGTACGCACCGATCGCCCATTGGGTCTGGGAGCCGGGTGGCTGGCTGGCCGTGAACGGGGTACTCGATTTTGCCGGAGGCACCGTGGTGCATGTCAGTGCAGGTGTCTCCGGTCTGGTCGCCGCGGTCATCGTCGGTCCTCGCAATGGCTATGGTGACGAACCGATGCCGCCTCATAATCTGGTGCTGACCCTGGTCGGCGCAGGCCTACTCTGGGTCGGCTGGTTCGGTTTCAATGCCGGGTCGGCACTGGCGGCAGACGGCCGTGCCGGCATGGCGATGCTGGTCACGCAACTGGCCGCAGCGACCGGTGCGCTCGGCTGGATGGCCGCTGAATGGCGGCGGCGCGGTACGCCGTCGGTGCTGGGACTGGTATCGGGGGCGGTTGCCGGACTGGTGGCGATTACGCCGGCATCGGGTTTCGTGGGTGTTTCCGGCGGGCTGGTCATTGGTGGTGTAGCCGGAATGGCTTGCTACCTGGGCTCGACCGGACTCAAAGCATGGCTTGGTTATGACGACACACTCGATGTCTTCGGCATTCACGCCATTGGCGGCATTGTCGGCTCGCTGCTCACCGCAGTCTTTGCCGAGAAGGCAATCAGCGGCGTGACGACGACGTTGGCGAACCAGGCTTTTGGCGTCGGTGTCACCGCGTTGTATGCCGGCGTGATGACCGCTGTGATCCTGATGGTGGTGTATGCGCTCATTGGCTTGCGGGTTGGCAGTCACACCGAAGTTGAGGGTCTTGACACCGAACAACATGGCGAAACGGTAGCGTGATTTTTGTGTTGCGCGCGAATTTAACGGGGGCATCATGAGTGATCTCACACCAGCCAACCTCGACTATTTCGAAACCGATCAGGTCAAGTTTGCCGTTCATTTGTGGAAGGCAAACAAAAAGACGGGAGGTGCCGATTTCGATGTCTTGAAATTTGCGCAGCAATGGCTCTATGCCGATATCGTCATCAAGCAGGCGCTGCTGTCGGAGAATGAAGAGGTCTCGCGTTTTGCGGTCGAGTTGATGCAGTTGCGCTTGCGATTTGCTGCACGCTATCCGGCTCGGGCACTGAGTTTCGGGGCCGTGATTGACGCGGTGACGTTGCCCGACCCGCGGCCGGATCCGGGAGCACCCAAACGCACGTATGTGAAAGGCGTGCGCTGATCTGCAAATAGAGGCTGATATCGAACAGGCCGGACGTAATCGCGCATATCGGAAAAAGCTGGCGCAGGACGCAGCGATAAGCGGGATTTGTTGCGAATGACACCGGGAATAGAAGAAAGGTCAGTGGGGCGACCGACGGGGCTCGAACCCGCGACAACCAGAATCACAATCTGGGACTCTACCAACTGAGCTACAGCCGCCACTGATGAAGACTTCCTCTGCTAGTGCATCGAGGAAGAGGGCGAATTATACAAACATGTCGGCATGGTTGCAATGTCTATTCGCCGCTATCGGTCGGTATTAAATCCCGGCATGCACGACGCGTACCGTCAGACCAAGCAAGCGACTGAAAGCACGTTCCAGATCGGCCGCACTTCCGCTCGACAATCCGTCGACCGAGGGGGGCGATTCCAGCCGTAATAGTCCCTGCAGTTCTAGCTGGCGAGCCAGTTGTCGCGCGACGGCCTCGCCAGTGTCGATGATGGTCACGCTGCGCTGCGCGTAGTCGTGCGCAATGGCGGCGATCTGTTGCTGCACGAACGGGTAGTGGGTACAACCAAGGACCAGCGTATCGGCACCCTGTTCGAGCAAGGGCAGTACGAAGCGGCGCAACAAGGCAAGTGATTCCGGCAAATGCATCTGGTCCTGCTCGATGCGCAATGCCAGACCCGGGCAGGGCATGGTCAAAAAAGTGACGCTAGTCGCCGTCGAGAGCGCCTCGCGCAGTCGCGCAAAACGCTCGCTGGCCAGCGTGGCCTCGGTGGCCATGACGCCGACCACTCTGGTGGTCGATGCCGCCGCAGCCGGCTTCAGACCCGGCTCGACTCCCACGACAATGAGCGCCGGATAGGCGCGCCGCAACGCGGCAATCGCAGCCGCAGTAGCCGTATTGCAGGCCACCACCAGCGCCTTTACCGGATGCGCGGCAAGCAGGGCGCCGATGGCCAGCGCACGTTGCTCGATCTGCTGTTCCGGTCGCCCGCCATACGGTGCAAAGTGCGCATCCGAAAAATACAGCAACGCCTCTTGCGGCAGAGCGGCGCGGATATGCCGCAGCACCGACAGGCCGCCGATGCCGGAATCAAAAACGCCGATGGGCGCGTTGGCGGCCATCGGCGTCGGGATCGTCATTGACGTCAGGATCAGATGGCGACGACCGGAATCTGGCTCAGCGCCGATTTCGCAATCTTCTCCTGCCATTCTTTCGGTCCGGTGTTGTGCACCGAGATGCCGCTCGAATCGACCGCCACCGTGACCGGCATGTCCTGGACGTCGAATTCGTAGATCGCTTCCATGCCGAGGTCAGCAAAGCCGACCACGGTCGCCGATTTGATCGCTTTCGAGACCAGATAGGCGGCACCGCCAACAGCCATCAGATAGGCCGACTTGTGCTTGCGGATCGATTCGATGGCTTCCGGACCGCGCTCGGCCTTGCCCACCATCGAAATCAGCCCCGTTTGTTCCAGCATCATGTCGGTAAATTTATCCATCCGCGTAGCCGTCGTCGGACCGGCCGGACCAACCGCTTCGTCACGCACCGGATCAACCGGGCCAACGTAGTAAATCACGCGATTGGTAAAGTCGACCGGCAGTGCCTCGCCTTTGGCCAGCATGTCCTGGATGCGCTTGTGCGCGGCGTCGCGACCGGTCAGCATCTTGCCGTTCAGCAGCAAGGTCTGGCCTGGTTTCCATGACGCGACTTCTTCTTTGGTCAGCGTATTGAGATCGACGCGTTGCGATTTTTCGGTATCGGCGGTCCAGTTCACATCGGGCCAGCTCGACAGCAGCGGCGGTTCCAGATAGACCGCGCCGGAACCATCGAGCACGAAATGCGCATGGCGTGTGGCCGCGCAATTCGGGATCATCGCGACCGGCTTCGAGGCCGCGTGGGTCGGTTGCATCATGATCTTCACATCGAGCACGGTGGTCAAACCACCGAGACCTTGCGCGCCGATACCGAGCGCATTGATTTTGTCGCACAGCTCGATACGCAATTCTTCGGTCTTGTTTTGCGGGCCGCGCTGGCGCAGTTCATACATGTCGATGTCTTCCATCAGCGATTGCTTGGCCATCAACATCGCGCGTTCAGCGGTACCGCCAATGCCGATCCCGAGCATGCCCGGCGGACACCAGCCGGCACCCATTTGCGGTACGGTCTTCATGACCCAGTCGACCAGTGAATCGGAT
Organism: uncultured Burkholderiales bacterium; assembly: GCA_903836575.1. Classification (GTDB taxonomy): domain Bacteria; phylum Pseudomonadota; class Gammaproteobacteria; order Burkholderiales; family Burkholderiaceae_D; genus Actimicrobium. The sequence continues at coordinate 3,438 of CAILRJ010000146.1, forward strand.
GGATTGAGCATCACAAACTTGGATTTGTTTTCCGAACCACCACCCTTGGCCGCGACTTGGACGTCGACGGTATTGCCCGGCACCAGTTCCATGTGGACCACGGCAGGCGTGTTGTCCTTGGTATTCTTGCGCTCGAAATGCGGGTCAGCCACGATCGATGCGCGCAGTTTGTTATCGGCAAAATTGTAGGCCCGACGTACGCCTTCGTTGACCGCATCGGTGACCGAGCCTTTGCCGAATCCTTCGAAGCGTACTTCCATGCCGATCTTCAGGAACACGTTGACGATGCCGGTATCCTGGCAGAGCGGGCGCTTGCCTTCGGCGCACAGGCGCGAGTTGGTCAGGATCTGCGCAATCGCATCCTTGGCCGCCGGGCTTTGCTCGTTGTCGTAAGCACGCGCGAGGTGGGCAATGTAATCAGCCGGATGGTAATAGCTGATGTATTGCAGTGCGGCGGCGACGGATTCGATCAGGTCTTCCTGCTTGATGATGGTCATGGGGGCTCGATGGTCAGTGTGGCTGGTTGCGGGACATGTTCTGGGTGTCAGTCATGATGCGATCACAATACGCGATCGCCAGCGCCGACAGCAGGAACGCGATGTGGATGCCGGTTTGTGCCAGCAGTGTCTTGGCATCGTAGTTGGCGGCGTTAATGAAGGTCTTGAGCAAATGGATTGACGAGATACCGATGATGGCCATCGCCAGTTTGACTTTCAGCACCGACGCATTGACATGCGAGAGCCATTCCGGCTGATCCGGATGGTCCGATAAATTCATCCGTGACACAAAGGTTTCGTAGCCGCCGACAATGACCATGATCAGCAGGTTGGAGATCATCACCACATCGATCAGCCCGAGCACCACCAGCATGATGGTGGCTTCATTGAGCTTGGTCGGGCGCACTGCGCCGGTTGCCGAGACCGCATCGAGGATGTGCTGCAGCGCGCTTTCGTTGCCCATTGCCGCGCCGATCAGATCGGTCAGTTCTACCCAGAAATGGAAAACGTAGACGCATTGCGCCAGGATCAAACCGAGGTAAAGAGGCACTTGCAGCCAGCGCGTGGCAAAGATGAAGGTCGCCATCGCATTGATGCGCTTTGGTACCGGACTGTTTTTTGTCTCGTTCGTGGACATGGGGGACTGGGCTCGGAGAGCAAGAATTTGGAAGTCGCATTTTACACGCGTCACACTGGCGTACCCTATGTCCTGCTGTATCGTTTGTTCAATTCGTCTGCAGGAACATATGTAAGGCTGAAGTAAGAGTGAACCCTTATCTTTTGCGCAAATAAATTCTTTTAATTAGGAGACAAGCAATGGCCGGTATCGAGACACTCAAGCAGGAAACGCGCATCTTCAATCCCTCGGATGCATTCAAGGAAGCCGCTACCATTTCCGGCATGGACGCTTATAACGCCATGTGTGCCGATGCCGAACAGGACTACGAAGGTTTCTGGGCCAGTCTGGCGCGAGAAAACCTGTCCTGGAAAAAGCCGTTCACTACCACCCTCGACGAATCCAATGCGCCGTTCTACAAATGGTTCGAAGATGGCTTGCTCAATGTCAGCTACAACTGTCTTGACCGCAATCTGGAAAATGGTAATGCCGACAAGCAAGCGGTGATCTTTGAAGCCGACGACGGCAAGGTCACCAAAATCACTTATCGCGAACTGCACCAGCAAGTCTGCAAATTCGCCAACGGTCTGAAATCCCTTGGCATCAAAAAGAGCGACCGTGTCGTCATCTACATGCCAATGTCGGTGGAAGGCATCGTTGCGATGCAGGCATGCGCCCGGATTGGTGCCACGCACTCGGTGGTCTTTGGCGGTTTCAGCGCCAAGTCGCTGCAGGACCGCATCATCGATGCCGGCGCAGTCGCCGTCATTACCGCCGACCAGCAAGTCCGCGGCGGCAAAAACCTGCCATTGAAGGCTATCGTCGACGAAGCCTTAGCACTCGGCGGCTGCGAAGCAGTGCGCAATGTCGTCGTCTATCAGCGCACCAACGCCGACGTCGCCATGACCGCCAATCGCGACATCGTCATGAGCACCCTGGTCGCTGCGCAATCCGACGTCTGCGAGCCGGAATGGGTCAGCGCCGAACATCCGCTGTTCATCCTTTATACTTCCGGCTCGACCGGTACGCCTAAAGGCGTTCAGCATTCCTCCGGCGGCTATCTGCTGTGGGCCATGCTGACGATGAAGTGGACCTTCGACATCAAGCCCGATGATGTGTTCTGGTGTACCGCCGACATCGGCTGGGTCACTGGCCACACCTATATTGCTTACGGTCCGCTGGCTGTCGGCGCGACTGAAATCGTCTTCGAAGGCATCCCGACCTTCCCGAATGCCGGCCGTTTCTGGGACATGATCGCGCGTCACAAAGCGACTATTTTCTACACCGCACCAACGGCGATCCGCTCGCTGATCAAGGCTGCCGACGCCGACGAAAAAATCCATCCGGACCGCTATGACCTGAGCAGCTTGCGCTTGCTTGGTTCGGTTGGCGAGCCGATCAATCCGGAAGCCTGGATGTGGTACTACAAAAACATCGGCCGCGAGAATTGCCCGATTGTTGACACCTTCTGGCAAACAGAAACCGGCGGCCACATGATCACACCGTTGCCGGGAGCGACACCGATGGTGCCGGGCTCCTGCACGCTGCCGCTGCCGGGTATCACCGCTGCCATCGTTGATGAAACCGGTGCCGACTTGCCTAACGGGCAGGGCGGTATCCTGGTCGTCAAGCGTCCATGGCCATCGATGATCCGCACGATCTGGAACGATCCGGAGCGCTTCAAGAAGAGCTATTTCCCTGAAGAGCTGGGCGGGACGACCTACCTCGCTGGCGACGGCGCTGTGCGCAATGCCGAGACCGGCTACTTCACGATCACTGGTCGCATTGACGATGTGCTCAATGTGTCCGGTCATCGCATGGGTACGATGGAAATCGAATCGGCGCTGGTCGCGCACTCACTGGTGGCTGAAGCCGCCGTGGTTGGCAAGCCCGATGACACCACCGGCGAATCGATTTGCGCCTTCGTCGTGCTCAAGCGTTCGCGTCCGACGGGTGACGAGGCCAAGCAGATCGCCAAGGAGTTGCGTGACTGGGTCGCCAAGGAAATCGGCCCGATCGCCAAGCCAAAGGAAATCCGTTTCGGCGACAACCTGCCTAAAACCCGCTCCGGCAAGATCATGCGCCGTCTGTTGCGCTTGCTGGCCAAGGGCGAGGAAATCACGCAGGACATCTCGACACTGGAAAATCCGGCAATTCTGGATCAGCTGAAGGAAGCGCAATAAGGCGATCAGGCCTTCTCGGGCCGTGCCGTGCCCGAGATCACAGTTTATTTTGCCCGTAGGTCGAAATCGGCCGCAGGTACTGGTGTTTAAAGCCGATTTATTGCTATACTTCGGCGCTTCGCTGGAAGCCTGTTGGTCCGGTGAACGTAATGCAGGAGAGGTGGATGAGCGGTTGAAGTCGCACGCCTGGAAAGCGTGTATAGGGTCAAACCTATCGGGGGTTCGAATCCCCCTCTCTCCGCCA
>CAILRJ010000147.1 GCA_903836575.1 uncultured Burkholderiales bacterium
AACGTATATTGGAATGCGCCTGGCAGCTTGACAATGTCAGCTACCGACCCAAAGCGGTTTGTCGGAAGTATCGGTGTTGAACCTCCGTTCACAAATAACCTAACCGGCGGCGCAAGTCTACATAACCGAGGCTCTACGAGAACGATAAAGACCTCGTGAATTCAAGGGTTCGCGCCCGCGACTTGTCTCTTATAGCTGCATGTTGACAGTTTTGCCTTCTTACTTCGCATTTAGACAGGCTTACCTTCGTCCCAATGCGGGTAAATGCGTCTACAAAACCAACTCCGTTACGGCAAGGAGGGGTGCAGAGCAATAGACAGATTTTGATGCCTCTACGTTCACATACATCGACAGTATTTGACCAATAATCGATAACACATGGAAATAATAGTTGCAGTTAATTATTTACTATTGGTAATATTAAATTACTCTTTTCAATTAGTGACCGCACTTCCTCGCGAAGGGGCAACGGTTGCCAACAACAGACATCGGACTATTGAAGTCGACAAGGAAACGTCACGTTCTCAGAGCGTACCTGGAAAAAATTCATGCGAAGAACATTACCTGCATGAGACTGAATGCGATTTGTACGCGTTTCTTGGTCAGCACGCCTATCCACCAGGATGCTGCAATTTCACCTTTATAAGGAAGTTCAATGCGTCTCAACGAAATGAAAGTCGGTGTGCGCCTGGCATTGAGTTTTTGCTGCGTGTTTGCATTTTTGATCGCCATCGCCGCCATCAGCGTGGTGCGCATGCAGAAAACCAGTGCGGCGACCGATTATGTTTTAAAAGACAAATTGCACAATGAACGCATGCTAAGCGAATGGAAAAGCATTATTGCCGTCAACACACCGCGCACCATTGCTGCCGGCAAGACATCCGACCCTGCAACGCAGATTAGTTTCGAAGCAGCAATCAAACGGGAGTCTGCCCGAGCAACAGAGCTGGTGGAAGAATTGAAAAAGCGCATTGACGATCCGGAGGCAAAGAGTCTCATGACACTCGCACTACAAAAGCGAAGTGACTATCAAGCCGCGCGCAAGGTGGCATTTGCAGAAAAAGCCAACGGTAATATCGAGGCCGCGAACCGCTTTTTTAATAATGACGTTACAGTTGCCTCGGATGCTTATTCTGCGGTGTTGAAGCAGCTCGTCGATTACCAGCAGCGCCTGATTGACGAGAAGGGTGACGAAATTCTTCGCGACGCGTCGACGGCAATTACGTTGACTTTTGGTCTGGCAGCGATCGCGCTGACGGTCGGCGTCGTACTTGCATTCGCGATCGGACGTGGCTTGCTGCGGCAGTTGGGTGGCGAGCCTGGTTACGCAGGTGCCGTCGCCAGCCGCCTTGCTACCGGCGATCTCTCGGTCGAAGTCGCATTGAGGGCCGGCGACCAGCACAGCCTGCTTTATGCGATCAAAAACATGCGTAACAGTCTGGCAGGGATTGTCGACCAGGTGCGCAGCGGCACCGAAATGATTAACACCGCAGCGTCGGAAATCGCCGCAGGTAACCTCAACCTGTCTTCCCGCACCGAGCAGCAAGCAAGCTCTCTCGAGGAAACAGCTTCATCGATGGAAGAACTAACTTCCACTGTCAAGCAAAATGCGGACAATGCGCGGCAAGCAAACGGTTTGGCGAACCACGCGTCTGATGTCGCTAGCAAGGGTGGAGAGGTCGTTTCGCAGGTAGTGGGCACGATGACGGCGATCAACGACTCATCCCGCAAGATCGTTGACATTATCTCGGTTATTGATGGCATCGCTTTTCAGACCAATATTCTGGCGTTGAACGCAGCGGTCGAAGCTGCCCGTGCCGGCGAGCAGGGTCGTGGCTTTGCAGTGGTGGCAGCCGAGGTGCGTAATTTGGCACATCGCTCAGCGGCAGCAGCCAAGGAAATCAAGATCCTGATCGGCGACTCGGTGGAAAAAGTCGAGTCCGGCACCAAGCTCGTCAACGAAGCAGGCGCCACCATGGGAGAGATCGTCGACAGCATCAAACGTGTGACCGATATCATGGGCGAGATCACGGCCGCAAGTCAGGAACAAACTGCCGGCATCGAGCAGATCAATCAAGCCATCACAGAAATGGATAACGTTACCCAGCAAAATGCTGCGCTCGTTGAGGAAGCGGCGGCTGCCGCAGAATCTCTGCAAGATCAGACCACAAATTTGTCTGAAATTGTTGCTGTTTTCAAGACAGCAGAAGCGAAAACCCCAGCAAAATTGATAAAGCAGGCTGCACGGCCGTTGCCGATTGCCACCCGTCGACCCGCGCCACTGCGGGTTTTTTCTGAGCAAACAGCCGTGGCGGAGACACAAATTTCTTCCAGGCGTGAGATAGCAAAGCCCAAATCATCGCCGACAGCAGGCGGCAATTGGGACGAATTTTGAATCCCACTTTTACAACTTTTTAAGCGCATTCAGTGCCGAAAAAATGAGCAAAGATCAGCCGTGAATTTGGCTTTGTTCGCCCGGGCCCTACTAATCAGATGCAATACCAGCGAACAGATCCGCAAGCGCGAATCAAGCATGACGAAGGCGACCTCCAGAAAGGGGCCGTGGAAGGATCAAGCTGGCAACAGAAGAAGTGGCACGCGCAGTTCTAAAGGCAATCGAGCAGCATCACACTGCTTTTCTTTGCTCCGCCCCCGTTTGGTGAGTAATCAATCAGGAGACGCGGCAGGTACCGTGACATAAGGAGTTTGCGTTGGCACTCGAAGGGCAAGGCGCGGCGGGGCCGGCCAATAAAGTCGACTAAGGTGTGTCGCTTCGTCTCCGAACAAATAGGAAGAAAGGCATTTCGGTATCGCAAAATGAATGCCAATCTGGTTGATTGAGGTGGCGTAGTTTGGCCACCCGAAAAGGGGAATTGAAAGCATACCTTGTGAGTGAGTGTGTTCCACACAACTTGTACGATCGCTAGCTACTCCACATGTCTTCAAATTGTAACGTCGCTCCTGATGGACCTTGTTCCCGCACCTCATTAAAAAAAAGAATTATTAAGCGCCGTGTAACTGAAAGTAATAGTATTGATTTAAGCCCTCTACTTTTGATTAATTGAGTGCTTATCGAGGGGCTTCAATGTAGCAGCGCCTTCGCCAGTTATCGGTCTACTTAGACAGCTATTGCAACGCAGTATCAAGTGGCAACAAGTACGCAGTGTTGATTTTTACGGCTCTGATTATGTCCTGTCGGTAACAAAGTTAGTTAAAGCCGCTCTGATTCGAACCCCACAACCCTGATGGGAGCAATCGTGCAGGAGATCAATCTGCCAGAAAAAAATCTGGTCAGGTGGAGCTCAAGAAGGCCATGTTAGCCAGTATTTTTCCACCACATTGCTATGCCATAAACAAAAATGCTTTTAAAGCGTCCTCTCAATAGCGACGCACCCCGTAACGACATGACCTGTAGTGCCATTGTTTTCCTTTCCACACGTAAAGGGACAAAAATGTACCGCACACAACTTGGTATTTTCGCTGTCGTTTGCCTGTGCGCCAGTGCGCTTGCACAGGTTCCCGAAACGGGACGGTGGCAAGAACTGGCATTCACTGAGGATGCTTTACAACAGCATACGGCGGTGCAATATAAACAAGTGCTTCAGGATCTGACTGGTACCCATCAGATCGATGACGATGATGCCATTACGGAAAGAGTGCAGCGGGTTGCCGCTACTATCCTGCATGCAGCTGCAATACTGGAACCCAAAGTAAAAGACTGGCGGTGGGAATTACACACCAGCAGTGCCCCCGATATCGATGCCTATTGCATGGCTGGCGGCAAAATGATTGTTGGCAGTCAGTTCGTCCGACGGCTCGAACTAAACGACGGTGAACTGGCTGCCTTGATTGGTCACGAGGTTGCCCATGCCATTGCCCAACATCATCGCGAAACACTTTCCGAGGCACGCCTTATTTATCCGCAGCCGGCAAGCACACTGGAGATAGTAATGGAGCGCCTTGACCTTGAGCTGCCATTACAAATTCAGCTTGGCAATTTATCCAGTATTCAAGAAACCGAAGCCGATCAGATTGGTATGACACTGGCCCATCTGGCCGGCTGGTCGTCCGTCGATTTCGTCAGTTTCTATAAAAAACTGCAGGCCACCGCCCTCCCGCAAAGCCTACCGCGCAGCCATCCGTCTCCCGCCTCGCGAGTGAGTATGGCCGAAGGGATGGCCTTGTTGCTGGCTCTGTCGCGTTATTAATCAAAAAGTGAAATTTTTCGGGGAAGGGTTGTAGCAGCAAACAGACGGAATTTATCTATCACTTAAAGTTGGGTGCAAGTTTCTGGTGGTGTGACGTCGGTATGATTTGGCGCCTCCCTGTCTCGCGCTCCAGCGGCAAAGCAAATTATCTCTTTGACTTTCTCGGCCGCAGCTTCATGCACCTTGTCCCTCTTGCAAATTGAAGTGCATATTGCGAAGTATCAGCCAAAGGCGATTGTTAAGACGTTCCAACTGGCGGGGAAGCTGTATATAGACGGGGATTTGTGGCCTAGCCTCTGCGCAAGTGTCACCCTTAGTGTCACCATGACCCAAAAACCAGAAAGGGACTACAAGCCTAAACTTGTAATCCCCCGGAATTTACTGGTGCGGCTGGCAGGAATCGAACCCACGACCCCTTGGTTCGTAGCCAAGTACTCTATCCAGCTGAGCTACAGCCGCGCAGAACCGAACTATAGCCGACCTCACTTCTTTTTGGAAGTCCTGAGGCGGGAAACTTGCTCTTTTTTTGTCTGCCCTCCAGCGCCATCCGAAAATTCATTGCATTAGAGGACGAGATTTACCTGGTGTAGAAGTACTTGCACGAACAAACTTTGCGGTATCAATCCTTTGTTGCAGAAAAAAACTCAGGACAATGGCAAATCAGTCGAACAAACAACTGCAAACTTTTAATTAAAGGAACAATTAACGAAACGGAATAAAAAAAAACTTATGCTAAAGTTGTCGTGGTTCGTGCCCTTGTTGCCGCATCTGATCACACTAGTTAGGTTCTGATTAGGTCGATCAAATGAAAACCTACCGCCGATTCACGTACATCACTCTTTTTCACTCATTTTTTATCTCCGTCTGCCTTTGCCCAATGAATCCACTCTCCTGCACAGCAATGCGACTCATCCTACTAAGTTTCGTATTTGCAACAACGACGACTACGGCGGCCTCACTCACCGTTCAGGTGGAAGCCAGCAACAGTGCCGCAGCTGCCGACGCCGTGGTCTATCTGGAATCGGCATCCGGGCAAGCATTGCCGAAAATGGGACGTCCAGCCCAAATCGAGCAAAAAGGCCGGGCATTTGTTCCGACAGTGACGGTAATCCAATCGGGCGCTTCGATTTCGTTTCCGAACAATGACACAGTGCGACATCAAGTTTATTCATTCTCGCCGGCTAAAGTATTCGAACTGAAGCTTTATTCGGGAGCCGGGGGCGAGCCGCTCCTGTTTGACAAACCTGGTACCGTCATTATTGGATGCAACATCCATGACAAGATGTCGGCCTATATTCAGGTAGTCGATACGCCTTACTTTGCAAAAACCGACAACAGCGGAAAAGCAGTTATTGACAATTTACCTTCGGGGAAATACAACCTGAAGGTCTGGTACCGGACAATTCCGCCCGGCACTCCGGTCCCGGAACAAGCCATCTCGTTCTCAGGAACTGACGCCACGACTTCGTTTTCGTTGAACAAGAAATAGGAATTTCATGCGCTTGCGCAGTCTTGAAAGCAGGATAGTCGCGCTGTTTCTGGTGCTCGTTCTCATTGTGCAACTGGCCGGATTCATTGCGATTCGCACCGGGATCAATGAAAATGCCCGCAAAGCAGTCGCCAATGAACTGGTGATCGGAGAGCGGGTATTTCTTCGCCTGATGCAACAGAAGGCGGACAATCTGATTACCGGCACGCGCGTGCTGGCACTCGATTACGGGTTCCGTCAGGCCGTCGGCAGCGATGATAACGAAACCATTACTTCCGTTCTGGAAAATCACGGAGCAAGAATCGGCGCCACGCTGACCATGCTTATCGGCATAGACCGTAAAATCAAAGCCACCACAGCGACCATGACAAGCGAAGGATTCAAGCAATCCATCCTCGCTCTGGTCGAGGAAGCTGACCGCACCGGTAGCGCCAACGGAGTTCGACTAGTCGAAGATGAGCCTTACCAGATCGTCGTCATTCCGGTAAAAGCACCTCAGACCATCGGCTGGGTGGCCATGGCATTTCCAATTGATCAGCGGTTGATCAATGACATGCATGAATTATCTTCACTCCAGGTTGCCATCGTAAGTCGCAATCAAACCGGTACCTGGACCACTAAAGAATCCACTTTTGCGACCGGCGATGCGGCAAACTTCAACAAGCGCGTGCAGGATTTTCCGTCTGCACCAGCCAGCCTTGGCATTCTCAAAGTTGCAGAAGCTCAATTTAGCTACCGTAACCGGGTACTTGCTGCCAATGAAGACCATGTTGCGAACGTCGTGCTACTGCAATCAATCAATGCAGCCGTCGCACCCTATGATCGGTTACAACTGACACTACTGATGTTGACCGCTTTGTGCACCTTGCTGGCAGTGTTCTTCAGCAAGGTCGCCGCACGGCGCATCACCGGTCCCCTGCGCGAACTGACCGAGATTGCCAAGCAACTGGGCAAGGGAGGTTACGAGGGACGACTTGAAATCCGTCGCAAGGATGAAATCGGAGAACTGGCGCGGGCGTTCGACAGCATGCGCGATGATATCTCCCGGCGCGACTTCGAAACCAACCGGCTAGCCTATTGGGATACGCTGACCAACCTGCCTAACCGTCCGCAATTCGTCAAGCTCATCAGTGCTGCCGTCGAACAGGCAGACAAGACGGGCGGACACTGCTACGTGCTGATACTGAACCTGGACCGTTTCAAGAACGTCAATGATGTACTCGGCCATCAGTTTGGCGACGACTTGTTACGCAAGGTGGCCGAGCGCCTGAAAGAACAACTCGACGGCGGCATCGGCCAGGTAGCACGCCTGGAAGGTGACGAGTTTGCGATCGTGTTGCCATTAACTACCCTGCGCAGCAGCCAGATCGTGGCAGAAAAAATCCTGATATCGCTGGAACAGCCTATTTCCCTGGACGACCAGACTGTTGATCTCGGCGCCGGCATCGGCATCGCCGGCTTCCCCGAGCATGGCATCGATGCCGAATCTTTAGTGAGTCACGCCGAGATTGCCATGTATGCCGCCAAGAAAAGTGGCAACGAAGCCGTGGTCTACCATCCGACCATCGACAAAAGCAGTGACCAGAACCTCTCATTGCTAAGCGAACTGCGACGCGCCATCGAGGGCAATGAATTCCGCTTGCAAATGCAACCGAAAATTTTGCTCGGCTCTGGTGAGGTGGTTGGAGCGGAGGCACTGATACGCTGGGTCCATCCCGAGCGCGGTATGATTTTTCCGGATGATTTCATTCCGTTCGCTGAAAAATCCGGTTTTATCAGGATCATGACGCTGTGGGTACTGGAACAGTCAGCAGCGCTCTGCCGCCAATTAATTGCGCGCGGACTGCCTCTTAAAATCTCAGTTAATCTGTCGACGCGCGATTTGCTCGATCAGGATTTACCCCATAAATTTGCTGAGATACTGGAACGCCATCAAGTGACTCCGCAATCGTTTTGTCTCGAAATTACCGAGAGCGCCATCATGGACGATCCGGTAAGGGCTCTGCAAACGCTAGAACGCTTGCACGTAATGAACGTAGAGCTATCGATCGATGACTTCGGTACCGGGTATTCGTCACTGGCTTACCTGAAACGCTTACCGGTCGATGAACTGAAGATCGACAAGTCCTTCGTGATGAACATGGAACACGATAGCGATGACGCCCGGATCGTGCGCTCAACCATCGATCTCGGTCACAACATGGGACTGCGCGTCGTCGCCGAAGGAATCGAGAGCAAAGAAGCCTGGAACTTGCTGGACGCAATGGGTTGTGACCAGGGTCAAGGTTACCTGATCAGCAAGCCAATGCCGGCCGAACAACTGGCTGACTGGGTCGAGCGATGGGTCCCGTCCAGCAGGAGCGTCACACCGATTAATGCCACAAGCCAGGAGCATTAAGTTGGCATCGTCGCAGTCCATCAGGTACGGAGCGCACTGGCTGCATGTCGCCATGCACGAAAGCGGCGACGAGATCAGCCTGCTCGGCTTGGAGAATTTTAATTTTCTTGCGACAAACCGGTCTGCGCAAAGCAACCTCCGGTACAGTGAAAACGAGCTGAGCCGCATGCAATTGCACGATGTCGCTCCCGAACTCGACACCGGAAGGATGATGGCATTGCTGGAGCAACTGCGCACCGAAAAACAGGACGTAGTCGCTATAGAAACAACCTTGCTTCGCAAAGATGGCTGCTCGTATCCCGGTCACGTACGGTTTTTACTCTGCTGCGAAGACGAAAAGCCAGCGCTGCTGATGATCTGCAAAGACCAGAGCGCGTCGCAGGCATCGGCGACGGCATTGGGACTTATCGAGGCACGCTTTCGCGCCATTGTGTCGAATACCCCTGGTCTGGTCTACCAATTCCGGCTGATGCCGGACAACACGATGGCATTTCCATACCTGAGCGACGCCTGCCATGCCCTGCTTGGTGTGAGCCAGGAGGACCTGCACGCTGATCCGGACCAGTTTATGGAGTTGATCCTGCCTGAGGACAGAGCATCGTACCTGGCATCGATGCAGAGCTCCGCGGAGGAAATCCGGAGCTGGAATTGGGACGGTCGGCTCTGGATAGAAGAATGGAAGGACATCAAATGGATCAATCTGCGTGCGATGCCGCGCGAGCGCTCTGATGGCAGCATACAGTGGGAGGGCATCATGACCAACATCACCCAGAGTAAGCTCGAACAGACAGAAATCAAGCGTTCGCGGGCACAACTGGCCGAGCTATCGGCACACATTGAACGCGTCAAGGAAGAAGAACGGACCCGCATTGCACGCGAAATACACGACGACCTTGGCGGCAACCTGACTGCCATCAAGATGGCTCTGGCATTGCTGAAACGCCGTTTACCGGAAGACACCAGCCTCACCGACAAAGCCGATTACGTCGACTCGCTGGTCGACCGGACCATCGAATCGATCCATAGAATTTCAGTCGACCTACGACCAAGCATCCTCGATTTCGGGATCGTTGCCGCCATTCAATGGCAAGCGGTCGAGTTCGAAAAGCAACTGGGCATTCCATGCCATGTCGTCAGCAGCGACCACGACATCGAACTGCCGCCGGAACAGGCCAGTGCCTTGTTCAGGATATTTCAGGAGTCGCTCAACAATATCAGCAAGCATGCGCGCGCCAGCAGCGTTCAGGTGCACCTGATCCGCAACCAGCGCGGCATCCGCATGGAAATCAGCGACAATGGAACAGGAATCGCATTACGCGACCGGCAAAAGCCGGCCTCGTTCGGTATCCGTGGAATGATCGAACGCGCCAAGGCGCTCGGGGGCAGTTTGTCAGTCAGCAATCTGTCGAAGGGCGGCAGTATGGTGGCGATCCGCATTCCGTTGCCGGCCGCACCCGGTCGATCAATGAAAAAACACTACGCAGGCAAAGAAAAAGCCAGCCCATGAATAAGAAAGAATTAATCCGCGTACTGATCGCGGACGACCACGCGATTGTGCGCGAAGGCCTCAAGCAGATTCTGGCCGACACCAAGGACATCGTCGTCGCCGGTGCCGCCGAAAATGGTCTGGATGCGGTCAAGCTCGCACGTGCCGGAGAAGCCGATGTACTGCTACTCGATATTTCGATGCCTGATCGCAGCGGTATTGAGGTGCTCAAGCAGATCCGCAAGGAACATCCGGCCATCGCGGTGCTGATGCTATCGATGCACCGTGAAGACCAGTACGCCATCCGTTCGCTCAAAGCGGGTGCCTCCGGTTATCTCAACAAGCAAAGTGCCCCGGCCGAACTGGTCAATGCCATTCGTCAGGTGGCATCCGGACGCAAGTACATCAGCACCGAACTGGCCCAGGAACTGGCCAATCAGGTCGGCGACGACCGCGAGATCCCGGCTCACGAAACCCTGTCCGACCGTGAATACCAGACACTGACGATGATTGCCTCAGGCAAAACGGTGACCGATATCGCCAACGAACTCGTCCTGTCCGTCAAGACCATCAGCATGTACCGTTCGCGCCTGCTGCAAAAAATGAAGTTGCGTCACAACGCGGAGCTGACCCACTATGCAATCAGAAATCATCTGGTTGATTGAGAGAACTGCCAGCTGCCAGCTGCCGGGATACAACAATTTAACCATTAATCAATCCGATGAGTACCTTTACTCGGTGTAATATCATGCCTCAATGTCATGACTTTCGAGCAGGATTGACCACATGAAATCAAAAGACGTCGCTGCAACCTCCGCGCAAAATCCTACTGAACTGGCCCGTGAAACGTTTCGCCAATTGGCCGTGCGCAGGATGGCGCCCACGCCAGATGCCTATCGACTGGTCTACGAAGAAATTGCCGGCAGCAGTACCACCCCGAGTGCCGAACATACCCTGATTCAATTTGCCAACGCGTTGCTCGATCTCAGCACTGAACTGGATGACATCAAAGGTTTCGGCAAGCGCTTAGAACTTGCCGCCACGGCTCGCGACTGGAGCGCTTATTCCACGGCACTCTCTGAACTGATTGTTACGCACCTGACGTGCATTTCCTCCCAGCCACCGGTTATTCAAGCGTCACCCGTGAGCGTCCCCGCAACCGACGATCGCCAGCCGCGCGCGCTGCGTGATCTGCTCTCGCGCACGTTGTTGCTAGCCGTTGCCGCATTGCTCAGTACCGCACCAGAACTCGCCGACGAAGCCGAATCGCTCGGGCGGTCAGTCAAGGAAGCCCTGACCGAAGACAGTCTCGATGAGGTGGGGACCCGGCTGCGTCAGCTCTGTTTCAAGATCGAAATGCGCGCCGGCGACGTTGCTGAAGAACAGGAACTGCTGCTGCGCCTGTTCAAGCTGTTGCTGGAAAATGTCAGCGAACTGACTGAAGAAGACAGCTGGCTGCATGGCCAGGTAGAAAGCGTGCAACATCTGCTGTCAGGACCGGTCAATCATCATGCGCTGCAAGATGCGACACGCGACATGAAAGACGTGATCTACAAGCAAGGCACACTCAAGCACAGCCTGACCGAAGCCAAGGTCTCCGTCAAAAACATGATGATCACCTTCATCGACCGTCTCGGCACACTGGCCGCCAGTACGGGCGACTATCACGAAAAAATCGAGGCCTATTCGCTTAAAATCAGCCAGGCCAGCGACATCGCCACCCTCAATGCCATCCTCGATGACGTGATGCGTGACACGCGTCAGGTACAGTTCGACACGCTGCAGTCACGCGATGACATGATCGTCGTGCGTCAGGCCGCTGATGCGGCCCAACAGCGCATCCGCGAACTCGAATTAACCCTCGCGGAGATGAGCGATCTGGTGCGGGAAGACCAGCTCACCGGCAGCTTGAACCGGCGTGGCCTGGACGATGTCTTTGATCGCGAACTGGCGCGCGCCGATCGGCGCAAGTCGTCACTGTGCATCGCGATGCTCGATCTTGACGACTTCAAACGCCTCAACGACACCCACGGTCACATTGCCGGCGACGAAGCGCTGGTGTATCTGGTGCGCGTGATCAAGGACACACTACGCACAATGGATGTGCTGGCACGTTTTGGCGGAGAAGAATTCCTCATCCTGCTGCCCGATACGACGATAGAAGAAGCCACCCGCACTGTCATTAGACTGCAGCGCGAACTCACGAAGCGTATTTTCATGCACAACAACGAGCGCATCCTGATTACCTTCAGCGCCGGAGTCGCACTTCGCAAAGAGACCGAAGACAAAATCGGACTGCTAAAGCGCGCCGATAGCGCGCTATACGAGGCGAAAAAGGCCGGCAAGAACCGCGTCGTCAGCGCCGCCTGAGATCGCTGCAAGCAATCCCGCTCACCTGTTACGGAGTTGATCCCGCTCATGCTTGACGCGCCGTTACGTCTTGCGCTATTCCCCGCGCACATCACTCAATAGTTCTGCGCACACCCTTACTGACAATTCGCCGTTGCACTGGGAAGCTAGACAGCATCAAAGTGCTGTCGCAACAACACGCAGTCTTATGCCACCCATGAAGCCATCAGGGGAACGACTATGCCAACACTCGATTTCTTTTTTGCCAACATCAAATTACCCACCCTGTCAGAGGTGGCGCATGCACTGATCAAAACGCTCAACGACGACAACAGTTCGGTGCAACAGGTCAGCGACCTCATCGCCCGCGATCCGGCGATGACGGCCAAACTGCTGCGACTGGCCAATAGTGCCGCGTTTGGCTTGCCGCGCGGCGTCAGTTCGGTCGATGACGCGATTTCGCTGGTGGGCATGAGCAAAGTACGCACGCTCTCGATGGCATCGTGTCTGTGCGACTCATTCCCTTTGCTGCCGGGCCTCGACCCGCGTGAATTCTGGAGCACCAGCATGGCGACCGCCGGCTACGCG
>CAILRJ010000148.1 GCA_903836575.1 uncultured Burkholderiales bacterium
CGCAGTGATTGCGGCGCGTCGCCATGCACGCCAGCGCGGATTACACTCGCCGTGCTTCGGCCAGCACGCTCTCGCGCAATCCGGCCGGCAGATCGGCCGGCCGCCACACCGTCACGGTGACGCCGAGGCGCGATTCCAGTTCGGTTTGCAGGCCGCCGAGGTCGATGAGTGTGGCACCGGGCAGGGCGTCAACCAGCACATCGAGACCGGCACCGTTCAAGGTGGTGCCATCCTCGGACGCCCAGAAAACACGGGCATTGGTGGCGCGAAAGCGGGCTGCAGCTTCGCGGATAAGGGGGCGGTTCATTTCGAGGACAGCCGATGGTCGCATGTTGTATTTCAACGCTCGCGCGAAGCCAGTTCAGATAACGCGTAATTATTCCATCGAATCAAAATGCCTGTCGGGTGGCCACTGGTGCGGCGTTTTCATGTCGTTGCCTCACAGGCTTGACCTGGTGCATTAGTTATCGCGGTGTCAGATGATGACCGCCGTCCGATCCTGATACTTCGTCGCAAGAGTGTGTTCGTTGCCGTACAGACTCCAGGCATCGCCCTGCATAGGATTCGGCAACTTCATCATTCTCCCTCTCCATGCCCAAGACACCTTCCAGACAGCCAAACATACCGGCCGTTCGCAGCGGCTACGTCCAAGTACGCGGTGCACGCGAACACAATCTCAAGGAAGTCGACGTCGATATCCCGCGTGATGCGCTGGTGGTATTCACCGGCGTCTCCGGCTCGGGAAAATCGTCGCTGGCGTTCGGCACGTTGTATGCGGAAGCGCAGCGGCGCTATCTGGAGTCGGTGTCGCCGTATGCGCGCCGGTTGTTCAACCAGATGGCGGTGCCGGATGTCGATGCGATTGATGGCTTGCCGCCAGCGGTCGCGTTGCAACAGCAGCGTGGTTCGCCGACTACCCGCTCGTCGGTTGGCAGCGTCACGACTTTGTCGAACCTGTTGCGCATGCTGTATTCGCGTGCCGGTGACTATCCGGCCTCCCAGCCGTTGCTGTATGCCGAATCGTTTTCGGCCAATACGCCCGAAGGTGCCTGTCCCGAATGCCATGGCATGGGCCGGGTCTATGCGGTGACCGAACGCTCGCTGGTGCCGGACGACCGGTTGACGATCCGCGAACGCGCGATTGCCGCCTGGCCGACCGCCTGGCATGGCCAGAACCTGCGGGAAATTTTGACGACACTCGGATACGACGTCGATACGCCGTGGCGTGATCTGCCAAAAAAAGACCGCGACTGGATTCTGTTCACCGACGAACAGCCGACCGCGCCGGTGTATTCGGGTTTCACGTCAGAAGAAATACGCGCAGCCATCAAGCGCAACGTGATGCCGAGTTATCAGGGCACGTTTACCGGCGCCAGAAAATATGTGTTGCAGACCTTCGCCACGACGCAAAGTGCGCTGATGAAAAAACGGGTGGCGCAATACATGATCAGTTCCGACTGTCCGCTGTGTCAGGGCAAACGGCTGCGGCCTGAAGCGCTGTCGGTGAAATTTGCCGGTTGCGATATCGCTGACATTTCCCGTCTGCCGCTCAATCGCCTCAGTGCATTGCTCGCGCCGTTCGCGGACGGCACCGCCAAGGTCGATGCCAAACAGCAGCGCGAGCATCCGGAAAAAGCCCTCGTCACGCAACGCATTGCCGCTGATCTGATCGAGCGGGTTGCCGTGTTGCTGGAGCTGGGGCTGGGTTATCTGGCACTTGAGCGCAGCACGCCGACGTTGTCACCCGGCGAATTGCAGCGTCTGCGGCTGGCCACACAAGTGCGCTCGAACCTGTTCGGTGTCGTGTATGTGCTCGACGAGCCATCGGCCGGTTTGCATCCGGCCGACACCGAGGCATTGCTGAGCACGCTGGCCCGGCTCAAGGCCTCCGGCAATTCGCTGTTTGTGGTCGAGCATGACCTCGACATCATTCGCGACGCCGACTGGATTGTGGATGTTGGTCCCGGCGCGGGCGATCAGGGCGGCTGCGTGTTGTACAGCGGACCGCCGGCCGGATTAGCCGATGTCGAACAATCGCAAACCCGGCGCTATCTGTTTGCCGGACCGGCCACGGAGCGCCGTACGCCGCGTGCACCCGAGCGCTGGCTGCGTCTGGAAGGCGTCACCCGCAACAATCTGGATCACCTGGATGCCGCCTTTCCGTTGGGTGTGCTGACCAGCGTGACCGGTGTATCCGGTTCAGGAAAATCGAGCCTGGTGAGCCAGGCGCTGGTGGACCTGGTGGCGGCGCAGTTGGGACACGTTATCGCGCCGCAAGAGGAGGAGGTCGATACGCTGGAACACAATCCCGTCCGGACCACCGGTGGCCATATCGCGGGCGGCATGGAAGCGATCAAGCGGCTGGTGCAAGTCGACCAGAAACCGATCGGTCGCACACCGCGCTCGAATCTGGCGACCTACACCGGCTTGTTCGATTACGTACGTAAGCTATTTGCCGCGACCGACGAGGCCCGCGCCCGGCATTACGACGCCGGCCGGTTTTCATTCAACGTCAGCAAAGGACGCTGCGCCACTTGCGCTGGTGAGGGCCAGGTCATGGTTGAGTTATTGTTTTTGCCGAGCGTGTACGCGCCTTGCCCGACTTGTCACGGCACCCGCTACAACGACGACACGCTCGCGGTCCGCTATCGCGAGCGCAACATTGCCGACGTACTGGCGATGACGGTCGATACAGCGTGGGAATTTTTTGTTGACGAAGCACCATTGATGCGTCCGTTGACGGTCTTGCGCGAGGTCGGTCTGGGCTATTTGCGACTCGGTCAGGCTGCCACCGAATTGTCCGGTGGCGAAGCGCAGCGCGTCAAACTGGCCACCGAATTGCAGCGACCGCAGCGTGGCGACACGCTGTACATTCTCGATGAACCGACCACCGGCCTGCATCCCTCGGACATCGATAAATTGATCGCCCAACTCGATGCGCTGGTCGCATCCGGCAACACCGTGATCGTGGTCGAACACGACATGCGCGTGGTCGCGGCGAGCGACTGGGTGATGGACATCGGTCCCGGCGCGGGCGACCAGGGCGGACGCGTTGTGGCGAGTGCACCGCCCGATCAGGTCGCGCGTGTTGCTGACAGTCGCACTGCGCCGTATCTGGCGCGGGCACTGGCTTGATATTGGCGAGGTCGTTGTTGACAGGTTCCTAGGGCAGCAACCGGCTAATCGCCAGCGCGATCAGGATGCCGGTGACGATGCCGCCGCAAATCTCGATTTTGGTATGGCCCATGCGCTCACGCAGCGGCTTGCCTTCGACACGGCCTGCATCGAGCGCATTGATGTGCTCGGCATGTTTTCCGACATGCTGGCGCAAGCTGTTGGCGTCGATCATCACGATCACGGCGAGCGTCACCGCGACGCCGAAGGCCGGGTGCGAGATACCTTCACGCAGCGCGATCATCGTCGCCATGCTGGTCACCACGGCGCTGTGGTTGCTCGGGAAGCCGCCATTGCCGACCAGGTCGAAGGCCCAGCGGCGCGTGCGCGCGCTATTGATCAGGAATTTGATCGGACCGACCAGGGTCCAGGTAAGCAATGGGGTTACAGCGTAGACAAGTGTCATCGGATTTCATTTTCAGGGGGAGGCGTTAATTTCGGGTGTGAGTTTTTATTACTTTACCGTCGCATAATCAGCGCGGAAGTACGATTGCTTTGCGTTCGGTACGAGGCTCATCCGGCAGCGCGGCGAGCCGGATCGCCAGTTTGGCGAGGCTGGTGCCAAAGTTGGTTTTTTGGTAGCCCATCGCCAGTTGCGCACCGGTCGCCTGAACGGGCGTCCGGCGTGTCTGGAACAACCGTTTATCGTACAGCATGACAGCAAGCATGACTTCGTACGAGCGTCGGCCGAATCGACTGCCCAGCAGGGATTCAATGTGCGTCATCTGCAGATCGCACGGCAAATCAGCGTATTGCATGTCATCAAAACAGTTCGGCCCCATCAACTGCACCGCCTGCAACAGCGGGTCCATGTTGGACCGCATTTCGACTGGCGGTTCCAGCAGTGTCTGCCATTGCCGGATTGCGTCGTCCGGTGTGTCGGCGGCAATAAAAAGACTTAACTGCTTCAGGTAATCGCGCACCGGTTTGACGCTGCCGAACAGCGCAATTTGCTTGCGGCAGGCAGCACGCAGCGAGGGCCCGTGCAAACGGATTTGTAGCGGCGCTGCCCCGGCGATCGCCTTGATGATGTCGGGTACGGGAGGCAGGTACAGCAGCTCCGAGCCATGTCCGGTGAGTTCCCATGCTGCGCCACTGACGGTTGCGGCGCTGGTATCGGCATCCATGCGAATCAACGTCGCTTCTGAAGGATTGATCCAGGCGGCCCGCGGCTTGCCTTGAATGGTCGGCAGCCACAGCATGACGTCCGCCGGATTGTGCGGTCGGGCGATCGTGCGCAAGATCGGCAAGCGTTCGTTAAAAATAGCGCGTACCGTTTTTTCATCCAGACTTAATTGCCGGGCCACACTGAGAAACGAGTCCGACAAGACCATCCTGGCCGCTAGCGCGACCATCCGCTCGGTGGCACGGTGACGCTCCGAGACCCCCGGTACGGGTTCGTTAAAGGTCTTCAGGCAGGCATTGCAGCGCAGGCGTGCACGCTTGATTTCCAGGTCGATGCGTGCGCCATCGAAAGCCAGGTCGCGCACCCGCAGTGCCGTCCGGCCATAGCGGACCGTACTGGCTGATTGGCAATTCGTGCAACGGCAGGGCCGGCTGTCAGTCTCCAGACTGATCACCATGCCGTCGGCGGATTTGCCGATTGCAGTCAGGCGGACGTCGGAGAGGGGCTGTAGCCAGAGAGCATTTTCAGATGTCATCAACTGGTAAGAAATTTCAGCATAATGCGTATATTCATGCGGATTTATTTATGGACTTGAAAAAGCAACAGTACACACCAACTGTAGGCTTCGGACGGTGAGTGTTTGAATAATTTCATTTAAAATGCTTCTCTCATGGACAGGAGTGAAATTGAAAGCTATTGTCGGCCCACCACAAGTAGTACACAAGATATTCTGCGATTAAATTAATAAAGAGCAGGTTGAACACCGAACAAAAGTCACTATCAAGATGGGAATTTCATGAAGCATTTTCGAATATCGTTCCTCGTAACGATTATCTGTTTGTCGCTAGCGACCTGGTGGGGCTTTACCCACGGCGGTGTCAGCACGGCGTTGTCGGCCCTCGGTATTGCCGTCATCCTGAGCGTGATGGAAGTATCACTCTCGTTCGACAATGCGGTGGTCAACGCCTCGGTCCTGAAGACCTGGAACAAATTCTGGCAGGACCTGTTCCTTGGGGTCGGCATCATCATCGCGGTGTTCGGTATGCGTTTGCTTTTCCCTCTGGTCATTGTGGGGGCCGCTGCCGATCTGGGTATCGGTGAAGTCTGGACAATGGCTTTGAATGATCCTGCGCAATACGCAATGCACCTCAATAACCATCATGCAGAGGTAGCGGCCTTTGGTGGTGTGTTCCTGTTACTGGTGTTCCTCAACTTTTTGCTTGACGATGAAAAAGAAGTGCACTGGCTCGGTATTGTTGAAGAGAAGCTAGGGGCGTTCGGAAGAATTACCTCAATCCCTGTGCTCATCTCGCTGGTGGTCGTACTGGCCATGGTCGGGATCGTTGAGCCGGCCAAGCAAGCGGTAGTTCTAACAGCAGGTATGTGGGGGATCGTGACGTATGTTGGTGTGGATGTTCTCGGCAAACTTCTTGAAGGCAAGGAAGAAAGCGGTCCCGATCTTGGTGCCATCGTCAAGCGCGGCGGTATCGGCGCTTTCCTGTACCTCGAAGTGCTCGATGCGTCCTTCTCGTTCGATGGTGTGATCGGTGCCTTTGCGATTACCAATGACGTGATCATCATCATGCTTGGCTTGGCCATTGGCGCGATGTTTGTCAGGTCGATGACGGTGTATCTGGTACGCCAGGGCACACTCGACGAATTTGTCTACCTGGAGCATGGCGCCCATTACGCCATCGGTATTCTCGCCCTGATTATGTTGGCCAGCATGAAGTATCACGTCTCGGAAATTTTTACCGGTCTCATCGGTGTAGCGTTCATTGCGGCTTCGCTGTGGTCGTCGGTCAAGTACAAGCGGCAAGCCGCCCTCGATGAAGTGCAGGGCAAGGCATAACGGCTCAGGAGAAGACAGTGGCAATCAGTTTGCAAAAAGGCGGCAACGTCAACCTGACAAAGAGTGATCCGAATCTGAAGCAAGTGCTGGTCGGTCTGGGCTGGGACGCCCGGGCTTCGGACGGTGCCGCTTTTGATCTGGATGCCAGCCTGTTCATGGTGCAGGAGAGCGGCAAGGTACGCGGTGACCATGATTTTATTTTTTACAACCAGCTCAAATCGCTGTGCGGATCAGTCGAGCACACCGGTGATAACCAGACCGGCGAGGGCGACGGTGACGATGAGGCCATCAAGGTCATGCTCGACAGCGTGCCCCCGGAGATTACCCGGCTGGTAGTGGCAGTGACGATTCACGATGCCGATCTGCGCAAGCAGAATTTTGGCATGGTCGAGGATGCGTATATCCGCATTGTCAATCTGGAGAGCAAGGCAGAAATCGTCCGCTTTGATCTATCCGAAGATTATTCGACGCAGACCGCGATGGTTTTTGCCGAGGTCTACCGGCATCAGGGTGAGTGGAAATTCAAGGCAGTCGGCCAGGGTTATGCGGGCGGGCTTGAAGCGGTGGCGAAGCAATTGGGCGTACAGATTGCGTAAGGTGTTGGCAGCTTCAGCTGTCGCGTAATAGTAGGTCCGTCGTCACTTTTGATTTATTTTTATAGGAGAAATTCAATGGCAATCAGCTTGCAAAAAGGCGGCAACGTCAACCTCAGCAAAGAAGCACCAGGCCTGAAAAAAATCGTCGTTGGTCTCGGATGGGATCCGCGCGCTACTGATGGTTCAGCGTTTGATCTGGACGCCAGCGCGTTCATGCTGAAAGTCGATGGCAAGGTACGTGGCGATCTGGATTTTATTTTCTATCGTAATTTGAAGGCAGCCGATGGCTCCGTAGTCCACGCCGGTGACAACACCGACGGTAGCGGCGACGGCGACGATGAAAAGCTGACAGTTGATCTGACATTGATCCCGGCCGACATCGACAAGATCTCGTTCGGCGTGACCATTCACGAAGCCGAGCAGCGCAAGCAAAATTTCGGCATGGTGTCGAAAGCGTATATCCGCTGCGTCAATGCTGAGGGTAACGCCGAACTGACGCGTTACGATTTGTCAGAAGACGGCTCGGTCGAGACAGCGATGATTTTCGGCGAGCTCTATCGCGCCGGCAGCGAATGGAAATTCAAGGCCGTTGGCCAAGGTTTCAAAGGCGGTCTTGGTCCTCTCGCACAGTCGTTCGGCGTCAACGTCTGATCAAGTAAAAAAGTGCTGTGATTAAGGGAGGAGTCTGCGTCGCAGGTCCTCCCGTGCCAACCTTCTCTTCATGGCAATTTCCGGACGTCATTTGTCGCAGCCACGTCGCGTCAACGTCGACGCATTTGCCGGTTTCCCTGTTACATCCCAGAAAGTATCGAATGCCGATTTTTACAGTGACAGGTGATGTGGATCCTTTTTTACATGTCGCATTCCGGCAAGGTGAAAAAATCTATTGCGAGTCGGATTCGATGGTGATGATGGAAGCCAATCTTGATCTGAAGGGCCGCATGACCGGCGGCATCATGGGTTCGCTGATGCGGCGCATGGCCAATGGCGAATCTTTTTTTCAGCAGCACATCGAAGCCGTACGCGGCGATGGTGACTGTCTGCTGTCACCGACCTTGCCGGGTGCAATCGAACTGATCGATATCGGCACGACCAGGTACCTCCTCAATGACGGTGCCTTTGTCGCGGCAACCTCCGGTGTCGAAATGAAGTCGCGCATGCAAAGCATCGGCAACGCGCTGTTTGCCAAGTCGGGTGGCTGGTTCGTACTGGAAGCATCGGGTAGCGGCAAGCTGGCTATCTCGGGTTTTGGTTCACTGTTCCAGCTCGACGTAGTTGCAGGCAAGGACGTCATCATCGACAACTCGCATGTTGTCGCCTGGGACAGCGCACTGCACTACGAAGTCAGCGTCACCACCACCGGCGGTGGCGGCATCGGCGGCATGATAGGCGGGATGATCAACTCGCAGACCAGCGGCGAAGGCATCGTGTTGCGCTTCAAAGGTAACGGAAAAATTTTTGTGTGTTCACGCAACCGCGACGCCTTTCTGGAGTGGATGAAGAAAGAACTGTCCGGTTCCAAAACCAGCCGCTAAGGCTGAGCAGACTGTGGTCTGCAGCGTATTAAAACCTACTCGTATCACTCACCAACAAGGAGTTGAACATGGCTATTAGTCTGGAAAAAGGGCAGAAAATTTCGCTCGAAAAAGAAGCCGGCACGACGCTGACCAAGATTACGATGGGCCTTGGCTGGGATGCCGTGAAGTCCAAGGGATTTCTGGGTTTCGGTGGCAAGGCTCCCGACATTGACCTCGATGCTTCCTGCCTGATGTTTGACGATAAAGGCAATCTGGCCGATTCAATCTGGTTCCGCCAGCTCGAATCCAAAGACGGCTCGGTCAAGCATACCGGCGACAACCGCACCGGCGCCGGAGATGGCGATGACGAACAAATTGTCGTTGATCTCACACGGGTCCCCGCCGCCATCAAAAGCCTGATTTTTACTGTCAACAGTTTTACCGGGCAGGACTTTTCTAAAGTAGAAAATGCTACCTGCCGTATTCTCGACGGTACCAACAACAAGGAAATTGCACGCTTCAACCTGTCGACACTCGGTTCGCATACCGCGCAAATCATGACCAAGCTGTATCGTCACGACGGCGTCTGGAAAATCGCCGCGATTGGCGAAGCCTGCAGCGGGCGTACCTTTGAAGAATTGTTGCCGCGTATTACGCCGCACATCTGACCCTGCCATGCGCGTCTGGTTCAATCGCACGTTTTCGTCTGTCCATGCCGCCCTGCGCCTCATTCGTGAAGCGGATGCGGCAGGCGAGTTCCATCTCATTTACAGCAACACCAATGCGCAGGCGCTGGCCGGTCAGGCCGCGCATCAGTTCAATGTGGAGCCGACCGGTCTGGACGATGAGGCCTACGCCGACTGGTGCTTTGATTTTTGCATGACGCAACGCGTCGAGGTATTCTGGCCCGGCCGCGCGGCGGGGTTGCTGAGCAGCCAGCACAGCCGCTTTGCCGCTATCGGCACCCGCATCGTCAGTGTCGCCACGACGCCGATGCTCGATTTGCTGCATGACAAGGCGCGTTTCTATGCGACGGTGGACTTGCCCGATGCGCCTCCAGCGCAGTCGCTGGAATTTCGCGACATCGCCGGGTTCGATGCGGCGTTCGCGCGCTTGCGCCCGCTGCATGCAACGCTATGCGTGAAGCCATCGACGTCGGTCTACGGACTCGGTTTCAGCATCCTTGACGAAGCCCGCAACACCGCGCAACTGCTGATGGAAGGCTTGCCGTACCGGGTCAGTCTGGCGGAGTTTCGTGCCGGGCTGGCGGCACAGGAAGAGTGCCGGCCGATGTTGTTGATGGAGTATCTGGATGGTCAGGAATAC
>CAILRJ010000149.1 GCA_903836575.1 uncultured Burkholderiales bacterium
GACCGCGCCGCGATTGCCGACCTCAATGCCCGTTCGCAAATCCTGCTTGATGACGGCGCGGCAATCTCGAATCCGACACCCATTCCGTACCTCACCGCCAGCGACAGCAGCGGTACACGCCGGGTCGGGGACATGGTCACCAACCTGCGTGGCGTGCTGACCTGGGGCTTTGATGCCTGGCGCATCGAACCTATCCAGACACCGACCTTCACGCCGGCCAATGCGCGCACCAATGCACCGGCAGCCGTCGGCGGCAGACTGCGCGCAGGCAGCCTCAACGTGCTGAACTATTTCACGACGCTCAACCAGCGTGGTGCCAACAGCGCTGTCGAACTGGTGCGCCAGCGCGACAAGCTGGTGACCACCATCGCCGGCCTCGATGCCGACGTGCTGGGACTGATGGAAATCGAGAATAATCCGACCGTCAGCCTGGCCGACCTGATTGCCGCAGTCAACGCAAAAATGGGGGCCAATACCTATGCGCTGGTCAACAGCGGCACGCCGGGCACCGATGCGATCAAGGTCGCAATGATCTACAAGCCAGCCCGCGTCAATCTGGTTGGACAGCCGCAAGTGCCGACTGACCCGGACTTTTCCGTCGATGGCGGGCTGCGTCCGCCGGTCGCACAGCGCTTTGCCGCGATCGACAATAACGGTAGTTTCTGGTTCGTCGTCAATCACCTCAAAAGCAAAGGTTCGTGCCCGTCCGGCGCCGGCAGCGTTGACCGCGACGACGGTCAGGGTTGCTGGAATGTCTCGCGGGTTCGTCAGGCCAGCGCGCTCAACAAATGGGTCGGCCAGCTCGTTACCAGTTCCGGTGAAGCCGATGTGCTGATGGTCGGTGACTTCAACGCCTACCTCAATGAAGACCCGATCAAGACCATCGAATCGGCCGGCTACGAAGACCTGCTCAAGCGACTGCCCGCCACCGACCGTTACACCTATGTCTTCAATGGCGAAAGTGGCGCGCTCGACCACGGCCTGGCCAGCAGCAAACTGGTCTCGCAAGTGAGTGGCGTGACGGTCTGGCACATCAATGCCGACGAGCCGATCGCACTCGACTACAACACCGAGTTCAAGACCGACGACCGCTACGCGGTGACGCCGTTCCGCTCATCGGATCATGATCCTGTACTGGTCGGCCTGAATCTGACAGCCGATGCCGCCATCGTCGAACCAGTGTTGAGCGCGACCTTGCCGACGGTCGGGCAAGCCGGTCTCGCCACCACCGTCAGCGACATCAGTGCGATTCTGTCAAAGGGTGCGACCAGCGGCACCCTGAGCATCAACTGGGGTGACGGCAGTGCCACTCAGATACTGGCCTTGAACACCACCACGGCATCGTTCACTTACGCTAGCGCAGGCACGTTCGCTCTGCGCCTGCAACTCGACGACAGCAACGGCAAGCAAACTGCGCTCAACGGTTCCGTCGTGGTCAGTGCCGCACCGGCTCCCTCGGCCGGCAGCGATGTGTTCTTCAGCGAATACGTTGAAGGGTCGAGCTTTAATAAAGCCATCGAACTGTTCAATCCGACCGCCGCTGCCGTCGACCTGACGCTCTATCGCGTCAAGCTGTTTTCGAACGGTGCCTCCAGTGCCAGCCAGACGCTGCCACTGACCGGCACGCTCGCCCCCGGTGCAACGCTGGTCATTCATCACGCCTCGTTCGGCGATACCAGCATCATCAGCGGCACCAAAATCGCCAGCAGCAGCATCGCCAATTTCAATGGCGACGATGCCCTCACGCTGGAAAAAAACGGCAGCGTCATTGATGCCTTCGGTCAGGTCGGATTCGATCCCGGCACCCAGTGGGTGTCCGGGACGGCCTCGACGCTGGACCGCACACTGCGCCGCAAAAGCGGCATCACCGCCGGCAGCATTCCGCCCAACGCACCAGCCCCCTGGGATATCACGCTGGAATGGGACAGCTTCCCGATCAACACCTTTGATGGTCTCGGCAAGCGCTAAGCCCTCCGCACTCACCTTTATTGAATCGAGAACACACTCATGATCCGCAATCCTTTGTCCCACCTCCTTCTGACCGGCGCCCTGCTGGTCAGCCTGCTCGCTGCCAGCCGGGTGGCACACGCCGCGCCCGCCTTCGAATTCGATGACCCGCAATTCATCATCAATGGCGACAGCTGGAATTTCGGTATCAATTTTCGCGCCGATCAAAACCTGCAAGTCGATGCGCTGGGCTATTTCTGGGATACCGAGTTTTCGACAGCAGCACACAACGTCGCCTTGTTCAGTGCCGACGGCATCAAGCTGGCCGACACCACTGTCGATGCCGGCGATGCGCTCAACGGCCATTTCCGCTACAGCCCGATTAGTGCCGTCACGCTGAGCGCCGGCAGCAGTTACCGGGTAGTCGGTGCCAGTGCCGGCGATTACTTTTTTTTTGATGCAGTAAATTTTTCCAGCCACCCTGGCATCAGCTATCTGGGTAATGTCTATTCGGGATTGAGCGGCACGACGGCGCTGTTCGACCCGATTCCCGATGGTAGCAATGACACACTCAACGGTTACTGGGGACCGACGCTGAGCGTCTCGCCGGTTCCCGAGCCCTCGACCTATGCCTTACTACTGGCAGGGCTGGGACTGATGGGCGTGATGCGTCAAGTCCGACGCGGGAACACTCGCCGGCTGTCATGACCACCATCAGGTAAATGCCGGCAGCGCGATCGGTCCGATGCACCACTCATGCATCCGGATACCCGCTTGACAGCACTATCACGGCAAAATCTGCCACGACCCGGTACTTTCGGTGCCTCATGCAAAGGCACCGAAGGCCCTGTCCGTGCGCAAAAATAGAGCGTGCAAACCGGCGAAGTTATCGTGCGTCCGTGCAATATCGGCAAGTAAGCAACCGGCGGCCACCTGCCTGTCATGCTGCCCGCATGGATTAAAGTTGACTGGCGCGCTGGCGTGTCAACCAGCGCCGGGCCGGTTGCTCTACCCACCAGTGCAAGGCCAGCGCCAGCAACATGATGCTGACAATGAACACCGCAAAACCAATCGCATCGGTGCGCATGCCCAGCTGCTGCACAAACCGCAGCACCAGCTGATGGACCAGATACAACGCAAAACTGATTTCCCCCAACCGTACCAGCCAACGCCGCGACAGCAGTGCCGACAGCGCACCGCGCTGGTAAGCAAACACCACGATGAGCAGCAGCGCGAACGGCGTCAGCCCGACATGATTGGCCCATTCGCTCACCAGCATGGCCGCCATCGGACTGACCTGCATCAGCAACGCCGCCTCGTCGGCCAGGTGCGCCAGCGGTATCCGGGTCGCCCCGGCGCTGAGCAACGCCTCATGGATCACCGGGGCAAAACTGAGCAGGAAATACCGGTAACCGAGCAGAAAAATGCCAATACTGGCCAGTTCGATCAGGGTCCAGCGCCAGCGGCTGGCGGGTACCTGCGGACGGCTGCGCTGAAACAGCATGGCGGCCACGATGCCGCTGGCGAACTCGGCAAACCGAGCCAGCGGATTGGTGTAGAGCAGGCCGGTCGACGAGAGGTGATCGTGCATGGTCTGCCATGGCAGCAAGCCGGCCTCGTTACTCACCAGTGCCAGCACCAGCACCATCAGCAGGGCCAGCAAGACGGTGCGGCCTAGCCAGTGGCGCGCATGCACCACCATCACCGGGAACAGCAAATAAAAAAACAGCTCGGTCGAGATACTCCACGACACGTAGTTGTACGAAAAAAAATAGCGGTCGAACGGAATCCACGCATGCAGCAACAAGGCATTCGCCAACAGCACACCGGCATTGAATGGCTCCGGCACATTCACCAGCAGCAGCGTCAGCAACAGGCACACCAGATGCAGCGGCCAGATGCGCGCCAGGCGGGCCCGGTAAAACGCACGCCACTGCGTCGTACCAGCGGCCGGATCGCCATACACGTAAGTCAGAATGAAACCCGACAGCACAAAGAAAAATGAGACCCCGACATCGAGCGGACCGAGCATCGCTGCCGGCCAGAACACGCCATTACAGTGATGCACGACGATGGCCAGAGCGGCAAAAAAGCGCAACGAGGTCAATGCTGCCAGCGGCGGTTTTTTCGGGATGGTCATCGAATTACCACGCTCGCTGAAAAAATTGTGTGCAATCCAATTGCCCGTTAATGGATTGCGGAAAATGCTTAGCGCGGAGCGCTTGCAGCCAAGGCCGATAACCGGGTCGCCAGCGGCGGATGCAGCACGGCGCTGCTCATGCGACAACCGGGCTGACCGGCCACATCAGCAGTTTTTTTCAGCGCACTACCGGCCGCCGTGACCGCCTCATCAGGCGTCATTGCGCCGGCGTGCGTCATCAGGTGCAGGCTGTAGCTATCGGCTTCCAGTTCGCGCCCGCGCGCAAAATCGGCCCGCAAACAACTGCGCTCACCGAGCGGTTGCGCCAGCGCGACGCCGAGCACGCCACCGGCCAGTGCGCAACCCAGCGCCGCGATGGCGCGGTGCTGGCGACCGAAACGCCAACCTATCCATGCTGCAGCACTGCCGAACAGCGCGCACGGCAACAGGATTTCCAGCCATCGTTGCAGCCATTTCCACATCCCGTGACGCAACAACGCATGACTCATTTCATGCGCCAGCAAGGCCGTCAATTGATCGTCGTCGTAGTGAGCGAAGGCTCCTCGCGCGACGTCAATATGGCGCGCCGTGCCGGCCAGATCGGACACGAACACCGCCTGGTCTTCCTGTGCGCCACCACCGGCGGTGCGCTCGACCAGATAAAACGGCATCTGGTTGAGCAGGCGGCGTTTGCCCGAACCGGCCTCATCCTGCATCGCCGCCGCCGTGACCTTGCAGCCGATAACCTTGAGCCGTTCCAGCGCAGCAGTGTCGGCCAACGTGGTATTGGACTGGACGTAAATCTGGCTGATTTCAGCACCGTGCGGATTGCCGCAACTGACCTTGATACCACGTCCGTCCGTGGCGGTCGAAGGCGGCGGCGGCGCGGCCAATGCCGCTTGTCCCAGCCAGCATGACGCCGCTATCAGCAAGGTCCAGACAGTGATTTTTTTCATTGCACGTTATTTTCTGCAGGATTGTTGTCGGTGAAGTCCGCGCAGTATGGGGCTTAGTGCGCGAGCACGTACAACGACCTGCGTGCGACGTCACACCGCCCCCCGAACGGCGAGAAGTTCTGTCAAGCATTGCTGATCACACTTCAATTTGACGCTGCGCAAACATGCCTCAAGTGCAGTTGAAAAGACACGACATCACACCGAAGATTACGTCGCAGTCGCTATCAACAAACCCGTTTGGAACCAGCGAATCGCCGCTGGCGGGAGGACTGCACTCGACAACCACAACACTCAGAGGACAACAATCATGAATGAATTTCAACAGAATTTTCCGGCCGGATATAACGCGGCGGCAGGATATCCATCACAACAACTGGCACCACAGGGATTTTTTGGCGGCTTGCTGGGCGCGCCACTGGGCGGACTGGTCGGTCGCGGCATCGGCGGATTGTTCGGCAATGCCAACCTCGGATCGCAAATCGGCCAACTGGCTGGTGGTATCGGCGGCTCGCTCCTGCCCTTCAGTAATGATCCGGTGGCGTTGGCCTATGCGCAACAAGCAGCGCAGCAAGCAGCCCAACAGGCACAACTGCAGCAACAACAGCTCGCGCCGCAAGGCTGGTTCGGCAATTTGCTCGGACAGGTCGGGCAACCACTGGGAGGCGCGATTGGTGGCGCGTTCGGTAATGCCGGACTGGGCAATACGATAGGCGGGATTGCCGGCCAGCTTGGTCGCTTGCTGCCGTTCAATGCGGATCCGGTCAGCGCCGCTTACGCACAACAAGCGGCTCAACAAGCACAACTGCAGCAACTGCAACAGCAACAACAACTCGCACCACAAGGCTGGTTTGGCAACCTGCTCGGCCAGGTCGGACAACCACTCGGAGGCGCAATCGGCGGTGCATTCGGCAATGCCGGACTGGGCAATACGATAGGCGGGATTGCCGGTCAGCTTGGCCGTCTGCTGCCATTCAATGCCGATCCGGTCGCGCTGGCGTATGCCCAGCAAGCCGCAGCGCAGCAACAACTGCAACAGCAACAACTCGCACCGCAAGGCTGGTTTGGCAATCTGCTCGGCCAGGTCGGACAACCCCTCGGTGGTGTCATCGGCGGCGCATTCGGCAATGCCGGACTGGGCAATACAATCGGCGGGATTGCCGGCCAACTCGGTCGCATGTTGCCGTTCAATGCCGATCCGGTCGCGGCTGCCTATGCCCAGCAAGCCATGCAGCAGGCGCAGTTGGCGCAACTCGCTGCCCAGCAGCAAAACAGCTATCCGCAGGCCTATCAGATCCCGCAACCCCAGGTCGGTGCCAGCGGGCAGTTCATGCACTAACGACTGACTGATCCGGCGTTCCACACCAGGCCGGCGCTGCCGCTGCAACGGGCGGCCTGGTTTTTCAAGGAGACTTACGCATGCCAACGAACCAACATCAGGCGGAATCGGGCAATTTCATCATTCGCTCGACCGACCCGGCCGCGCTGGCCGACTTCATTGACGAGGCCAGCATCGACCCCGAGCTGAGCCTGATCGACAAAATCGGCCCGATCGGCCATCCGCACACCGTGGTCGTCGCCATGAGTAATGCGAAAGCCGCAGCGCTGGAGCGGCGCTTCAAACAAGCAAGTCCGTTAAAAATCGAACCCGATCGCCCGCTCTCGCTGTTTGACGAGTCCGACCAGTGGCCGGGCAACCTGCAATAAAAAGGAAGAGACGACATGGCCAAGAATTCCGATACCCCGAACCCAGGCGCGCATCCGCCAGCCGACGAGAGCAGTGCCGACACCCGCGCCGGCAACGGTCATAGCAGCAGTGCCGGTGCGGCGACCGCTTCAGCCACCGCTGGCAGCGGCGCGAGCAGTGGCACGAGCGGCGCCGCAAGCCCGCGCCACGGCATCTCGCAACGCAAGGGACAGTTCCTGATCGCGGCGCGTCACTCGCCGGGATTACAGGCGATGGGCTTGCAACCGCTTGCCTTCAGCGTCATCGAACAGGCGCTGCGCGCCAGTCCCGATATCGACGTGATCGATACCGTCGGTCCGAAGAGCGCCATCGGTGTGCTGGCAGACGGCATGGGTGCCGATGTCCCGAGCGTTCTGGTGGCGCGCATGACCGACCAGAAAGCCGGCATCCTGCACCAGCAGGCGCAAGGCAGGCTGATCGTCGAACGCGATCATCCGCTGGTACTGCATGAGGTCGCGCCGCAACCGGGCTTGGTGACCTGCTCGATGGCCGGTGCCGGTCCGGCGCTGAACATCCCGATCCTGGTACTGGGCAAGGACGACATGCCGCTGCCTGAAGCCGAGGTCTATCTGTTTGGCAGCATGTTGCCGACCTCCGGCGTTACCGATGTCAGTGGACGGGTTACGCTGGCGCTCTATGGCGATACGCCGCAAACCATCCGCGCGCTGTACGTCAAACCAAAGGCCGATTACTGGAGTTTTTATCAGGCCGAACCGGATATCAGCACGACCGAACCAAACGTGATCGGCATGCGCTTGCTGTCGGAATGGCCGTCGCTGGCAAATTTCCCGCAAGAACAAGCTTTCGGCTGGGGCCAGAAAGCGATGCGCCTGGACCAATTGCCACAAAACTATCGCGGCCAGGGCGTGCGGGTCGGCATCGTCGATTCCGGCGCGGCCAACAGTCAAGACGACCTGAAAAAAATCCGCTTCGGCTTCGACGTCATGCACAAAACCACCAATCCGGGCGGCTGGAATATTGATACGGTGTCGCACGGTTCACATTGTGCCGGCGTCATTGCCGGTGCCAGCAGCACGGTCGGGATACGCGGCTTTGCGCCGGACGCCGAAGTGCATGCCTGCAAGCTGTTCCCGGGCGGACAGGTCAGTCAGCTCATTGATGCACTCGAATATTGCATCGAGAAACAGATCGACGTAGTCAACCTGAGTCTGGGCGGCATCGAACCGTCGGAAGCGCTGGAGCAGCAGATCCAGCGTGCCAAGCTGGCCGGTGTGGCCTGCATTGTCGCTGCCGGCAATTCAGGTGGCGCGGTGCAATATCCGGCCTCGTCGCCGAACGTGCTGGCGGTAGCGGCACTGGGTCGGCTCAACGAGTTCCCGCAAGATAGTTATCACACGCAGACACTGGGTTCGCAGGTCGATGCGAACGGATTCTTTTCGCCCAAGTTCACCTGCTTCGGGCCGCAGGTTGCGGTGTGCGCACCGGGTGTGGCGATTGCCTCGTCGGTGCCGTCGAACAATTACGCGGCGTGGGACGGTACGTCGATGGCGGCGCCGCACGTGACGGGATTGGCAGCACTGGTGCTGGCGCATCATCCGGATTTTCAGGGGGCATTCAAGGCGCGCGGACCGGCGCGCGTCGAACGGCTGTTCCAACTCATCAAGGCCAGTTCGCAACCGATCAATCTGGGCGACCAGACCCGTACCGGATTCGGACTGCCCGACGTGCTGATCGCGATCGGTTTGCAGCCGCAGCGCGGGATGCCGGTGCAAACCCAGCAAGCCTTCTCGGCGCAGCCCGCACCGGTTGCCGGCACACCCCTATTCGGTCGCCGGATTGCCCAGGGCGAATCACTGGTAACCGCTAGCTTCAATCCGATTCTGGCGATGGTTGCCAGCGGGATGGATCCGGCGTACGCCGCCTATCTGAGTAGCGTTCAGGCCGGCATGCAAGCGATGCCGTTCGGATTTGGCGGCCCCGGACCGGCACGCTGGTAGCGCTGACAGCGCTGGAAGGAAACAGCCGCGGCGCAGTTGCCTGCGCTGCGGCTCCAGTCAGATGCCCTTCTGGTCGCTCGACTTGAAGCGCATTACGTCGTCGGACCGCAAGGCCAGATGCTTGGTCTTGCGGCCAGTCACGCGCTCGCGCCACATCGTAAAACTGGAGCGCTTCATGTGTTTGCGCATGAGCTTGATGACTTGCGCTTCCGTTACGCCAAACTGCACCTTGATGGTATCGAAGGCGGTGCGGTCTTCCCACGCCATCTGAATGATGCGATCGAGATCTTCGGGCGACAACGGGTTCAAGGGCAAGTCCTTAGCGTGAATTGAGTTGACCACGGATTTCGCCACCCGGGTTGAGGGCGGTGTGGACATTGACGTACAGATTACCGGCCTGGTAACTGGCGTATTGCGCGTCAGTCAGTGTGGCACCGAGAGGAACCGACCAGCTGCCGTCGGAGTTTTTGGTCAGGCCAATCACGACACCGCCATTCATGCCAGGGGCGCCTAGATGGATATGCGCCGCCTTGCCTTCAAGACCGCTGGTAGTAACCCGACCGCTGACCGATTTGTTTGCTGTCACCGTGATCATCGCGGTACCGGTTGCCGAGCTACTGACCGGCGGAACTTCTTGCGTGCCATTGAGCTTGGCGTCGCCGAGCGGCAGGCTGGCCGTGGTGGCACAAGCGGCTGCAACAAGAACCGTGACGGTGATGATCAGGGCCGTGGCGACACGCGGGTAAGGGATTTTCATGATGGTTCCTTTTTATCTCGAGGAAGCTTGAGTGTAATGGGCTTCCGGATTGTCCGTCAGGACAGCACCAGTGCAATCGAAAACTGCCGCCCGAAATGCTCGTCCACTCAGATGACACCATCGTCGCGCAATCGCGCAATCGCCGCCGCATCGAAACCCAGCTGGCCCAACACCTCGGTATTGTGCGCGCCGAGCGCCGGTCCGAGCCAGCGCGTCCGGCCCGGCGTGGCCGACAGTTTCGGCGAAATCGCCGGCAGCTTGACCGGTGTGCCATCGGCGAAAGCGTGCTGCTCGAACATCTGGCGTGCCAGAAATTGCGGGTCGTTCACCATGTCGCGCACCGAATAAATTTTGCTGACCGGGACATCGGCCGCGTGCAAAGTCGCCAGCGCGGCATCAATGGTTTGGGTCGTGCACCAGGCCTGAATCGCGCCATCTATCTCGGCGGTGCGCGGCACCCGGCCATCGTTACGCGCCAGTTGCGGATCGGTTGCCATGTCACTGCGCCCGATCGCACCCATCAGACGCTTGAAGATCGCGTCACCATTGCCGGCAATGACGATGTTGTCGCCATCGCCGGTGGTGTACGTGTTCGATGGCACGATGCCGGGCAAAGCGCCACCGGTGCGTTCGCGCACGACGCCGGCGTGATCGAATTCCGGCACCAGCGATTCCATCAGGTTGAACACCGATTCGTACAGCGCGACGTCCACCATCTGGCCCTGCCCTGCCTGACACGCGTCACCGCTCTCGCCATTCCAGCGGCCGCCGCTGGCATCGCGGTGGCGCAGCGCCATCATCGCGCCGATCACGCCATGCATCGCCGCGACCGAGTCGCCGATCGAAATCCCGACCCGCACCGGTGGCCGGTCGGCGTGACCCGAGACATAGCGCAAGCCACCCATCGATTCGGCGATCGCGCCGAAACCGGGCAAGTCTTTCATCGGTCCGGTCTGGCCGTAGCCGGACAGGCGCACCATGATCGCGGCCGGATTGAGGACCTTCAGCTGGTCGTAGCCGAGCTGCCATTTTTCGAGTACGCCGGGGCGGTAGTTCTCGATGATGATGTCGGCATCGAGCGCAAGACGACGTGCAATATCCTGCGCGCGCGGGTCTTTCAAATTGAGCGTCAGACTTTTCTTGTTGCGGGCCTGAACCGACCACCACAGCGAAGTGCCGTCTTTCAGCACGCGCCACTGGCGCAGCGGGTCACCGCCGTCAGGTGATTCGATCTTGATCACGTCGGCACCGAATTCGGCCAGCATGCGGGCGCAAAACGGACCGGCGATCAGCGTACCCAGTTCGAGCACCTTGATGCCGGCCAGTGGCCCGGTGGGGGGCGTCGATGCAGTCGTTGTCATGTGGTTCTCCGGTCCAGCATGGCGCGGGCAATGGTGCCGGCGTCGACATATTCGAGCTCGCCACCGACCGGCACGCCACGCGCGAGGCGACTCACTTTCAGGCCGCGGGCTTTCATGGTTTCGGAAATGTAGTGCGCGGTGGCTTCGCCTTCGTTGGTGAAATTGGTGGCCAGCACCACTTCGGCGACCACGCCATCGGCCGCACGCAGGATCAGCCGGTCGAGATGAATATCTTTCGGACCGATGCCGTCGAGCGGCGACAAGCGGCCCATCAGCACGAAGTAAAACCCCTTGTAGGTCAACGTCTGTTCGATCATCAATTGGTCGCCCGGGGTCTCGACGACACACAGCAATGTCGCGTCGCGCTCGGGATCGAGGCAGGTTTCACAGACCAGATGCTCGGTGAACGTATTGCAGCGACTGCAATGCTGGACCCGGTCGACCGCTTGCAACAAGGCGCGACCGAGCTGCTCGGCACCATCGCGGTCATGCTGCATCAGGTGATAGGCAATGCGCTGCGCCGACTTGGGACCGACGCCGGGCAAGCGGCGCCACGTCTCGGTCAGGAACTCAAGGCTGGAAGGAGTCTTCATCGGCGCGCCAACGCGATCGTCAGAACGGCATCTTGAAGCCGGGAGGAATCGGCATGCCGGCCGTCACGCCCGACATTTTTTCGGCGGTCAGTGCTTCGGCCTTGCGCACGGCGTCGTTGACTGCGGCAGCAACCAGATCTTCGAGCATGTCCTTGTCTTCGGCCAGCAATGACGGATCGATGACGACGCGCTTGACGTCGTTCTTGCAGCTCATCGTGACTTTCACGAGGCCGGCACCGGATTCGCCTTCGACATTGATCAGGGCCAGCTGATCCTGCATTTTTTTCATGTCGTCCTGCATCGATTGGACTTTTTTCATCATGCCGGCGAGTTGGTTCTTCATCATGGTGGTTCTCCTGTGAGGTCGTAAATAGGGTTTGAAATAGTCAGTGCGGTGTGATCGAGCCGGGCACGATGGTGGCGCCGAATTCCCGCATCATCGCCTGCACGAACGGATCGCTGTGGATTTGTTGTTCGGCCAACTGCTGCTGCACGGCGCGTTCGGCATTGGCCTTGGCATTGGCGGTGTGGCGCGCGATACCCAGCTCGGTGGTGACGCGGACCGGCCGGTCGAAATGGGTCGTCAGCGCAGTAGCGAGCTTGTCGATATTGGCCGGCGAGGCCAGCGTTTCGAGCGGCACCCGCAAGTGCAGCGCGATACCGTCGACCTGGTCGCAACGTACCAGCTCGGCTTGCAGCGCCAGCTGCTGGACCACGCCGCGCACCGGCAATTGCGTCGCTAGTACCGGCCAGTCACCATCCCAACCGAGTTCCGGTACCGGTGTCAGCACCATCGCGGCGACTGGCTCGGGCGACGGCGCGACGGCAATCGGTGCTGCGGCACGCGCGGGTGCTGCAGCCGGAACCGGCACTACCGATGGCGCTAAAGGCGGCGGTTCAGTTTTTTTTTGAGCCTGCTCGAACTGCTCGTCGTCCGGGAACTCTCCCATCGGCGGCATGTTGTCTTCCCACGGCGCTGCAGCGACAGGCTTGGCCCTGGGTTCGGATTTGGGTTCCGGCGCGCGCGCTGGCGGCGGTGTCGATACGCCACCATTCGGACGCGTCATGCCGCGCGCTGCTTCCAGCGCGGCACGCGCCGGACTGAGCGGCGCAGTGGCAGAAGCCGTTGCAGGCGCCATCGCGCTCGGCGCGGCAACACGCGGCGCCACCGGCGTGCTGCTGGCCACGGCTGCCGGCGCGGCACTGAGCCGGGCCGGTGCGCGCGGTGCCGCAGCGGGTGCTGATGCCGGTGCCGATGCCGTGCCGGCATGCAGCGGACGGAACGCCAGCATGCGCAGCAGCGTCATCGAAAAGCCGGCGTATTCATCCGGTGCCAGGCCGAGTTCGTTGCGACCGTGCACGGCGATCTGATAAAACAACT
This sequence comes from uncultured Burkholderiales bacterium, assembly GCA_903836575.1. Classification (GTDB taxonomy): domain Bacteria; phylum Pseudomonadota; class Gammaproteobacteria; order Burkholderiales; family Burkholderiaceae_D; genus Actimicrobium. The sequence continues at coordinate 12,838 of CAILRJ010000149.1, forward strand.
GGACTTCCTCGGCATCGAATAACGCCGCCAGCCGGACGATGTCGGCACGTTCCGGCAAATCTTCGGCCAGCGCTGCCGGCACCGATTGCGCCAGCGCGAGACGGTGCAGCAAGGTACCCAGATCGCGCAATGCATTGTTGTAGGACAGGCTGCGCAAGGCCATATCGTCGGCCACGGCAAGCAAGCCAGCACCGTCCTGTGCGGCGAGCGCATCGAGCAGCCGGATCAGAAAGGACTGGTCCAGTGCACCCAGCATGCCTTGCACCGCATCAAGCGTGACGGTCCCGGCAGCGTAGGCAATGGCCTGGTCGGTCAGCGACAGCGCGTCACGCATCGAGCCTTGCGCACCTTGTGCCAGTAAGCGCAGGGCTGGCGTCTCGAAGGTGATGCCTTCCTGACCGAGGATGTCGTCAAGGTGGGCGACGATATGCCCGGGCGGCATTTGCTTGAGATTGAATTGCAGGCAGCGCGACAGCACGGTAACCGGGATTTTTTGCGGATCGGTGGTCGCGAGGATGAACTTGACATGCTCGGGTGGTTCTTCGAGCGTCTTCAGCATCGCATTGAAAGCGTGATTGGTCAGCATGTGGACTTCATCGATCATGTAGACCTTGAAGCGCGCATTCGACGGCGCGTAGACCGCCTGCTCGAGCAATTGCGCCATCTCTTCGACACCGCGATTGGAGGCCGCGTCGAGTTCGATGTAGTCAACGAAACGACCGGCATCAATGGCGCTGCATGCGGCACACACGCCGCACGGCGTGGCGGTGATGCCGCCGTTGCCATCGACACCGATGCAATTGAACGCCTTGGCGAGGATGCGGGAGAGGGTCGTCTTGCCGACCCCCCGGGTACCGGTAAACAGATACGCATGATGCAGCCGCCCGCTGTCGAGCGCATGGCTGAGCGCCCGCACCACGTGCTCTTGTCCGACCAGCGTGTCAAAACTGCGGGGACGATATTTTCGGGCAAGAACTTGATAGGACATGGGGGCCCAACGAATCGGCAAAGTGCGATTTTACCGCACATCGGGGCCCCATTTGGCACCCTTGTTCAACTGTCGGCGCGACCGGCCAGCAGACTTTTCATGCGCAGATAAAAACCGATTTCATTGATCGTGGCCAGACCGCGGTCGCCGGCAAACTTGTTTTCGACGAGCCGCATCTGCGCCTGCGCCTGCACCAACTGGCCACGTTTTGCCGCGACAAAACCTAGCACGGCCCAAGGATAAGCATCATAGCGACCATCCTGCCAGTTAGGCGTGACCCGATTCAGGTAGGCCCAGCCCTTGTCGAAGTACGACGACAATTCGGTCAAACCGAACGCCTGCGGAAAAACCTGACACGTCGTGTCCGCGTAAAACGCCGTCCCGGCGACGTTGTCATCATCGCTGGGTTTGAAACCGCTGCGAGCGGTATCGAACAGCGAGGCACTGATGCGCGATGTGATTCCGGTGGCAAAGTTATCGTAATAATTGGCATCGACAGCTTCGCCGCGCGAGCGCAGCAACGCCGCGTAATCACGCAAACCGCGGTACACCTCGCAGTTATCCATCAGGTAACCGACCGAATTGGATTGGCTACGCGGCGCTTGAAAGACGCTGGACATGCCATTCGGCTTGATTGCCATGGCCAGATTACGATAAGCCATTGTTTTCAACTTGGCCTTGTTGGCGTCCCACCAGGTCCAGTTCTGGCTGGCCTTCAGGTAACGCGCGACGATCGTCAGGGTTGTGGCAGCGTAAGAATCGTCCGAATCGGCCAAGACCTTCTGGAATGCCCCGGTCGGCGTGGTCGTAAAGTTAATATCCTGAATCGATGAATTCGCTTCGAGTCGGCGCAAATACAAATCCAGATAGCTCCGGATATACAGGTCGAGATCGGCGGCATTCAGATATTGAATGATCGGCAAAATACCGAGGTTGGTGAAATACCAGTTAATACGACCCGCCGGGGCAATCAGATAGCCACCGGCAAATGTGCCTGTAGCAATACGCAGCTTCTTGATCTCGGTGACCGCATCGAAGGATCCCACTATTTGCGCAACTCCCTGGCTGCCAAATCCTAATAAAGGCGCACCAATACCAAGTGCAGCCGAACGTTGAATGAATTGACGACGTTTCATGAATATTCCCATTAATTGACGATAAAAATTTGGTGTAATTCAAGCGAATGCCTGATCTGGCACAAAGCGTTTGGACAAAGCGCTGCCATCAAGGAGCAAACTCCCTTTTAAAATCTGCTGGTCAGCACGGGTACTGTCGGCTTGTGCCCCGGGTTCTGAATGGGCACTTACCTGGGAAACTGCCTTTAAAAAGGCAGAGCGTGAAAGTGAGCAGGGGTTTCATACCGGGCAACAACCGCCCGTGAAACTGAAAACAAGAAAATCAAACAAAACCAATTAAACGACTTCGGCACCTGATTATTTTCATGTTATCGACCCACCTTGCTCGGACGAAAATTAATCTACGGGAAAATTTTATGTCATTGATTTTTGTCATGCAACACGATGATTGATGAAATCGAGAAATATATTTAAAAAATAGCAGGAACTTTCAGCTCCAATTCAGGCGATATAAATTCTGTTATCAAACATGGTTATCACACTCCCAATTAGGCGGAAACACAGTGATTCACCCCGGCAGTAATTGCGAGATTTATAATTTTTTAAAGAAATATTGGCAAATCATTCAGGCGTAAAAAAAGGGCGTGCGACGAACTCACTCCCTTTTGATTGATGCTGGCCAGTCTGCCGGCCAGCCGACTGTTTAATGCCCGGAAGGTACGCTTGCTGAAACAGGCGCTTCCAGCACGGCGAGGTCAGTCTGTAGCGGACCTGCACCACTGAAGCGATCCAGTACCAGGTAGATGACTGGCGTGATGAAGAGCGTGATGACTTGCGAGACCAGCAGGCCACCGACGATCGCGACCCCGAGCGGTTGGCGCAGTTCGGCACCGGCACCCAGTCCGAACGCAATCGGCAAGGCACCCACCAGCGCGGCCAGCGTGGTCATCATGATCGGACGAAAACGCAGCAGGCAGGCCGAGCGGATCGCCTCGAAGGGCGTGGCGCCCTGTACCCGCTGGGCCTCCAGTGCGAAGTCGATCATCATGATGGCGTTTTTTTTCACGATTCCGATCAGCATCAGAATGCCAATGATGGCGATCAGTGTCAGTTCGAAATTGAACAGCCGTAACGCCAGCAAGGCCCCGACTGCCGCCGATGGCAAGCCCGCCAGAATGGTGAGTGGGTGAATATAGCTTTCGTACAATACTCCCAGCAGGATGTAGATCACCACCACCGCGAGCAGCAACAGCATCACCTGACTGCTTTGCGACGACTGAAACACTGCCGCATCGCCGGCATACGAAGTAATCACCGTCGGCGGCAATTGCAAACTGGCCTTGATCTGGTCAATTGCGGCACTGGCATCACCGAGCGGTACGTCTGGTGCCAGGTTGAACGAGACGGTAATGGCCTGCAACTGGCCCTGATGGTTCACCGAAATCGCCCCGGCCGTGCGCGTCACGGTTGCCAGACTCATCAGCGGGACCAGTACACCAGCCTTGCTGCGCACATAAATCTTGCTCAGAGCGGCTTCGTCCTGCAGACCCGATTCGCTATCCTGCAGGATGACCTGGTAGCTGTTGCTGGTGGTAAAAATTGTTGATACCTGGCGATCGCCAAACGCGCTGTACAGCGCGGTACGGATATCGAGTAGTTGAACCCCGGCGGCACTGGCGCGATCACGATTGATCTCGACCTTCGCCTTCAAGCCGCCGAGCTGCGAATCACTGGTGACATCGCGGAAGATCGGATTGGCCCGCATCCTGGCCTGGATCTGGTTGGACCAGATGGTGAGTTCATCCGCCTTGACACTCTGCAGCACATACTGATAGCGACTTTTGCTCGAGCGACCGCCAAGACTCAGGTTTTGTACCGGCGACAGGTAGACCGATAGACCCGGCAGCGCGCCGAGCTTGCTGCGTAATTGCTCCAGTACGCGATCCATCGGATCGCGTGTACTGCGCGCCTTTAGCCCGATAAATAGCGCACCGCTGCTGCCGCTGGTTACCCGGGATGTCACTGACAACACGTTGGTATCGTTCTGGATGATGTCGGCGGTGGCTTGCACCAGTTTCACCATCGCCGGATACGAAATATCCTGCGGTCCTTCGATCGAGGCGCGGATCTGACCGATATCTTCGGTCGGGAAAAATCCTTTCGGTATCTCGATAAACAGGAAGCCGGTGAGCAGAAAGGTCGACAGTGCGCCGAGCAGCACCACCCGCCTGCGCGCCAGGCACCAGTCAAGACCGCGACTGTACGTGTCGAGTACTGCATGAAAACCTTTTTCGAATTGGCGACTGATCCAGCTATCGTCTTCCGGTGGCGCGTGTTTCAGAAACCGGCTGCAGAGCATCGGTACTAACGTCAGCGAAATCAATGCCGACACCATGATCGCCAGCGACACGACCGCAGCGAACTCCCGAAAAATTAGCCCGATCACGCCCGGCATGAAAAAAATCGGAATGAACACCGCCACCAGCGAAATCGAAATCGACAGGATCGTGAAGCCGACTTCGCGTGAGCCTTTGAGTGCTGCGGCCATCGGCGTCATCCCTTGCTCGACATACCGCACGATATTTTCAAGCATGACGATGGCGTCATCGACCACTAATCCGACTGCGATCGTAATCCCCAGCAAGGAAATATTATCAAGGCTGTAGCCCAGCACATACATCAGCGCACAACAACCGATGAGCGAGATCGGCAACGTCACAACCGGGATAGCCGTGGCGGAAAGACGTTTGAGGAACAGGAAGATCACCAGAATCACCAGCACCACCGTCAGGATCAGCGTGTGCTGGACATCGACTATCGCATCCCGGATCGACTGTGACCGGTCATTCAATTCGTGAATTTCGATCGACGCCGGCATTTGTTCCTTGAACCGGGGTAACGTTGCCTTGACCGCATCGACAACCGCCACCGTGTTCGCATTCGGCTGGCGCTGCACGGCCAGCACGATGGATGGCTCACCGTTGACCCAGCTGCCGCTCTTGGCGGATTCAACGCTGTCCTCGACGATGGCAACATCCTTGAGCCGGGTGATGTAACCATCGCGCGTGCTGACGATCAAATCGCCGAACCCGGCCGCATTACGCAACTGGCGGTTCGCTTCCAGCGTCAGACTCTGGCGTGGTCCGTCGAGCACGCCGACCGGGCCGTTCGTGTTGGCGGCATGAATGAGCGTTGCCAGCTCGTCCAGCGTCAGATTGCGTGCAGCCAGTTCGTCGGGACGCACCTTGACGCGCACCGCGAAGCGACGCTGGCCATATACCGCAACCTGGGCGACGCCATCGATCGTCGATAGCGTTGGCGAAATCAGGTTTTCTGCATAGTCGTTGAGGTCCGCCAGCGAAATCGATGGTGACGTCAGCGCCACCAGCAATACTGCGGCATCGGCAGGATTGACCTTGCGATACGCCGGCAGTGAGGTCAACTCAACCGGCAAACTGCGTTGCGCACGCAACAGCGCCGCTTGCACATCGACCGCCGCGGCGTCGATATCCCGATCCGAATTGAATTCGAGCACGATCGACGTATTTCCCAGCGTGTTGCTTGAACTAATTGTGCTGATGCCGGAAATTGTCGAAAACTGCTTTTCCAGTGGTGTGGCGACCGAGGCCGCCATAATTTCCGGGCTGGCTCCCGGCAAGGAAGCCGTCACGTTGATGACCGGCGTGTTGTAAGTGGGCAATGCCGCGATGGGAAGTTTCGAGTAAGCAAACATGCCGACAACCACAATGGCGATCGATAGCAATACCGCCATCACCGGACGACGAATACACAACTCGGAAATATTCACGATATCAACTCAAAAGTCATGCAGTGAGAAATGCGCATCAAATACGGGATGGTCATCGAGGATCAAGGCGCTCGCGGCGCCGTCGTGTCAGCACTTGCGCCGCCAGCAGCAGGCTGCCTCTCTGTTACGGTTGCACCGGGACGCAGATTTTCCGCACCTTCGACTACGACGCGCGCACCGGCAACAATGCCGGTGACAGCGGCATTGCCGTCTTCGATGGCCACCACGACAACTTTTTGTATCGTTACTTTATTGTCGGGTTGAACCAGATAAATAAACCTGTCAACCGGACCAGTGACGATGGCCTGGGCCGGCACGACAATCGCATCAGGGAGCGTGCGCGAGACCAGTCGGACAGAGACAAATGTTCCCGGCCACATCCGGTGTTGCGGATTGCTAAAACGCGCTTTCATGCGGATAGTCCCGGTTTGTGTATCCGCAGCATTATCGATGAAGATCAGCTTGCCGCTAACCTCGCCTGCGCCGGCAAGTTTGGCCATGACCGGCGCATCGCCTTGCGGATAGGTCACACGCAGGTTCGCCAGTTCACGCTCCGGCAGCGTGAAACTGACGGCAATTGGATCGAGTTGGGATATGGTCAGCATTGGTAAGGCAGTTGGCTGCGCAAGACTGCCCGGGTGGACATTAATCAGGCCGATGCGCCCGCCAATACTGGCGCGAACCAGGCTGTAATCAAGTGCGATCCGGCTAGACTTGACGGCGGCCTGATCGGCAGCCAGCGTGCTGCGCAACGCATCGACCTTGCTGCGCGCCGTATCGACCACTGCCTGCGCAATGAATTTTTTGGCCAGCAATTCATGATTCCGGCTCAGCGTCGCTTCGGCGTCCGCCAGGTCTGCACGGTCACGCGCTACCTGCGCCAGCGCCCTGTCGATACCGGATAGCTCGGTGCGCTGATCCAGCGTAATCAACAATTGTCCGGTGCGTACTTCCTGACCTTCCTGAACGTGTACTTCGCGGACGATATTTTGTACTTGTGGCCGGACATCCACAGTGTTGATCGCCGTCACGTAGCCATTGGCAAGCAGGTTGATTGACATTGCCTGCTGAGTGGCAGTGATAGTTCTCACTACTTGGATTGGCTTAATTTTTGGTGTTCTCGTCGCGCGCGATTGCGAAGAATACCAGGCAAAACCTGCACCACACACACCAAGAACAACAATGCTGACAAGAGTAATTTTCAATTTACGGTGCATGGATAAATCGCTGGTGAGATGAAGATATCTAGATCGAGAAGTGCATGCTAACCATTAAAGAATTAACACATCGGTCAACATTACCCCGTTTCGTTCGGTAGAAAAATGCTTCCAGAAAATGGTCGATATTATTACGTATTTTTCAGCTCGCTGCGACGCGTCTAACGGAGTAAGGCAAGCCCGTAACTCGTCGAACGCTGATGCGGTGCAGAGCACGACACAATGTAGCCATTTAAAATGCAGGTCCGCATCTGGCGCCGCGTAAAACTTGCAAAGTCCTTACGTCTTAAAAAGCAGGAAATTAAAAACCGACATCTCAATTTCTTGACTACAAAATTATTCCACTAACCGTAGTTAATTAGACAATAGATTTCACAGCATTGACCGTATCTATTTCAGACAATGGCCGTGATTGATGAGCACAGAGTTGAATTGAAACTAGATTTTTATCAGGCAGCCATTGATCGAAAAGAGATCTGCTTGCGAATGGACAAAAATCAAAATTCGGCAGGCAGCGAGAATATTGTGGGCTAGAAAACTGAAAAGCACCTTATCGGGCCACACTAACTAAGTCGTGGCTACCGATAAGACGCTCTTACGCTTGCATTACTGTATTGCCGCCAATGCGGCTGGACTTACTTGATAATAAATGCATCCCGATCCTGACCGGCGATCCAGCGTGGTGGCTTGCCACGACCGGACCATGTTGCACCTGAAACCAAATCGCGGTATTTCGGAGCAACCGGTTCTTTTGCCTTGCTGGCTTTCTTGGCACCAGTCAAACCAAGGTCTGTCAGCGTAATACCATAGTCCCGCATCTTTTCTTTGATATCAGCAATCGCATTAGCAATTTCACTTTGGCGGGCATGGGCTGCTTGCTTTTGAAGATTTTCAATCTGAACGGTTAACTCTTTGTATGTTGACATGTTTAATTTCCAGTAATTTAAAATAAGGTGATGCAGGTAATTGGGTTCTTCAATGCAGCCTGGGTCGAAACCAGAAGGGTAATTCTGTTCGGAACAACTTGAAACCACCCCTGCAATTTCAATCATTTTGAAGATTATATCCTAATAATGATTACTTAATTTTACTCCCCCACAGCTTATTTTCTGCCCACGCTCAAATAATCGTCATTGTTATTTTTGATGTTTCAGTAAAAAAACCACAATATTTTTCTCTTTTCTCAATCGTCATAAGACTGGATGGTCAAACAGAAAAAAAGCACCGAGCGGTCATCAAGATATTTTAATGATTGAAAAATTGCAGAGTCAATCGAACCGACAAGCTATAGACGCGCAAGATGAGAAAGGTCAGGACACAGAAGATTGCAATAACAACCCTATCCGGCAGCCATCGAAATCGGGCTACGTATTAAGAGAAGAGCAGAATGTTGTGAGTAACTAACTCCGGTACCACGGCACTGTCGTATCGAAAGGCGAATCACAGTATCCCGACAACAGAAATAAGAAAAATAGTCGAGCGAAACGAATCGGGATAATGATTAACCGCACAGAGAAACAGCAGAACTGAAGAATGGAAACTACAGACAAAAAAAAGACCGGATGCCGACCGTAAGGCCCGGCAATCCGGTCTTTTTGCAGAATTCTAGAAGGCGAGCCTTGTCTACGGCACTCATGGATAATGACTGTGGCTGCTTCGTTCCCGACCTGACCAGGTTGGCCATGCCACAATGCGCAGGGGCCCGCCGCGGTGAAGTCTAACAGAAAGTTCTACCTTGGGCAGGTATAAATGATTTTGAGCGAAGCCAGATCGGTCAAATCCCCAACTGCCCCCATATGCCATCGATACGCGCCTTGACTTCGTCGCTCATGGTGATGGTGCTGCCCCACTCACGATCCGTCTCACCGGCCCATTTATTCGTTGCGTCAATACCCATCTTGCTACCAAGCCCGCTGACAGGCGATGCGAAGTCAAGATAGTCGATCGGCGTGTTGTCAACGAGTGTTGTATCGCGCAGTGGATCAACCCGCGTCGTAATGGCCCAGATCACTTCTTTCCAGTCCCGTATATCGACATCTTCGTCGACCACGATAATGAATTTGGTATACATGAACTGCCGCAAGAAACTCCACACTCCGAACATGACACGCTTGGCATGTCCCGGATAGGATTTCTTCATCTGTACTATCGCCATCCTATAACTGCATCCTTCTGGCGGAAGATAGAAGTCGGTGATCTCGGTGAACTGCTTTTGCAGCAAGGGAATGAATACTTCATTGAGCGCCACACCGAGAATAGCCGGCTCGTCTGGCGGCTTGCCCGTATAGGTAGAGTGATAGATCGGATTACGCCGCATGGTAATGCGATCTATCGTTAGCACCGGGAACATATCCTGTTCATTGTAATAACCAGTGTGATCACCGTAGGGACCTTCGAGTGCGTGCTCGTACCCGGACGGGTGATTCGGGTCCGCATAGATATGCCCCTCCAGAACAATCTCCGCCGAAGCCGGCACGCGCAACTCGCTTCCTATTGCTTTAATCAGTTCGGTACGACTACCGCGCAGCAAGCCGGCAAACTGGTATTCGGACAGGCTGTCCGGCACCGGAGTAACAGCACCGAGTATTGTGGCCGGATCGGCGCCCAGCGCCACGCATATAGGATACGGCTGCCCCTTGTTGACTTTCGCGTGCTCACGGAAGTCAAGAGCGCCGCCACGCTGTGCCAGCCAGCGCATGATGACCTTGTTCCGAGATAACACTTGCTGGCGATAAATACCGAGATTCTGACGTTTTTTGTGCGGCCCCTTGGTAATGACCAGTCCCCACGTAATCAGTGGAGCGACATCCCCCGGCCAGCAATGCTGGATTGGCAACAGGCCAAGATCAACGGCGTCCCCTTCCAGCACGACTTCCTGACACGCCGCAGAGCGTAACTCTTTGGGTGCCATGTCCCACAGGGATTTCACTAGCGAGGTCAAGCCAAGCAAGTCCTTGAAACCTTTTGGTGGCTCCGGCTCTTTGAGCATTGCCAGTACATGACCGATCTTGCGCAACTCGCTGACTTCCTCCGCCCCCATGCCGAGAGCAACCCGCCGGGGTGTACCGAACAAATTACCCAGCACCGGCATGGACTGTCCATCCACATTCTCGAAAAGCAGCGCGGGCCCGCCGGCGCGCAGCGTGCGATCACAGATTTCCGTGATCTCCAGATAGCTGGAAACCGGGAAAGTGACACGCTTTAGCTCACCAATCGATTCTAATTGAACAACAAAGTCCCTCAAATCCGAATATTTCATCTTTTTTGCACCGCCAGGCTGCGGGCCTTTCAATTTAAGGAATAAATACAAGCTGTTGATTTTATTCAACTAAGTTGCAACTCGATCACTTGCTAAAGATCAAACAGTAATCACTTTCCAAGTTATTAGTATTGACTTGATATAACACGGCACCTACAATCCGCGAACATTGACAAGGAAGGCATCTGGCGCGCAAATCTCGCCCACTGCAACAGAAAACCAAATCATTTCACGGGGTCGGGGCCCCAACAGGCATTTTAAGGAGTGTTTTCAAAAGGCGTCAGCCTTATCCCCCGCAAAAAGTTGTCTGCCACTGCAGCGGTACGGAAGTATACCCTCAGCTTAACGCAGCAACTCCGACGCCATCTGTCCGCAACAGCGGACGATGGCGATGTATCTGATTCGCGGCAAACAGTTCGGAGTGCGGCAAGCCGCATCCGAATTGCTTGCCGCGACGATTCAGGAGGTTCAATTGCTTAATCGATTTACCGGGGCGACGCGTACATGCGCGCGACATTTACGTAGTAATTCAACAACTATTGGCACATTTGCTCGAGATACCTTGAGCGGATTTTTTACCACAGCCCACCACACCCTGATGATTTCCGGGATCGCTGCGCTATGCACTCTGGCATTAATGTTTTACCGACCTGATC
>CAILRJ010000150.1 GCA_903836575.1 uncultured Burkholderiales bacterium
CCACGCCCACCCGGGACCACCCGTAATCCGCGTTTAGAACTCGTCCCAATCATCGTGTGCCGCCGGCCTGCTGGCGGCAGACGTTGCGCGTGCCGGCTTGGGCAAGGCGACCCGTGCGGCGGGCCGGGACTTGACCGCAATTGAAGGTCGAACCGGCGCGGCTGCCAACATCGCTATCGCACCATCGAGCTTGAAGACGCCGACCACTTGGGCCAGATGCGCCGCCTGATCCTGCAATGCTTCCGCCGCAGCCGCGGCCTGCTCCACCAGCGCCGCGTTTTGCTGCGTGACTTCATCCATCTGCGTGATGGCCTGGTTGACCTGTTCAATGCCGGTACTCTGTTCGTTGCTGGCCAGCGTGATCTCGCGCATGATCGTGGTCACGCGCTGCACGCTGTCGACAATCTCGCTCATCGTGGCGCCAGCCTGATCGACCAGGCGTGCACCGACTTCAACTTGCTCGACCGAGTTACCGATCAATACCTTGATTTCACGCGCGGCCGCGGCGCTGCGCTGCGCCAGGCTGCGCACTTCGGAAGCGACCACCGCAAAACCCCGTCCCTGTTCGCCGGCACGGGCCGCTTCCACTGCTGCATTGAGCGCCAGGATATTGGTCTGGAAAGCGATCCCATCGATGACGCCGATGATGTCCGAAATCTTTTGCGACGAGGCATTGATCGAGCCCATCGTATCGACCACCTGCGCCACCACAGCACCGCCCTTGCCGGCAACGTCAGCCGCCGATTGCGCCAGCTCATTGGCCTGACGCGCATGGTCGGCGTTCTGCTTGACGGTGGCGGTCAGTTGCTCCATGGATGCGGCGGTTTGTTCGAGCGAGCTGGCTTGCTCTTCGGTACGCGACGACAGGTCCATGTTGCCACTGGCAATCTGGCTCGATGCTGATGCAATCGTATCGGTGCCCTTGCGGACCTGACCGACAATCCCGGCCAGACTCTCGTTCATGTCCTTCAGCGACTGCATCAAACGACCGGTTTCGTCGCCCGACACCACGGCGATGCGTTGCATCAGATCGCCGGAAGCGATCCCATTGGCGATGCGGACCGCCCCGTTCAACGGTACGGTAATCGCGCGTACCAGCCAGATTCCGACCAGCAGCGCCAGCACCAGGCCGAGCAGCACGCCGGCAATACAGCTGTTACGCACCAGATAATAAGTCTCCGTGGATTTATCGTATTCACGCTTGGCAACCTCGAGCTGCAGCGTCAGCAAGCCGTCAATACTGGCCTGAAACGGTATCGATAATTCCAGCATCCGCCCGGACACGATCGTGCGGGCCAGATCGATATTCTGCGCACGCAGGGCCGCCATGGTGGGACGCAATCCTTCCTCGACGAACGGCTTGCGTCGCTCGACGAACTCCTCGGCGAGCCTTTTTTCTTCGGCATTGAGCGGCGTCGACAGATACTCTTTCCATGCGGTAGTGATCCGCAGGATGTTGCTGTCGACCTCTTCGAGCAGCTTGCCCGCATTTGCCGCTTCACCTGCTACCGCACGCGTCAGCAGTAACTGGTTCTGCAGCTGCAACCGGACTACCTGATCCAGTCGCCCCATCGCCACGAGCCGGTCCTGATAAATGCTCTTGTTGGCTTCGTTGGCAACGCCAAGGCTGACAATCCCGATCAGTGCACCGACGATCAATTGCACGGACAAAAAAGCGATGACGGCGATTAATCGCGACTTGATGCTGAGATTTTTTAACACGTGACTCCTCTTGAAAATCGGCTCCGATACTGCCGTACGGCATCTCCATACGGAAAAAAGAATTATCGTTGATTGCCCGCTTGCGTCGAGTGGCCTTATTAGTTGTATTTTCTATTGACCGGAACGTTTCCCGACTACACGCTTGCCCAGCGCCACGAACGCCAGGACAACCACACCGGCCAGCATGCCGGCCAGTCCATCGAGCAGCCCTGCACCAAGCACCGGTGGCACAGCCCCGAGTAACGGCACACTGGCCAGCGCAGCCAGTAGCTGTTCGATCACGTGATGCGCACCCGGCATGCCGTGCGTCAGAATGCCGCCTCCGACCAGGAACATCGCGATGGTACCGATCACCGACAGGGCTTTCATCATCACCGGTGCAGCACGAAGAATCATTGTGCCGACACCGCGCTGGCCGCGCGCTAACAGGCCGGAGCCGCTCGTGCGCGTCAGCAGCAGGCCACCGTCATCGATCTTGACGATGCCGGCAACGATGCCATAGACACCGATCTTCATGACAACGGCAATGCCGGCCAGCACCGTCAGTTGTGACAGGAACGGCGCACCAGCCACGGTGCCCAGTGTGATGACGATGATTTCTGCCGACAGGACGAAGTCGGTACGGATCGCGCCCTCGATCTTGCTTTTTTCCAGTGCCACCAGATCCTTGTCGGGCGCAGCCAATGCGGCGATCACGCGCGCGCGCCCG
>CAILRJ010000151.1 GCA_903836575.1 uncultured Burkholderiales bacterium
ATTACCAGCGAGGACGACCTCGCCGGCAAGTCCCTCATCGTCGTCAATGGCGACTTGGCACACGACTATGCGGTGACGCGCGGCTGGGAAAAACAGCTGGTGCTGGTCAACACTGCGGCTGCCGGCTTGCAACTGCTGGCCTCCGGCCAACACGATGCGATGCTGTTGAGTAAGCTGACCGGTATGCAAACGCTGCGCGCCAAGCACCTGACGAATGTCGAGGCATTAAAATTCACGGCAGGCTTTTCGCAGCGCTTTGCCTTTGCCGTCCACAAAGGGGATGCCGAATTGCTGGGCCGGCTCAATGAAGCACTGGCGGTGACCAAAGCCAATGGCACCTACGATGCGCTGTACCTGAAGTGGTTCGGCATTTATGAAGGCCGGGAACTGCACCTGCGCGACTATCTCGGCACTGTCATTACGGCGCTGGCGGCGCTACTACTGGCTGGCGGCATCCTGTTCCATCGCCGGCAACTGGAACGCGCCCGCGCCAAGAACAAATACCGCGACCTGTATGACCATTCCCCCGACATGTTCGTGACGGCCGACGCCCTGATCGGCAACATCATCGATTGCAACCAGCGGCTGCTGGACGTGACCGGTTATGCGCGCCAGGACGTCATCGGGCATCAGGCGCTGATGCTATGTGATCCCGCCAGTACCGAACTGGCGCGCAAAACATTTACGCGCTTTCTGGGGGGCAATGACCTGCCGTATATCGAACTGCAATTGCGCTGTCACGACGGCCGTGTCATTGATGTCGTGGTTTCGGCCTCGACCGCATTCGATGATTCGGTCGTGGCCGCGACGCGGCACCGTTTGCTGCATCTGGTCCTGCATGACATCACCGACCGCAAGCGGGCCGATGAAGCCCAACGCATCGCCGCGACGGCATTCTAGTCGCACGAAGCGATGATGATTACCGATGCCCACCGCGTCATTTTGCGGATCAACTCGGCCTTCACCGAGACCACCGGCTACCATCCCGACGACATCCTCGGGCAAACCACATCACTGCTGAAATCGGGACGTCATGACCGGGCCTTTTTCACTGCAATGCAAGACAGCATCCTGCGCGATGGCGCGTGGCGCGGCGAGCTCTGGAACCGCCGCAAAAATGGCGAACTGTATCCGGCCTGGATGAGTATTTCCGGCGTGCGCGACCGCCACGGCACCATCACCCACTATGTCAGCTCGCACAGCGACATCACGCTGCGCAAGGCCGCCGAAGAAGAAATCAGTCATCTGGCATTTTTTGATCCGCTCACCGAATTGCCGAACCGGCGCCTGCTGATGGAGCGCCTGCGGCGCGCGCTGGCGTCCAGTTTGCGCAACACGGGCGAAGGTGCATTGATGTTCATCGATCTCGATAATTTCAAACTCCTCAATGACACGCTGGGTCATGACAAGGGCGACCTGCTGTTGCAGCATGTCGCACAGCGGCTCTTGGGCTGCGTGCGCGACAGCGATACCGTGGCCCGCATCGGTGGTGATGAATTTATCGTGCTGCTGGAACAACTCAGCGAGCAAGCCACCACGGCGGCGCTCCAGACCGAAGCGATCGGTGAAAAAATCCTGGCTGCACTCAACGTCCCTTATGACCTGGCCGGACAGGTGCATTACAGTACGCCGAGCATCGGCATAACGCTGTTTGGCGAGCACAAGAGCAACGAAACCGAGCTACTGAAACGCGCCGATCTGGCCATGTACCAGGCCAAGGCTGCAGGACGCAACACGCTGCGTTTCTTTGATCCGAAAATCCAGGAACTGGTGACGGCGCACTCCAGACTGGAGACGGAACTGCGCCAGGGTTTGCTGCAAGAAGAATTCGTCCTGTACTACCAGGCCCAGGTCGACAGCGCGCGCCGGTTCATCGGTGCCGAAGTGCTGGTGCGCTGGCAACATCCCCGACGCGGTATCGTGCCGCCGGCCGAGTTCATTCCACTGGCCGAGGCAACCGGCCTGATCCGTCCGCTCGGACAATGGGTGCTAGACACCGCCTGCCGACAGCTCGTTGTCTGGGCCGGACAGCCAGCGCTGGCCGCACTGACCATTGCAGTCAATGTCAGTGCCAGCCAGATCCAGCGCCCCGATTTTGTGCCGCAGGTGCTGACAGTGATCGCCCTGACCGGCGCCAATCCGCGCTTGCTGAAACTTGAAATCACCGAGAGCATGCTGCTCACCGACGTCGAGGACATCATCCTGAAAATGACCGCGCTGCAGGCGCACGGCATCAGTTTTTCGCTGGATGATTTTGGTACCGGCTATTCGTCGCTGTCGTACCTGAAGCGCCTGCCGCTCGACCAACTGAAAATTGATCGCTCGTTCGTACGCGACGTGCTGACCGATCCGAACGACGCTGCCATCGTGCGCACCATCCTCGCGCTGGGTCACAGCCTCGGTCTGTCGGTGATTGCCGAAGGGGTAGAAACCGAAACCCAATGCGCTTTCCTGGCCGGGCTGGAGTGCCATGCGTATCAAGGATTCCTGTTCAGCCGGCCGATACCGCTGGAGGAGTTCGAGTCACTGGTTGCGCACCAACACGAAGGACAGCGTCTGGCTGGCTGAGCCGCAGGCTACTGGCTGGTCGCCATCCTCAATGAGCGTGGCATCCCGTATTCCTGCTGCCGTGATTTTCCGTGTGCGCCCGGCCAGCATGACTCAAGCCTTGGCGGCAGCGACTTCAGCCAGCAGTTTTTCAACCGCCTCAGGAGGTATCGGCTTAATCAAGTGAAAGTCAAAACCCGCCTCCAGAGACCGGCGCTTGTCCTCTTCCTGGCCCCATCCGGTCAGGGCGATCAGCACGATATCCTTGCCCCACGCCTGCTGCCGGATACGGCGGCCCACGTCGTAACCATTTAGCTTCGGCATCCCGATATCCAGGAACATCAAGTCAGGTCTAAACGCGGCGGCGGCCTCCAAGGCTTCCAGGCCGTCGTGCGCCGTCAGCGTCTCATTGCCCAATATCGTCAGCAACATTGCCAAACTCTCCGCTGCATCGACGTTGTCGTCGACCACCAGAATGCGTTGGCGCGCAGTGGAAGTGACCCGATCAACCTGATCGGCATGCTCGTCCCCGGCGATCAACAAGGCCAGCGGCAGACGCACCACGAACTCGCTGCCTGTAGCGAGGCCGTTGCTGCGGGCCTCGATAGAGCCGTCGTGCATCTCGACGAGACGCTTGACGATGGCAAGGCCGACACCCAAGCCACCCTTCGAACGTTCGAGGTTGTCGTCAACCTGCGTGAACATGTCAAAAATATGCGGAAGCATCTGGCCCGGGATGCCGATTCCGTTGTCCTGAACCGAGACAACGGCCTCGTTTCCCAGCTGTTGCATGGTCAATCGAATCCGGCCGCCACGCTGCGTGAACTTGGCGGCGTTATTCAACAGATTCGAAAATATTTGTACCAGCCGGGTCAGATCCGCATCCACATAAATTGGACCGGGCGGAAATTTGATCAGCAACTCGTGTTCAGCCTGGGTGATCGCGGGCCGGCTCGTGTCGATGGCCTGCTCAATGGCGTTGGCCAGTTCAATGCGCTCCTTGCGAAGATCGATCTTGCCGTGATTGATACGGCTCACATCCAAAAGGTCATCGATCAAATGCACCATCTGTTTAAGCTGGCGTTCCATCATCGAGCGGATCCGCCCGATCGCCTCTGCATCGCCCTGGGCCAGACGCATGATGTGCAAGCCGGTGCGCATCGGTGCCAGCGGATTGCGCAATTCATGGGCCAGCGTGGCCAGGAACTCGTCCTTGCGCTGGTCTTGCTCCCGCAGCAGCGCGACCAACCGTTCCCGTTCCTGCTGGGCCTGCTTGCGGGCAGTCACATCGCTTGCCATGCCGAACCACTCGACGACCGCTCCGTCCTTGTCCATCACTGGAATTGCCCGCGAGAATGTCCAGCCCAGCGTGCCGTCAATCTGCCAGACCTGGTGCTCCAGCTCGAAGACACCGCTGGTTCGAACTGCTTCCCGGATGGTCTGCATGACAAGCAAGTGGTCATCGGGATGAATGTATTTGTCCAGCCAGCAGCGGTCCGGCTCGTGCGTGTCGACAATAAATTCCCGGCCTCGCAGATGGCGCAGCTCGCTCCAGTCTGCATTCATGCGAAAGATGACATCCGAACTGGCATTCACCAAAGCGCGAAACTGTGCCTCGCTGGCCTTGATCGCCTCGACGCTGTCCCGCCGCATTCGCGCCATTTGAAGGTGCGCCGCTACACGGGCCACTAACTCCCGACCACTGAACGGCTTCACCAGATAGTCGTCGGCTCCTTCCTGCATGCCCTCGATCCGGCTTTCCTCTCCGGCACGGGCTGACAGCATGATGACCGGCACGCCGCGCGTGCAAGGATCGTCGCGCAGCGCCTTGAGCAAACCGAAGCCGTCAAGCCGCGGCATCATCACATCGGTCAGGACCAGATCCGGCGTGTGCTCGCGCGCTGCCACCAACGCGGCCTGCCCGTCCGACACGGCTTCGGTGCGGTAGTGCGCGCCCAGCACGCGAACGATGTACTGCCGCATGTCGGCGTTGTCGTCCGCCACCAGCACCAGCGGACGGGCGTCATCGGAGCGCAGGGTCGACGTGGCGGCTGGCGTCGGGTCGCCTTGCAACAAAGGCGACGCCGGGCCAAGCG
>CAILRJ010000152.1 GCA_903836575.1 uncultured Burkholderiales bacterium
CGGAAGGCTTCGAGCAAGCGGCTGCAGACTTCCTGCAGGCGGTCATCGTTGTCCGTGTTCTTGGCCAGTTCCCATGGCTTGTTGGCATCGACATACGCATTAATGCGGTCGGCCTGTTCCATGATCAGGCGCAGCGCCTTGCCGTATTCGCGGCCGTCGTACAGCGCGTGAATTTCATCGGCTACATCGCGCAGGCCGAACAGGAAGGTGTCTGACGTGGTGGCCCAGTTGGTCACCACATGCCCTTCGAAACGCTTGGTGATGAAGCCGGCCGAACGGCTGGCGATGTTGACGTATTTGCCGATCAGGTCGCTGTTGACGCGGGCCACGAAGTCATCCGGATTGAAGTCGACATCCTCGACCTTGGCGCTCAGTTTGGCAGCGATGTAATAGCGCATCCATTCCGGGTTCATGCCGATGTCGAGGTAGCGCAATGGCGAAATGCCGGTGCCGCGCGACTTCGACATCTTCTCGCCGCTGACCGTGATGAAGCCGTGCACGAACACGTTGTTCGGTACCTTGCGTCCGGCAAAGTGCAGCATCGCCGGCCAGAACAGCGTGTGGAAATAGGTGATGTCCTTGCCGATGAAGTGATATTGCTCGGTCGCGGGATTGGCCATGAAGGCATCGAAGTCCCGGCCGGTCTTGTCGAAGTAATTTTTCAGCGAGGCCAGGTAGCCGATCGGCGCGTCCAGCCACACATAAAAATATTTGCCGGGCGCGTCAGGAATTTCGATACCGAAATACGGTGCATCGCGGCTGATATCCCAGTCGCCGAGTCCGCTTTCCTTGTCGTCCTTGCCTTCGAGCCATTCGCGCGCCTTGTTGGCGACTTCGGGCTGCAAGCGACCTTCCTTGAAGGCCCATTCGCGCAGGAAGTCGACGCATTTCTGATCGGATAGTTTGAAGAAAAAATGTTCCGATGATTTCATCACCGGCACCGCGCCCGACAAGGCCGAGTACGGATTCTTCAGTTCGGTCGGGGCATACACCGCACCGCAGACTTCGCAGGAGTCACCGTACTGGTCCTTGGCACCGCACTTCGGACATTCGCCCTTGATGTAGCGGTCGGCCAGGAACATGTTCTTGACCGGATCAAAAAACTGCTCGATGGTCTTGGTCGTGATCAGTCCGGCGTTGTCGCGCAGGCTGCGATAGATTTCTTTCGACAGCTCGTGGTTTTCTGCGCCATCGGTCGAATGCCAGTTGTCGAAAGCGATATGGAAGCCTTCGAGCGGCGCCTGCCGGCCGGCCGCGATGCGGGCCACAAATTCCTGCGGGGTCACGCCGGCATTATCGGCGGCGATCATGATCGGTGCGCCATGCGCATCGTCGGCACAGACAAAATGCACTTCATGCCCCTGCATGCGCTGGAAACGCACCCAGATATCGGCCTGAATGTATTCCATGATGTGGCCGATGTGGAAGGCGGCATTGGCGTAGGGCAGGGCGGTGGTGACGAATAGCTGGCGTGGCGAAGTGGCGCTCATGAGCAATGCACAGTGTAATAAGTAAAGTCGTGATTCTAGCAGTGCGGCATTGTGGCGGCTAACCGTGGGATAAATCAGTGTGTCATTGCACCGGATGAGTACCGTAGGGTGGGCACGGCAGCATCGTGCCCACGCGAATGCACCACCGAAGCGGGATTTGGCCGACATTCCTGGTCCGCGCGCGTGGGCACAAGAGCCGTGCCCACCCTACGAGATCACTGCGCATCGTTTGACGCACGTCGTCAGGGGTGCCGCGCGAACAAGCCGGCGCGGTAAAATGCGCCTTTCCCTCATTGGCGACGCCGCAACCCGGCGTCGAACCCGCTCGCCATGATTGTTCGCACCCGCTTTGCTCCCAGCCCGACCGGCTATCTCCACCTCGGTGGTGCCCGCACTGCCTTGTTCGCCTGGGCCTATGCGCGCCACTTTGGTGGCACCTTCATCTTGCGCATCGAAGATACCGATCTCGAACGCTCGACGCCGCAAGCGGTGCAAGCCATCCTCGATGGCATGGCCTGGCTCGGGTTGCAGCACGACGAAGGTCCGTTCTATCAGATGCAGCGCATGGACCGCTATCGCGAAGTGGTGACCCAGTTGCTCGCCAGTGGCAGCGCCTATCACTGTTATTCATCGCCGGTCGAAGTCGAGGCGATGCGTGAACGCCAGCGCCTGGCCGGTGACAAGCCGCGCTATGACGGCACCTGGCGTCCCGCGCCGGGCAAGACCTTGCCGCCGGTGCCGGCTGACCGCCAGCCGGTAGTGCGCTTTTGCAATCCGCTCGATGGCGAAGTCACCTGGGTTGATCTGGTCAAGGGACCAATCACGATCGCCAACCGCGAAATGGATGACCTCGTCATCGCCCGCCCGGATGGCACGCCGACCTACAATTTTTGCGTGGCCGTCGATGATTCGGACATGGAAATCACCCACGTCATTCGTGGTGACGACCATGTCAACAACACGCCGCGCCAGATCAACATCCTGCAGGCGCTGGGTGCCAAGTTGCCGGAATATGGTCACTTGCCGATGATCCTCGGCACTGATGGCGAGAAACTCTCGAAGCGTCATGGCGCGGTCAGCGTGATGGATTATCCGGCGCAGGGTTATCTGCCGGAAGCGATGCTGAACTACCTGGCACGGCTGGGCTGGAGTCATGGCGACGAAGAGATTTTCTCGATGGCGCAATTCATCGAATGGTTTGACCTCGACCACCTGTCGAAATCCCCGGCCCAGTTCAATCCAGAAAAACTGGCCTGGGTCAACAACCACTACATCAAGCACACCGACGACGCGCAACTGGCCGGGCTGGTGCGTCCGCTGATGGTCGACGCGCAATTTGACGGTAGTCCCGATCTGGCCCGCGCCATCGGCCTGATGAAGGAGCGCGCCAATACGCTCATCGAAGTGGCGAGCGCGACGATGCTGTTTTACCGTCATCCGCAACCCGATGCGGCGTTGGTGACGCAGCATCTGACGGACGCGGTCAAGCCAGCGTTGGCTGACTTTGCTGTGCGCTGCGAGACGGTTGAGTGGAGCAAGGCAGCCATCGCCGCGATGATCAAGGAAGTCCTGGCCAGTCACGGCTTGAAGATGCCGCAACTGGCGATGCCGTTGCGCCTGTTGCTGACCGGTCAGTTGCAGACGCCGGCGATCGACGCCGTGATCGAATTGTTCGGTCGGCCGCTGGTGCAAAAGCGCGTGGCAAATGGTCTGGAATAATTTGCCGAATGGGATTTACAGGCGCCGAATTCCTCGGCTATAATTCGGCCTCTGTCGTACGGGGGTATAGCTCAGCTGGGAGAGCGCTTGCATGGCATGCAAGAGGTCATCGGTTCGATCCCGTTTACCTCCACCAGCATCTTGATGATGCCGGTGCTACGAACAGAGTAGTAAAGTAGAAAATAGTAACGGCCAGTACGGACAGTTTCTGTCCCCATCGTCTAGAGGCCTAGGACATCACCCTTTCACGGTGAGTACAGGGGTTCGAATCCCCTTGGGGACACCAGGATAAAAAATAGCCACACGCAAGTGTGGCAATTTTTTTTGTAGCAGAAGCATCAAGAGTCCACGCGCATGCGCGTGGGGGGGATTCGAAGGGTTCGGCTTGCAAGCCGAACCGCGGCCCGCAGAATGTGGGCGAATCCCCTTGGGAGCGACCTCAAGAAGGTTGTAACACCAGCAGTAAAAGCACTACCGGCCAGTACGGACAGTTTATGTCCCCATCGTCTAGAGGCCTAGGACATCACCCTTTCACGGTGAGTACAGGGGTTCGAATCCCCTTGGGGACACCAAGATAAAAAGGGCCACACGAAAGTGTGGCCCTTTTTTTGTCGACGACGCATCAAAAGACCACGCGCATGCGCGTGGAGGGGATTCGAAGGGTTCGGCTTGCAAGCCGAACCGCGGCCCGCAG
>CAILRJ010000153.1 GCA_903836575.1 uncultured Burkholderiales bacterium
AGCTTCGAAACTGGTGAATTGCGACAACAGGAAATCGGTATTGGCGTACTCGAAATTGTAGGTGGAGTGCTCGACCTCGTTTTGATGGAATTCATCGCCATAGGTCAGCTTGCGCGTGACGCCATTGCTGGTGGCTTCGGTCCAGACCAGGTCATAGACGTTTTCAACGCCTTGCAAGTACATCGCCAGGCGCTCGATACAGTAGGTGATTTCGCCCAGTACCGGTTTGCAGTCGAGTCCGCCGACTTGCTGGAAGTATGTGAACTGGGTCACTTCCATGCCATTGAGCCAGACTTCCCAGCCCAGACCCCAGGCACCGAGCGTGGGGTTTTCCCAGTCGTCTTCGACGAAGCGCACGTCATTTTGCTTGAGGTCGAGCCCGAGTGCTTCGAGCGAGCCCAGGTACAGATCGAGGATGTTTTCGGGCGCGGGCTTGAGCACGACCTGGTACTGGTAATAGTGCTGCATCCGGTTCGGATTATCGCCATAGCGGCCATCCTTAGGGCGGCGCGATGGCTGGACATAGGCGGCGCGCCACGGCTCGGGGCCGATCGCGCGTAGAAAGGTGGCGGTATGCGAGGTGCCGGCACCGACTTCCATGTCGTACGGTTGCAGCAGCGCGCAGCCCTGGGCGGCCCAGTATTCTTGCAATTTCAGGATAACTTGTTGGAATGTGAGCATCTTGGTTCGACTCTTGGTTCGGGTTGCTGCGGAAGAGAAAATGGTTGCGCACGATCCGGCGGGACCGGCGCAAAGAGTGCGATTCTAGCATTGCCGACGGGGCTACGGCCCCGTAATACGTCACCCCGGCTGGCTTTGACGTCGCCAGTACGCCGCCAGCAACATGACGCCGGCAATTGCCAGTACCAGCCAGTTACCCAGCAAGATGTAGGGCGTCTTGCCGGTATACCCTTGTACCGAGGCGCTGAGCGCGCCGATGCTCAGTGGTGCGAGCTGGCTGACGACGCGACCGCGCTGGTCGATGACCGCCGTCGCACCGGTATTGGTCGCGCGCAGCATCGGCCGGCCGGTTTCCAGCGAGCGCATTTGCGAGATCTGCAAGTGCTGCGGCAACGCAATCGAGTTACCGAACCAGGCGATGTTCGAGACATTGAGCAGTACCGTTGCTTGCGCGGCACGGCCATTGAGCTGGGCAGCAATTTCTTCGCCGAACAAGTCTTCGTAGCAGATGTTCGGCAACACCCATTGATCTTTTACCGCCAGCGGCGCCTGTTGCAGATCGCCGCGGCTGAAGTCACCCAGCGGCATTTGCATCAGGTCAATGAACCAGCGAAAGCCAAACGGAATGAATTCACCGAACGGCACCAGATGGTGCTTGTCATAACGGTATGGCGGCTGGCTACCGACCCCGATAACGCTGTTGGTGTAATGCTGTGGCGAGTCATTGACCGGTACACCGATCAGCAACTGGCTGCCGGTCGACCGGGCAAATCCGGCCAGGCGCGGCAGGTAGTCTTCGGGCAATTGGCCCAGTAGCAGCGGCAGCGCTGTTTCGGGCGTGACGATCAGGTCGGCGGGCGCGGCCGTGATCATGGCGTGATATTGGATCAGGGTATCGGGTACGCGGTCAGGATTGAACTTCATTTCCTGCGGCACGTTGGCCTGCAGCAGTCGCACCGAGATCGGCTGACCTTGCGGTGTGGTCCAGCTGACTTGTTGCAGCAATGCGCCGGCAAGAAACAGCAGCGCCGGCAACCAGCCGAGTCGGCGCTGTTGCGGCAGCAGGACCAGCGCGCCGGCGATGACGGCGGCGATCAGGCCGATGCCATACACGCCGACCAGCGGCGCGTAGCCAGCCAGCGGACCGGCATTGTGGGCGTAGCCCGACGAGAGCCACGGAAACCCGGTAAAGATCCAGGCCCGGGTCCATTCGGCCAGCATGAACAGGGCCGGTACGACCAGCAGCAGGAAGAGCGCTGGCGAGCAGCGCCAGCGCGCCCGCAACGCAGCGGCGATACCGGTTGCTGCGGCCATCAGGCCCGCGAGGAACAGTGCCAGTCCGGCGACGGCAATGACGGTGAGGATAGCCGGCAGAGCGCCATAGTCATGCAGGCTGATGTAGAGCCAGCAGGTGCCGAAAAGAAGCCAGCCGAAGCCATACATCCAGCCCAGCAAAGCGCTGTGACGCACGCGCTCGCTGCCCAGCAGCAGCCAGCACAGAACGCAGAGGGAAAGGATTTGCAGCGGCCACAAGCCGTAGGGAGCGAAAGCCAGGACATTGCCGGCACCGGCCGCAAAGGCCAGCACGGGGCCAAAACGGTGCGGCCAGCCGCCCGGTTTACTCCGTAACATCCGTGGCGATATTGCCTAGCTTTTCGACCAGCAGTACATGTACCTGGCGCGCGTCGGCACGCAGGACTTCAAAGCGCAAGCCATCAATATCGAACTCGTCGCCCTTGTGCGGCACACGGGCCAGATGGTTGGCGACCAGTCCGCCGATGGTGTCGACGTCTTCGTCCGAGAAATGTACCCCGAGTTCGGTGTTGAACTGGCCGATCTCCGTCAATGCCTTGACGCGCCACTTGGCGCCGAACTGGCCATCCTTGATGGCGAGCACGTTGTCGTCTTCTTCATCGAAATCGTATTCGTCCTCGATGTCGCCGACGATCTGTTCGAGCACGTCTTCGATCGTGATCAGGCCGGCCACACCGCCGTATTCGTCGACCACCACCGCCATGTGGTTGCGGTTGGCGCGGAAGTCGCGCAGCAGCACATTGAGGCGTTTTGATTCGGGGATGAAGATGGCGGGGCGCAGCATGTGGCGTACATCAAAGGATTCTTCGGCGTAGTAGCGCAACAGATCCTTGGCCAGCAGGATACCGACTACCTTGTCGCGTTCGCCTTCTACCGCAGGAAAGCGCGAGTGGGCGGTTTCGAGCACCATTGGCAGCCATTCTTCGATCGGCTTGGCGATGTCGACCATGTCCATTTGCGAACGCGGGATCATGATGTCCCGGGCTGACAGGTCCGAGACCTGAAACACGCCTTCGATCATCGACAACGCGTCAGCGTCAATGAGGCTGCGCTCATGCGCATCCTGGAGTATTTCAAGGAGCTCTGCGCGGTTTTCCGGTTCGGGCGAAATGAGGGCGGTGAGTCGTTCGAACAGCGAACGATGGGGTTTGGCGTCGATGGGTTTCGCGCCAGTAGAGTGATCTTGCATTGGGCTGGGAGCCGTGGGTTCGGTGTAGTTCTGGAGCGCTCAGGATACACCATCTGCGTCGCCTGACAGATGATTCTGCGCTGACCGCCTCAGGTCGAGGCGAGCCGCGCCGCGTCGGGCCTAGCTGCCGACCCGCTGATACAGCCGGTAGTGTTCGTCGCGATCCGACGGACGCCGTCCGTTCCACAGTAACTTCCAGCGCACGCCATCGCCGAACGGCTCGATCATGGCGTCTTTGGCGAGCGGCCGGTTATTGTCCTGAAGTAGCAAGAAGTCGCAGTCGGCACCGTTGAACGGTGCGAAGTTGACGTGTCCGAAGTAGGCAAAGGTAGCGCGCTGGGTCGGTCCGACATTGGTATCGACACAGGCGTTCGAGCGCGGCAGATTCAGTGCGATCTGCTGTGCCACGCCTGCGTAGCTCTTGCCGTAATCCAGCCACGGCAACCACAACGTCATCAGCAGCAGCCAGCACAGGATCACGCCGGCAGTCGACAGGACCACGGCGCGCCACAGCACCGATGGTCGGCGCGAAATGCGCCAGTGCACCACGACGATCCAGCCGATGGTGGCCAGTACGGCGACCACAAAGGCCAGTAAATTGAATTCCGGCTTGAAGCCGGGGGCCAGCTTGAAAGCATTGTGTGCGATTTGCGCCGGCCAGCCGGTTTGCTTGGCGATCCAGCCGATCCAGATGAATGCTGCCGAGGTCGAGAGCGTCATCACTGCAAACCAGTCGACGGCATTGATGGCGCCGCGCTTCATGGTCGGCAAGCCGAAGGCGGCAAGAATAGCCAGTGGCGGCAGCAACGGCAGCAAGTTAGCTTCGACGTGATGCGGATTGAGCAGGGCTAGCAAGGTGACCACCAGGAAGGTGGTCAGCGGCAACGTGATGTGCAATGCACCGCGCTGATTGCGCCAGGCATACACGGCCCAACCGGCAAATGGCCACGCAGGCCAGGCAAACCAGATGCTGTAACGGAAGAAATATTTCAGTCCGGCGGCCGAAGGAAGCGCTAATTGACCCAGATTCCACGACATCCAGGCCGAAGCCGGCGTGCCATCGTAAGGTTGCAGAATATTAGTCAGTACTGGCCAGCTGGCAGTGACAAACAGTGCCAGTGGCAACGATAACAGCAGCAGCCAGCGCAGCAGTGCCGGCTGACGCCAGCCGGCCAGCAGCGTGAAACCGATAAACAGGCCGGCCGGCATGACCCATCCGCGCGTCAGCGCGAGCAAGCCGAACACCAGTCCGGCTACCAGCGCCGTGCGCAATGACGGGCGGTTGAACAAGCGCGCGACGGCGTACAGCGTGGTACCGGTGAGGGCTACGTAAAGTGCTTCGGCGCTGGTTTCATGGCTATGCAGCAGTAGGCCCAGGCAGCCCAGATAAATCAGCAGCGCTCCATCCGCCAGGGTGCGGCCGTACTCGCGCGGTTCGGGTTGACCACCGAAGGCCAGTTGCAGTGGCTGGGTCTCGGGTCGACGTCCGAGCAGATACGTCGTTTGCCAGACCGATATCGAACCCAGCAGGAAGAAGCCGACCGTGGCCGCGCGGGCGGCCAAAGCATCACCGACCAGCCAGCCGAACAATTTGATGCAGATCGCACCTAACCAGAACGCCAGCGGGCCTTTTTCTGGTGTGGCGAGCCCGACAATATTGGGCCACAGCCAATCAGCGATGCCGCCATGCGCCATCGTCCACATGATGCCGAAGCCGGTCGCATCGTCGGTCTTCCACGGATCGCGACCGATCAGGCCTGGCAGGATGTAGAGGATACACAAGGCAAACAGCGCCATGCGCGGAAGCGCGTGGGTGGCGGAGGCAGGAAGGCGGACTGGCTTCATCAAGGTGTGGCGGTGGGCATGGAGCCGAAGGTCTGGTCGGCGTTATTGTGCAGCAAAAGAAGACTTCATATCTAGCATTAAACAAAAAGGCAGCCGAAGCTGCCTTTTTATCGAGCCAGGGCTGATTAGTCCTGGGCGATCTGGGTGCGGGAACCAACAACACCAAATTTCTTGCGGAATTTGTCAACGCGGCCTGCCGTGTCGACGATCTTGTGTTTGCCGGTGTAGAAAGGATGCGATTCCGACGAGACTTCGATCTTTACCAATGGGTATTGCTTGCCTTCGAACTCAGCCATTTCACGGGTCTGAACGGTCGAACGGGTGATGAATTTGAAGTCGCATGACAGGTCGTGGACCAGTACTTCGCGATAATTAGGGTGAATGCCTGCTTTCATTTGGAGCCTCGGTAGTTAAATTTTGGTAGCCAATCGCCACTTCGTCGGTCGTTCTGCTTCTTGACCCGATTGATGATCACTTGCCGTTAAATGGAGCGCGCAGTGTACAGGATAAATGCGTGCTGGTGTGTCGTGGCGCGACAAAATGCGTGAGTCCACGACAACTATCTTCCATGCGCTTCTATCTGGGTCTCAGGAATTCCCGCGTCGCATCATGTCAAAGAATTCGGCGTTGTTCTTGGTCGCCTTCATCTTGTCGAGGATGAATTCCATCGCTTCGATTTCGTCCATGCTGTAGAGCAGCTTGCGCAAGACCCAGATTTTTTGCAATTGGTCCGGCTTGATCAGCAATTCTTCGCGGCGGGTGCCGGACTTGTTGAGGTTGATGGCAGGATAGACGCGCTTCTCGGCCAGACGGCGCTCGAGGTGGACTTCCATGTTGCCGGTACCTTTGAATTCTTCAAAAATCACGTCATCCATGCGGCTGCCGGTTTCGATCAGTGCGGTCGCGATGATGGTCAGCGAACCGCCTTCTTCGATATTGCGGGCGGCACCAAAGAAACGCTTCGGACGCTGCAACGCATTGGCATCGACACCACCGGTGAGGACTTTGCCGGAGGCCGGGATCACTGTGTTGTAGGCACGGGCCAGGCGGGTGATCGAATCGAGCAGGATCACCACGTCTTTTTTCATTTCGACCAGGCGCTTGGCTTTTTCGAGCACCATTTCGGCGACCTGCACGTGGCGGGTGGCTGGCTCGTCAAAGGTCGAGGCGACGACTTCGCCGCGTACCGAACGCTGCATCTCGGTCACTTCTTCCGGCCGTTCGTCGATCAGCAACACGATCAGCGTGCAGTCGGGATGGTTCGCGGTGATCGCGTGCGCCATGTGCTGCAAGATGACTGATTTACCGGATTTCGGTGACGCCACCAGCAAGCCGCGCTGGCCTTTGCCGATCGGGGCGATCAGGTCGATGATGCGGCCGGTGATGTTTTCCTGGCCATTCATTTCGCGCTCGAGGCGCAATGGCTGGTTCGGATGCAATGGCGTGAGGTTTTCAAACAGGATGCGATGCTTCGAGGCTTCCGGCGATTCGCCGTTGACCTTGTCGACTTTCACCAGTGCGAAGTAGCGTTCGCCATCCTTCGGGGTGCGCACTTCGCCTTCGATCGAATCGCCGGTATGTAAATTGAAGCGACGGATTTGCGAAGGCGAGATGTAAATGTCGTCGGTCGATGCCATATAGCTCGCATCGGGCGAGCGCAGGAAGCCGAAGCCGTCAGGCAGCACTTCCAGGGCGCCATCACCAAAAATTTGTTCGCCGGTTTTCGCGCGTTTCTTGAGAATCGCGAACATCAATTCCTGTTTGCGCAAGCGGGCGGCGTTGTCGATATCGAGGCCGATGGCCATTTCGAGCAGGGCGGAGACGTGAAGCGCCTTGAGTTCAGATAAGTGCATGGTCATTAATAAAGTTGAGTGTCCCGTGACGGGAAT
>CAILRJ010000154.1 GCA_903836575.1 uncultured Burkholderiales bacterium
GCTTGTAACGCCGTTCCATTTCGCCGACCGCCCAGTTCAACGCATGGCCGGCCTGGCGCATGTCGGTCACGACCGGCGCCAGCAAGTGCGGAATCCCTTCGTAGATCGACAACTCCAGCATCTTCGGATCGATCAGGATCAGGCGCACCTGGTTCGGATCGGACTTATAAAGCAGCGACAGAATGGTGGCATTGATCCCCACTGATTTGCCGGAACCGGTGGTGCCGGCGACCAGCAGATGCGGCATCTTGGCGAGGTCGGCCACGACCGGGTTACCGGCGATATCCTTGCCCAGCGCAATCGTCAGGCTGGAAACCCCATCGTTGTAGACCTTCGAACTGATAATTTCGGTCAGGCGCACGATTTGCCGTTTCGGATTTGGCAACTCAAGCCCCATATAATTTTTGCCGGGAATGGTCTCGACCACGCGAATCGAGGTCAGT
This sequence comes from uncultured Burkholderiales bacterium, assembly GCA_903836575.1. Taxonomy (GTDB): domain Bacteria; phylum Pseudomonadota; class Gammaproteobacteria; order Burkholderiales; family Burkholderiaceae_D; genus Actimicrobium. The sequence continues at coordinate 444 of CAILRJ010000154.1, forward strand.
GACAGCGAACGTGCCAGATCGCGCGCCAGCCCGACGATCTGGCTGCCCTTGACGCCGGTGGCCGGCTCGATCTCATAGCGTGTAATGACCGGACCCGGATGGGCAGCGACGACTTTCGCAACAACGCCAAAATCGGACAGCTTCTTTTCGATCAGGCGACTGGTGAATTCCAGCGTCTCGATACTGACCGTAACCTGCGCGGGCGGCGCATCATCGAGCAGCGAAATCGGCGGCAGATTGGAATCGGGATGGTCAACGAACAGCGACACCTGGCGTTCTTTTTCAGCCCGCTCCGAACGTGGTATCGCGACCACCTGCGGTTCAATCCGCACCGGCGGCGCATCGACGACACGGGTGCGCTCCTGCACCACCACCGTCTCACGCTTGACCACGGCAACCTGCCCGACCTTGCGATCTTCGTAGGCGGTAACCAGGTTGCGCGCACTGCCGATCAGCATTTCGATACCCGTGCCGATGCGCTCGGCCACAGCCAGCCACGACAACTGGAAGAACAGGCTAAAACCCAGCCCGAAGAGCAACAGCAAGAATAAGGTCGCACCGGTGAAACCGAATGCGTGTTGCGCGCCCCCGCCGATCAGTTCGCCCAACACGCCGCCGTGCCCGTGCGGCAATGCTGCGCGAAACGAATACAGACGCAAGTGTTCGATCGCAACGCTGCCCGCCAGCAGCAAGGCAAAGCCGGCACCACGGATCAGGCTGTCATGGCGATAGACTGGTTCAGGTTCTTTTTGCAGCAAATATTTACGCGAGAGCCGACGATACCCGCTCATTACCAGGCGCAACAGCAACACACACCACCACCAGGCCGACAGCCCGAAAATGTAGAGCAGCAGGTCGGAAGTCCAGGCGCCGATCGGACCTCCCCAGTTATGCAGATTGGGTACCGCATTCGATTGTGACCAACCCGGATCGGTGCTCGAATACGACAACAAGATCAGCAACAGATAGACGCCGATTGCGCTAAGTACCAGCCAGCGTGCTTCGGACAGCAGGCGTACCAGCCGGCTGGGCAAGGGCTGCGTGTTACGGGGAGTCGTGCTGCGGGTATAGGCCTGGCTTGGTTTGCTCATAAATCCTGACTACTTTTTGGCAAGGAATAACGGCACGCCGAGTTGAATTCCGGTGTTGCGCCACGGTAAATCCAGATCGTCATGTTCGTCTATAATCTCGATTAAACGCACGCTGCATGGCACTCTTGGGGTCGTTGTCATCGCAGCGAGATTGTATTTTCGCGTATCGCCATTATATAAGCCTGACAGACGCTGCCACGTCGCGCAGTCCGAAACTTCTCTTTTCGATCGATAAAATTCCATGACCACAGTCAAACATGCACATGTCCTCATCCTTGGTTCCGGTCCTGCCGGCTACAGCGCCGCAGTCTACGCTGCACGCGCCAACCTCAACCCGGTCCTGATTACCGGCATGGAACAAGGCGGTCAATTAATGACCACCACGGATGTCGAAAACTGGCCTGGCGATCCAATGGGCGTGCAAGGTCCGGAACTGATGCAGCGGCTGCTGCAACACGCCGAGCGCTTCAAGACCGAAGTCATTTTCGACCATATTCATACGGCACACCTGACCGAAAAGCCGATCCGGCTGGTCGGTGACTCCGGTGAATATACCTGCGACGCCCTGATCATCTCCACCGGTGCCTCGGCACAATACCTCGGCATCCCGTCCGAAGCGGCCTTCATGGGCAAAGGCGTGTCCGCCTGCGCCACCTGCGATGGTTTCTTTTACCGCGGTCAGGAAGTCGCCGTCATCGGTGGCGGCAACACCGCCGTCGAAGAAGCACTGTACCTGTCGAACATTGCCTCCAAGGTCACCGTGATCCATCGCCGCGACAAGTTCCGCGCCGAAGCCATCCTGGTCGATCGCCTGATGGCCAAGGTTGCCGAAGGCAAGGTCGACATCAAATGGAACAGCTCGCTCGATGAAGTGCTCGGCGACGACAGCGGCGTCACCGGCCTGCGCATCAAGTCGGCCATCGACAACAGCCTCACTGACATCCCTGTCCACGGCATCTTTATCGCCATCGGCCACAAACCGAACACCAGTCTGTTCGAAGGCCAATTGACGATGAAGAACGGTTACATCAGCACGAAAACCGGACTCGAAGGCATGGCTACTGCCACTAATCTGCCTGGCGTGTTTGCGGCCGGTGACGTGCAGGATCATGTGTATCGCCAGGCCATCACCAGCTCTGGTACGGGCTGCATGGCAGCACTCGATGCCCAGCGCTACCTTGAAACATTGAACGACTAATCCTCAACCCCGGTTTGTCATTTCGCCATGTCTGCACCGCTCAAGGATTTTGCCTCCCTGACCCTGCTGCGCCAGCAACTCAAGGTGCAGCAGGAGGCGCGCGCCGCCGCTGAAGTCGAACGGCAAGCGCGCGCCAGACTGGCCGCCATTGAAGCCGACCTGTTTCGCCACAGTATTGGTCAGGTCGCGCCACTGACTATCCCCGAAAAATTCCTGCTACAACCGCAGCGTCCCGATCCGATCGCCCGTCAGCATCTGGCGGACGAACAGGCCGCTCTGGCCGAATCGCTGTCGGACGACTTCAGCATCGAAACCCTGCTCGACACCGACGCCGAGCTCAGCTATGCCCGCAGCAGCATCACCGCCGACACCGTCCGCAAGTTGCGGCGCGGCCATTGGGTCATCCAGAGTCAGCTTGATTTGCACGGCATGCGCACTGACGAGGCACGCGAAGCGTTGTCCGAGTATTTGCACGCGGTCTGCCGGCGTGGCTTGCGCTGCGTGCGCATCATCCACGGCAAGGGACTGGGCTCGATCAATAAACAGCCGGTACTCAAAGGTAAGGTGCGCAACTGGCTGGTACAAAAAGACGAAGTCATCGCTTTTTGTCAGGCCAAGGCATCCGACGGCGGCAGTGGTGCGCTGGTCGTGCTGCTGAAGGCGCATACCTGAGCGCAGCACCGCATTGACAGGCGCAAACCGCACTGCCTTCGACGGTACTATGCCGCTGCAAATTCAGTTTCCAACGCTCCATATAGTCGCCGGTAACGCGCCAGCCGCTGCGGCAACACCGCTTGCATGGCGGCAACCGGCAAGACCGTTTCGAGCAAGGCCGGCTGGCTGCAGATGTTATCGGGCGATTCGCCGGTCACTGCCATGCGTGCCAGCCGGGCGGCACCAAAAGCGGCACCGACCTCGCCATCCGGATGTCGCCGCAGTGCAATGCCGGTCGCCGAGGCAATGAGTTCGGCCCAGTAACGACTGCGCGAACCACCGCCGACAAACGATGCCTCGGTGATGACGGTGCCGGTAGAGCGCAGTGCCGTAGCGCCGTCGGCCATCGCAAAGGCGACCGCTTCCATCACGCTGTAAGCCAGCGCCGCGCGGTCGGTGTTACCGCGCAATCCAAAGAACACACCGCTGGCTTGCGCATTGTTGTGTGGAGTGCGTTCGCCATTGAGGTAAGGCAGGAAGATCGGTGCTTGTACCGGATCGGCAGTTGCTGCCAACTGCGACAACTCTGCGGTATCCGCCGTTTGCGTGATCCGGCCGAGCCAGGCCAGACTGGCCGCGGCAGAAAGAATCACGCTCATCTGATGCCAGCGCTGCGGCAGGCAATGGCAGAACGCATGCACCGCCTGATCCGGATTGGGCAAGTAACGCTCATTGCCGGCAAACAGTACTCCCGACGTGCCCAATGACAGGAAGGCATCGCCGGCCGCAATCGCGCCAATGCCAATGGCGGTCGCCGCATTATCACCAGCGCCGCCGGCCACCAGTACCCGCTGTGCGATGCCCCAATCATTGCGCAAACTGCCGCGCAATTGGCCGCCGGCCTGGTTGCCTTCGACCAGATGTGGCATCTGCTTGCGTTGCAAGCCGGTCGCCGCCAGCATCGGCTCGGACCAGTCGCGCTGCGCAACGTCAAGCCACAAGGTGCCGGCCGCGTCCGACATCTCCGAGACAAATTCACCGGTGAGCCGGAAGTTCAGATAATCCTTCGGCAGCAACACCATGTGGATTCGCGCAAAGAGGTCCGGTTCATGTTTTTTCAGCCACAGCAGTTTGGGTGCGGTGAAGCCCGGCATCGCCAGGTTGCCGGTGATGTGCCGGCTTTGCGGCATCAGCAGTTCCAGTTCACGGCATTCGACAGCAGCCCGGGTGTCATTCCACAAGATGGCCGGGCGGAGTACCCGGCCATGCACATCCAGCAAAACGGCACCATGCATCTGACCCGCTACGCCGATTCCGCGCAGCGCCGCGAACGCCACTGGCTGCTGTGCACGTAACTGCGAAATTGCCGCGAGTGTGGCTTGCCACCAGGCCTCCGGATCCTGCTCGGACCAATGCGGATGCAGTGTCGAGATCGTCAGAGCGATACGATGACTGGCGAGAATCTGCTGCGCGTCATCCACCAGAATCGCTTTGACTTCCGACGTACCAAGATCAATTCCCAGATAAGTCATGTACCGGTCTCCTGTGAGGATGCCGGAGGGTGACCCGGCGATGCATGACCGAAGCGGCCCTGCGCTTGCACCCGGAACGCTTTCGGCGTAACGCCTTTGATATCGAGGAAACGGCGATTGAAGTTCGCCACATTGTTGAAGCCGACGTCGTAGCAAATATTGGTGACGTAGCGATCGGTATTCATCAGCAACTGACAGGCCTTGTTGATGCGCATCTGGTTGACGAAATCGGTAAAACTATTGCCGGTAGCCTTGCGAAAAAAACGTGAAAATTGCGTCGGCGACAAGGCCATCTGGCTGGCCAGCTGCTCGGCTGAAATCGGCGCATTAAAATTTTCAGTGATGTAGTTCAGCACCGTATTAATTTGCGCCATCGACGCATCGTCATCAAATGACTGCATCTGCGCATTCGACAGCAGACGGTACGTCGTGCTCTTGGCCAGCATCCCCAGCAAGCCCAGGAACAGCGTGAAGCGCTCGATGCCGCTGGCATCACGGACCCGGTAAAACGCTTGCTCGGCCTGCTCGCTCAGTTCAAAAAATTCGATGCCATAACGGGCGCGGTCGAGCAGATGCATGACCTCGCGCAGTTCGGGAATGGTCTTGGCAGCCTGCTCGAGCGGAGCATGGCCGAACTGGATTGCCATATCGCGCGCGGCAATGCCCTCGACCGGCAGATCGGTCGACACCCAGTTGTGCGGCAAACGCGGTCCGGTCAGCACCAGATTGCCGGGTGCGAAATCACCGATGTAATCGCCGACAAAAATCTTGCCGCTGCTGCGGATGATGAAGTGCAGTTCATAGGCATCGTGGTAATGCCAGCGGATCAGCGGATCGGGAACGCCGTGCGCCAGAAAGCGCAGGAATTCATTGAATTCGTAATACTCCAGTTCCGGCGGACGAACCGCGATTTTGGTAGTCAATGTGGTGTCCTGATGGATGATGCAAAAGTTCGTCAATGGAAAATGGCGCTGCCATTAGCTCATGACGTTACCACCGTCGACATTGAGCGTCTGCGCCGTGATGTAGGCCGACTCGGCACACGCCAGAAAAACCGCCGCACCGGCAATTTCATCGGGATGGCCCATGCGTCCGAGCGGCACGGCCAGACCGACGGCAATTTTTTTGGCCCCGGGCGCCAGCTGCTCGTGACGCGCGAACAGCGCGTCGACCTGTGACCACATCGGCGTATCGACCACGCCCGGGGCAATCGCATTGACCCGGATACCCGACGGCGCCATCGCCAGTGCCGCCGATTGCGTGTAACTGATCACGGCCGCCTTGGTCGCACAATAATGCGCGACCAGTGCTTCACCGCGCCGGCCGGCTTGCGATGCCATGTTGATCACCGTACCACGGGTGCCGAGGCGCACCATGTGCGCCAGCACTTTCTGCATCATGAAAAACATGCCTTTGACATTGACGGCAAAGAGCTTGTCGTACATCGCTTCGTCGGACTCCAGCAGCGGTGCCATGTCGAACACGGCGGCATTATTGAACAGCACCTGCACCGGGCCAAACGCTGCGGTAGCCGTTTCGATCAGCGCATCGACCGAGGCGCCTTGCGTGACATCGGCTGCAATATACTGCAGCCGGCCAGGAAAACGCCGCATCAGTGCCACGACGTCGACTGGCGCACGGGCAGACAGGTCGGCCACTGTGCAACGTGCGCCTTCGGCCAGATAGGCTGCCGCGACAGCCAGTCCGATACCACCACCGGCACCGGTCAACAGCGCATGCTGGTTGTTCAGTCGGGAGAGTTCGGTCATCAGGATTCCTTGGTGGTTTGATCGAGCCGCACATACGCGCGGCGAATACCGTCTTCGAGGATTGCATTGCCAGCCAGCCCTCCCCACAACATCGTGTTAGCGCAGAACGCTTGCACCACGTCGGGTGCGGCCAGCATCAGTGCCACCTGCGTTTCGTCGAGCGCCTGGTCCTGATAGACGAAGGCCAGCTTGCCGGCCGCGCGAGTGCGCAGAAAATGCAGGAATAGCGCCGGCAGCACGGCGGTGGAGGCAAAGCTGCAGCCGCTCGCAATACGCTCGGCAATGGTCGGTGCAATGAAGCCGGGGATTTTAGAAAATCCATCGGCGGCGACCCGCCCGATGGTGTCCTTGATGAACGGATTGCGGAAACGTTCGAGTACCGTGTCGCGATAACGCGGCAAGTCCACCGGGCTCGGACTGAGACAGGGGATGACGTCGTCGGTGACGTAATTCCAGGCCAGTTGCCGGATCACCGGGTCGCTGGTGGCTTCGTCGATGAACTGCAAACCCGCCATCGCACCGGCCCAGGCGACACAACTATGGCTGGCGTTGAGGATGCGTATTTTGGCTTCTTCGTAGGGCAGTACCGAGTCCACCATCTCGACACCAACCTGCTCCCATGCAGGCCGGCCATGACAAAAATGATCTTCGATGACCCACTGGCAAAAGTCTTCTGCCATGACGGCGCAGTCATCGTCGATGCCGGTGGCCGCCTTGACGCGCGCGGCGGTTTCGGCCGGCACGCGCGGTGTGATGCGGTCCACCATCGCATTCGGACAACTGGTATTGGTCTCGACCCAGGCGAGCAGTGGCAGCTCGTGACGCAAGCGCAAAAAATGCCGCAGGCCGGCGCGAAAATGGTCGCCGTTACTGCGGATGTTATCGCAACACAGCAGCGTGACGGCACCGGCATTATCGGCATGACGGGCCCGCAAAATGCTGCAGATCGTGCCGTAAATGGTGCGCATCGTGCCGTCCTGGACATCACTACGCAGATCCGCAACGCTGAGGTCAAGCTGCTGATGCGCATCGAGGTAATACCCGGCTTCCGTCACGGTAAACGAAATGATGCGGGTGGCCGCGTCGCGTCCCATCGCCACCAGTGCCTGCAAATCGGGGCTCCACGGCAGCACCTGGCGGATAGCTCGGATCTGTTCGTACAC
>CAILRJ010000155.1 GCA_903836575.1 uncultured Burkholderiales bacterium
ATATCGACTTCGGGAATGGTTTTTCTGGAGACCGACAACCGGTCGGGAGCACCGGCACCGCCGACCGGATCGGAATTATCAGCCGGAGCCAGATTGATGACCCGTGCCCGCACTTGCCATGGGCTTTGCTGCTGGGCCATTACCGGAGTGGAAAAAAGTCCGAGGGCACTGACGGCAAGGACGACTGCTACTGATGGGTTCATGGTCTCTGCTTTCATTGGTGGTTGTTTGCTTGCGCCGAGTGTAGGTTCTGCAGCGGGGTAAAAAAATGATGCAGATCAAAAACAGGGGAATGGGGTAGGCGAGGGTCGCCGGTTGTGCAGCCGGTCGCAGTTACGCTTATGCTCGATGTTCGTTATCACATCCACTTCACCGGGAACGCCGCCTTATGACCCGTCCGCTTGCTCGTTCACTCACCCGCCTGCTGCTCATACTCGGCGTCTTTTTTTCAGGAGGAAATGCCATGGCAACCGAAGAACCCGCACACACCGTATCGATCAAGGAAGAATCATTTGAGGTCCGCGACTATCCGGCACTGATCGCCGCCGAAGTCACCGTCAGCGGCACGCGCAGCGACGCCGTGAGTAGCGGATTCAAGCTGCTGGCCGGCTATATTTTTGGCGGCAACACCCGCCAGCAACGCATCGCGATGACGGCACCGGTCTTGCAGGAAAATAGCAGCAGCGTCGCGATCCCGATGACCGCACCCGTGACACAGACCGCGCAAGGCAACCAGTGGACGATCCGCTTCATGATGCCGGCGGCCTACACGCTGGAGAGTTTGCCGGTACCGGATAATCCGCAAGTGCGCTTGCGGCTCTTGCCCGCCACACGCGTGGCCGTCATCCGCTTTTCCGGATTGGCCGGCGAGGACAGCATCGTGCAGAAAACCGCCGAGCTCGAGGCCTTCGTGACGCGCCGCCAGTTATCGGCCACCGGCCCGGCGACACTGGCGCGCTACGACCCGCCCTGGACGCCCTGGTTCATGCGCCGCAATGAACTGATGCTGCCGCTTGTGCTGCCGGACAATCTGCGCAAGTAGTATTGCGCTGCTACCCCGCCGGCGCTGCGCAGGTCAATAATGACCTTCGCCCTCTTACCAGGAACCCGCCATGCTAAAAATCATTCACACCATGATCCGTGTCCTCGACCCGGATCGCTCGCTACAGTTCTATGGCGACGGCTTCGGCTTCGCTGTCACGCACCGGCTCGACTACCCGGATTTTTCGCTGATCTATCTGCGCAATCCCGAGAGTGAATTCGAACTCGAACTGACGCACAACCGCGAGCGCACCGAACCCTATACGCACGGTGACGGCTACGGCCATATCGCCTTCGTCACTGATGACCTGCAGGCAATGCACGACAAGCTGTCAGCGATGCAGTACGCGCCCTTGCCGATCAAGGAATTCAAAGATGGCGACACCCTGCTCGCGCGCTTTTTCTTCGTACTCGATCCGGATGGTTACAAGATCGAAGTGCTGCAGGAATGGGGGCATTACCGCTAACACACTAAAAAATGCGCATGACCCTTTCTGGATAACAACGATAAATGGAGACAACCATGGACTACCCGGAACAACCAAAACGCCGTCGCTTCCTGCAGATTGCCTCGGCCGGCTCCGTGGCCGGCGTCGCCACCGGCATCCCCGCGCTATTCGTATCGAACCAGGCTGCTGCCGAAGCGGTGCTCGGCGCTAGCGTGTTCGCGACGCTGACCAAAATGGCACGCGATATTTTCCCGCACGACCGTTTCGACGATGCGTTATATGCGAAGGCCGTCGCGATCTACGGCGATCAGGTCAAGAGCGACGCGGCACTGCGCACGCTGCTGGTCGACGGCGTTGCCGCGGCCGACAAGGCCAGCACGCGACCCTATGCCGACATCCCCGACGAAGCGGCACGCGTGGCGATCCTGACCTCCATGGCGAGCACGCCGTTCTTCCTCAAACTGCGCGGCGACCTCGTG
>CAILRJ010000156.1 GCA_903836575.1 uncultured Burkholderiales bacterium
GTGGATGAACTCAAGGCGGCTGATGTCGGCCTGGTGCTGTATCCGCTGTCGGCTTTTCGCGCGATGAACAAGGCCGCCGAAAACGTCTACACCGCGATCCGTCGCGATGGCTCGCAGCAAGCGGTGGTTGACACGATGCAGACCCGCAAGGAACTCTACGACCGCATCGATTATTACTCGTACGAAGACAAGCTCGATGCGCTGTTCGCGGCACAGAACGCCAAAAAGTAATCGCCACACAATTCAAAAAAGAGAGACACACCATGACCGAATCCGTACCTGCTTTCAAGCCGAAAAAATCCGTCGCGCTGTCCGGCGTTACCGCCGGCAATACTGCGCTATGCACCGTCGGCAAGACCGGCAATGACCTGCACTATCGCGGCTACGACATTCTCGATATCGCCGACACCTGCGAATTCGAAGAGATCGCCCATTTGCTGGTGCACGGCAAATTGCCGACCAGCGCCGAACTGCATGCCTACAAAACCAAACTGAAAGCTTTGCGCGGCTTGCCTGCCAATGTGAAAGTGGTGCTCGAAGCGCTGCCGGCGTCGTCGCATCCAATGGATGTGATGCGCACCGGCGTGTCGGCGATGGGCTGCATCCTGCCGGAAAAAGACGACCACAACACCCCCGGCGCACGCGATATCGCGGACCGCTTGATGGCCTCGCTGGGTTCGATGCTGCTGTACTGGTATCACTACAGCAGCAATGGCAAACGCATCGAAACACAGACCGAAGACGAATCCATAGGCGCGCATTTCCTGCATCTGCTGCACGGCAAGAAGCCGTCCGAAGCACGGGAAAAAGCGATGCACACCTCGCTGATCCTGTACGCCGAACACGAATTCAATGCCTCGACCTTCGCTGCCCGCGTCGTCGCCGGTACGGGTTCGGACATGTTCTCCGCGATCACCGGCGGCATCGGTGCGTTGCGCGGACCCAAGCATGGCGGTGCCAATGAAGTCGCGTTCGAAATCCAGAAGCGCTACGACAATCCCGATGAAGCCGAAGCCGACATCCGTCGCCGCGTCGACCACAAGGAAGTCGTGATCGGTTTCGGCCATCCGGTCTATACCGTCTCGGACCCGCGCAACAAGGTCATCAAGGATGTCGCCCGCGCGCTGTCGATCGAAGAAGGCTCGACCAAGATGTTCGACATCGCCGAACGTCTCGAAACCGTGATGTGGGATGCCAAGCGGATGTTCCCTAACCTCGACTGGTTCTCGGCTGTGTCTTATCACATGATGGGTGTGCCGACTGCGATGTTCACGCCATTGTTCGTCATCGCACGGACCTCGGGCTGGGCCGCGCATATCATCGAGCAACGCATCGACAACAAGATCATTCGCCCGAGCGCCAACTATGTCGGCCCCGATGATCTGGCTTTTGTGCCGATCAGCAAGCGTAAATAAGCGCAAGCAAGAACGAATTAGTGCTTCCACACCATTTTTTTAGGACGCCATGAATAGCGAATACCGAAAATCTCTGCCGGGCACCACGCTCGATTACTTTGACACCCGCGCGGCGGTCGATGCCATCACACCCGGCGCTTACGCCGGCCTGCCCTACACCTCGCGCGTGCTGGCCGAAAATCTGGTGCGTCGCTGCGATCCGGCGACGCTCGAGGCGTCGCTGTTGCAACTCATCGAGCGCAAGCAGGACCTGGATTTTCCGTGGTACCCGGCCCGCGTGGTCTGCCATGACATCCTTGGCCAGACCGCGTTGGTCGACCTGGCCGGTCTGCGCGATGCGATTGCTGCCGAAGGCGGCGACCCTGCGCTGGTCAATCCGGTGGTGCCGACCCAGCTGGTAGTCGACCATTCGCTGGCGGTGGAATTTGCCGGTTTCGACAAGGATGCGTTCGAAAAGAACCGCGCCGTCGAAGACCGTCGTAACGACGACCGTTTTCACTTCATCGACTGGACCAAGAAGGCGTTCAAGAACGTCGACGTGATCCCGTCGGGTAACGGCATCCTGCATCAGATCAATCTCGAAAGCATGAGTCCGGTCGTGCAGGTTAAAGATAACGTGGCCTTTCCGGACACGCTGGTCGGTACCGATTCGCATACCCCGATGGTCGATGCTCTGGGCGTGCTGGCCATTGGCGTCGGCGGGCTCGAAGCCGAAAGCGTGATGCTGGGGCGTGCCTCGTACATGCGTTTGCCGGATATCATCGGCGTCGAACTGACCGGCAAACCACAGCCCGGCATCACGGCGACCGATACGGTGCTGGCACTGACCGAGTTTTTGCGTAACTCCAAGGTCGTGTCGTCCTACCTCGAATTTTTCGGTGCCGGTGCGGCCCATCTGACGCTGGGTGACCGCGCGACAATTTCGAACATGGCACCGGAATATGGTTCGACCGCGGCGATGTTTTACATTGATGCGCAAACCATCACCTATCTGAAGCTGACCGGTCGCGATGACGAACTGGTCAAGCTGGTCGAAATCTATGCGCGCGAAACCGGCTTGTGGGCCGATACGCTGACCGAGGCGAAGTACGAACGCGTACTGCGCTTTGACCTCAGCACCGTCGTGCGCAACATGGCCGGTCCATCCAATCCGCACAAGCGGGTACCGACTTCGGAACTGGCCGCACGCGGTATCGCCGGCAAGGTCGAGAACGAGGAGGGCCTGATGCCGGATGGCGCTGTCATCATCGCTGCCATCACCAGTTGCACCAACACCAGCAATCCGCGCAACATGATTGCCGCCGGTCTGCTGGCGCGCAATGCCAACCGGCGCGGCCTGACCCGCAAGCCGTGGGTAAAAAGTTCGCTGGCCCCCGGCTCGAAAACCGTCGCGTTGTATCTGGAAGAGGCCAAGCTGTTGCCTGAACTGGAAACCCTCGGCTTCGGCGTCGTGGCTTTTGCCTGCACGACTTGCAACGGCATGAGCGGCGCGCTCGATCCGGTGATTCAGGAAGAGTTGATTGCACGCGATTTGTACGCCACGGCCGTGCTGTCGGGTAACCGCAATTTTGACGGCCGGATTCATCCGTATGCGAAGCAGGCATTCCTGGCGTCGCCGCCACTGGTGGTGGCGTATGCGATTGCCGGGACCATCCGTTTTGATATCGAAAAAGACGTGCTCGGTCTGGATCAGGAAGGCAAGCCGGTACTGCTGGCCGACATCTGGCCGCTCGATGAAGAGATCGACGCCATCGTCGCTGCCAGCGTCAAGCCGGAACAGTTCCGCAAGGTCTACACGCCGATGTTTGCGCGTCAGGCCGATGATGGCGTGAAGGTCAGTCCGCTGTATGACTGGCGGCCGACCACTACCTATATCCGCCGTCCGCCGTATTGGGAAGGCGCGCTGGCTGGCGTGCGAACACTGACCGGCATGCGTCCGCTGGCGGTCCTCGGTGACAACATCACGACCGACCATTTGTCGCCATCGAACGCGATCATGCTCGACAGCGCAGCCGGTGCGTATCTGGCAAAAATGGGCTTGCCGGAAGTTGACTTCAATTCATATGCGACGCATCGCGGTGATCACCTGACGGCGCAGCGTGCGACCTTTGCCAATCCGACGTTGAAAAATGAAATGGTGCTCGAAAACGGCAAGGTCAAGGCCGGTTCGCTGGCCCGCATCGAACCCGAAGGCCAGGTCACCCGCATGTGGGAAGCGATCGAAACCTACATGGAACGCAAGCAGCCGCTGATCATCATTGCCGGCGCTGATTACGGTCAGGGTTCGTCGCGCGACTGGGCTGCCAAGGGCGTGCGGCTGGCCGGTGTGGAAGCGATTGCCGCCGAAGGCTTCGAGCGGATTCACCGGACCAATCTGGTCGGCATGGGTGTGTTGCCGCTGGAGTTCAAGGCTGGCGTGAACCGCCTGACGCTCGGCATCGATGGCACCGAAACCTTCGATGTCATCGGTGAACGTACGCCGCGCAGCACGATGACGCTGGTGATTACGCGCAAGAACGGCGAACGGGTTGAGGTACCGGTGACTTGTCGTCTCGATACCGGCGAAGAAGTCGCGATTTATGAAGCAGGCGGCGTGTTGCAGCGCTTTGCGCAGGACTTCCTTGAATCGACCAAAGCGGCATAATTTGCGCTGATCATGCTTACTGAGCATCAGCCTCGCGGGGTGGCACAGCGCTGTGCCACCCCGTTACTTTTTCAGGAGAACCATTTATGTTTCATGCACCCCAGATAAAAATTCCCGCCACTTACATGCGCGGCGGTACCAGCAAAGGCGTGTTCTTCCGCCTTCAGGATTTACCGGTAGCCGCCCAGGTCCCGGGCGCGGCACGCGATGCGCTGCTCATGCGCGTCATTGGCAGTCCCGACCCCTACGGCAAGCAGATCGACGGCATGGGTGCGGCCACGTCCAGCACCAGCAAGACCGTCATCCTGTCCAAGAGCAGTAAACCCGAACATGATGTCGATTATCTGTTCGGTCAGGTCGCCATCGACAAGGCCTTCGTCGACTGGAGCGGTAACTGCGGCAACCTGTCAGCCGCCGTCGGTGCGTTCGCGATCAGCAGCGGACTGGTGCACGCGAGTCGTGTGCCGAAAGACGGCATTGCCATCGTCCGCATCTGGCAAGCCAATATTGGCAAGAGCATCATTGCGCATGTGCCGATCACCAATGGTGAAGTGCAGGAAACCGGTGACTTCGAACTTGATGGCGTGACCTTTCCGGCAGCCGAAGTGCAGCTCGAATTCATGGACCCGGCCGCCGATGAAGAAGGCGCAGGCGGCGCGATGTTCCCGACCGGGAACGTGGTCGATCAACTGGAGGTGCCCGGCGTCGGCACCTTCACGGTGACGATGATCAATGCCGGCATCCCCACCATTTTTGTCAATGCGGATGCGATCGGCTATACCGGCACCGAACTGCAGGGCGCAATCAATGGCGACGCCAAGGCGCTGGCAATGTTCGAAACCATCCGCGCTTACGGCGCCGTGCGCATGGGCCTGATCCAGCACATCGACGAAGCCGCCAAGCGCCAGCACACGCCGAAAGTGGCGTTCGTGGCGAAGCCAGCGGCGTATGTGTCGTCGAGCGGCAAAGCGGTTGCGGCGGCCGACATCGATTTGCTGGTGCGCGCGCTGTCGATGGGACAGTTGCATCACGCGATGATGGGCACTGCTGCGGTAGCCATCGGCACGGCGGCAGCGATTCCGGGCACGCTGGTCAATCTGGCCGCCGGTGGCGGTGCGCGCAACGCGGTGCGTTTCGGCCATCCGTCAGGAACCTTGCGGGTTGGCGCAGAAGCCAGTCAGGTCGATGGTGTCTGGCGCGTGGCGAAGGCGATCATGAGTCGCAGTGCGCGGGTGTTGATGGAGGGGACGGTGCGGGTGCCGGGGTAACAAGGATAGGTACTCGTGGCGCAACCGTCCTCATTGCCGACATCCTGGAACCAATCGAGACAGCGTTGTTTCGGTTGGTGTTCGGTAAAGCTATTTAATTTTCCAGTAACCAGTCTTGTTGGGACCTACTCGGGTAATCACTCGTTGCTCCTGCAAGACTTTTAACGTGTATTTGATACCGTCCTCACTGATGCCGCTTATCACCCGACTTAATTCTTGACGGGTAGCTGAAGGGTGCAGTCGCAAATAGTCCAGAACCTCTTGCTGCTTTTGATTTAGCCTTGCCTTCTCTAACCTGTTCCGGGCAGTTTCTTGGGTAGTTTCTTGGGTAGTTTTCTGGGCAGTTTCCTGGGTAGTTTCCTGGGCAGTTTCTTGGGCAGTTTCTCTCAGAGGATTCCCCCAATTTAGTTCCATTACTGTCTGGTCAAAAGGTGCCGTGGCATCAAATAACCGCAGGCTGTTCCCTTGTTCTGTCCAGCCTTGCCGAATTTTTGGTACTCCTGATCCAGCACGTTCGCCCAGTCCGATGAGTAGAAACAGTTCATGCAAGGTGTGATTGCGGCAATCGCTTTCGCCACCCTCCAGGGCAATTTCAGCAGGTATGCGCATCAATCCGGGATTTCGAAACACAAATCCTTCCGTCGATTTAACGACTTTAATCGAGGCGCGATCCGAGTAATCGGCGTGCACCAGGCAATTAATCAATGCCTCGCGCAAAGCCTGATGAATCAGCGTGTCATCACGACGCACATTGTTCCTGATCGCAAAAGGTATTTTGAGATCGACTTCAAGCTTGCGAATAACACGGTGGTAAAAATCCAGTAAATTTCCTGTCCACGACCCATCAGGAACAAGCCGATCCAACCAGCGTGATGCCGTGTTGTCGGCAGACTGTTCCTGATACTCCAGAAAGTAATTCGGCAATGCGTCATGAATTGGACGATGGTGACCAAACATCAGCAAACCAGCAAGTGTGAGTCCCTCGTCGTGTGTTTCGCGATCATGTCGCCAGCAGCCAAGACAAGTTAAAAAATCCTGATCATTCAAGCCCAGCCAGGGATGGCTGTTTTTATGAGCTGACAATAAGTGGCGATAAATTTGTACGCCTTCCTTATCCAGATCGTCCAGAGAAAAGCCTTTTAAAATCTGTTCGTCACGGCTTTGTTCCTGCTGCTCTGCCAGCATGCGCCGCACGACATGTTCGTCCTATAACACATCGCCGCTATGAAATCGGCGATAAGTGCCTTTCAGTGGATTGCCGTTGATATAGACAGGCCGTTGTTGTCGCGTCGCGCGCGGCACATGAATCTGGATTAGCGATTTACCGTCAATCTGAACAATGCGCACCTGATGTGCACGAACGATATTGACGTTTTTTTTTGTGGATTGTTGAGGTTGTTCCAGAATTCATCAACGATTTTTTCCGGATACTCCACGCCGATTAATTCAAAGCGATGATTTCTTTTTTCCTTCAGACCAAAAAAATATCACCACCGGATGTATTGGAAAAAGCGCTATAGGTTTCCCATAAGTCTTTGGGTAATGCACCTTTGCCGTCATGACCTTGTGCGAGCTTGCATTCGACGCTGATGTTTTCCTGCAAGGTGGCGATGTCAGCCAAGGTCGTGATTTCTCGCATGATGATGTGGCTTTTATAGGGAGTGGAAAGATGCTTGCTCCGGAAATCATAATGCGTGAGTTTGTCGAGATGTCATTTGTCGCCGCGTTCATCAGCAGCCACTTTCCGGACCGCTCTTCTTGTTGCGGATGCGCTGCGGCAGTTGCTGGTCCATCAGTGGCAAAGTGCACTGAGGCCCGCCTCGCCACCTTCCCGCCCACGCTATGCCAGATGATGGGCACAACTTTGGAAAAACATCCGCACGGCGGCAGCAATTCCGGGCACGCTGGTCAATCTGGCCGCCGGCGGCGGGGCACGCAACGCGGTGCGTTTCGGCCATCCGTCCGGAACCTTGCGGGTCGGCGCGGAAGCCAGTCAGGTTGATGGCGTGTGGCGCGTTGCGAAGGCGATCATGAGTCGTAGTGCGCGGGTGCTGATGGAGGGGAGGGTGCCGGGGTAGTGCTTCTTGCGAAAGGCTTGCCTAATGTGTGTAGTGAGCCTCGTGGTTGATCGAGATGCTAAGTCCACGGTCTTTACCAAATGGGGTAACGACTGAGTAAATAGGGTAACTATGTAGAAAAATGCCCTGATAAAATTTATAATTACCGCATTTCTCCGCCACCCTACGCGCCATGCACTCACTAACGCCAGACTACCTCGCCAAGCTTCGCTTTGACACGCAGCAATTGACGACGCTGCGCGCTCTCGGCGAGTGCCGAGGCAAGCAGTGGCTCTTCGTTGCACAGTCGCCAGAGGTGCTCAGTGATCTGCGGCAAGTGGCAGCGATCGAATCGACAGAGTCCTCCAATCGACTCGAAGGTGTAGTCGTCGCAGCCCACCGGCTCAAGTCGCTGGTGCTCAAAAATGCCACGCCGAAGAGCCGTTCCGAACAAGAGGTTGCCGGCTATCGTGATGCGTTAGGGTTGACTCACGAAAGCGGGGAGCAGATGCCCTTCTCGGAGGGTACGACCTTGCAGTTGCACAGCATTCTGTACCGCTACATGCCGCAACCTGGCGGGCACTGGAAGGCGACCAATAACGACATCATTGAACGCCACCCGGACGGCAGCACACGCATTCGCTTTCGACCCGTAGCCGCGCATCTCACACCCATGGCGATGATGGAGACCATCGCACGTTACCGCACTGCGCTCGATCAACACCTGGCGGATCCCCTGGTGCTGGTGCCGCTGGTCATCCTCGACTTTCTCTGTGTTCACCCATTCCCGGACGGCAACGGCCGCATGGCTCGGCTGCTCACTTTGCAACTGCTCTATCACGCCGACTACACCGTGGGCCGCTTCATCAGCCTGGAACGTATTTTCGAGGAATCGAAGGAGAGTTATTACGAGACGCTGGAAACCAGTTCGCAAGGCTGGCACGAGGGCGCTCACAATGTTGCCCCATGGCTGAACTACTTTTGGGGTGCATTGCTGCGGGCTTATAAAGAATTCGAAGAACGCGTAGGCACGATTGCGCGCGGGCGCGGCGCCAAAGGCGATCGGGTACGGTCAGAGATACGCAAGCGCAATCTGCCATTTTCCATTTCCGACATCGAAGGAGCTTGCCCCGGTGTCAGTCGCGACATGGTGCGACTGGTCTTGCGTGCCATGAAGGCCGACGGGTTGATCGCATCTACGGGGAAGGGCCGCGGGGCGAAATGGGTCGGCCTGATAACCGGCCTACAGCCGCAAGGGCTGGCACCTGTCATGGATGCGGAAGAAGATTAAAAACGCGGAACACAATGAGCATGTACGAAGCGGATACGCGGTACCACCTGATTAAAGGGTACGTCAGCCGCGAACACATCACACTCGAGACTATTCTGATGCCTGTGCATACCACCGCGTTCCGGACCATCGCCCCAAGTTTGGCGCTCGTAGTTGATCGGTTAATTGATTTAATCGCTTTCATACGAGCGACTGTCGTGCAAGCGATCCGCCATTGCAAGTACGCTGAGGCCCCCGCGTCACCTTCCCGCTCGCCCTATGCCAGAATAGCGTACCCACATCACATCACCCCGGAGCCTCCGTGAGATCAACCCGCGCTACTGCCGCCGTCGAACGCCTCAAAGCGCGCAGCGGCAATCCCGATTACGCGATGATGCGTACCTCTGCCGGCTTGTTTTGTCTGCTGCTTGGCCCGGCTGCTGACCCGGCGTCGCGCTTGTCCGAATTGCTGGAGCTCGATGCCTTCGTCGCTTTCGTCAACACCTTCGGCCCGCAGATTCCGCGTCGCATGACAAAAAACGATGCCGCGTTCGAGAAGCAACTGGTGGGAAAAAAGCCGCTGGTCTGAGTCGCGCGGCGGCAATGACCGCCGGGTAAGCGAGTCGCCTCACATACGCAAGCGATTAAGCACCGCAACTTGCGCAATATCGGAACTGTCCTCTGCCGTGCCCGTCATACTGGGAGCTGGGCCACGGCCCGGCTATCCGCGCCGCTGGCATTCCTCACGCACTACTGACTCATTCAGCTTACGGAGAACACATGAACAAACTTTCCCTTGTCATCCTGATGACCCTCGCCGGCCTTGCCGGCACCGCCAACGCACAAA
>CAILRJ010000157.1 GCA_903836575.1 uncultured Burkholderiales bacterium
ACGCTGTCGTCGAGGGCCCGGTCGAACGGCTGGTTGGCAATCGATTTCGCGACCAGATAGGTAATGGCGATACTCATCGGCCACAGCAACAGCAGCGGTACCAGCATCCAGTCGAGGATCTCGCCGAACAGCGAGCGCTGAATATGTTCGTCGTTGCCGTCGATGCCCGCCTGGCCCGTCGGGTCAGGCAATCCCCGCGTCGCCATCTCAGGACACAGCCGGCGCGTCGATATATTTTTCGAGACAATAACCAAGGCCGCGCACCGTCGCAATCCGCACGCCGCCGAATTCGATCTTCTTGCGCAAGCGGTGGACGTAGACTTCGATGGCGTTGTTGCTGACTTCTTCGCCCCATTCGCACAAATGATCGACCAGCTGTTCTTTCGATACCAGCCGGCCGGTGCGTTGCAGCAGCACTTCGAGCAAGCCGAGTTCGCGTGCCGACAGGTCCAGCATCTGCTCGTTGAGGTAGGCAATGCGGCCGACCTGATCGTAGGACAGCGGCCCGTGCCGCACCACGGTCGGTCCGCCACCGACGCCACGGCGGGTCAGGGCGCGCACCCGTGCTTCCAGTTCGGACAGCGCAAACGGCTTGGCCATGTAGTCATCGGCACCGAGGTCGAGGCCTTTGACACGCTGCTCGACCGAATCGGCGGCGGTCAGGATCAGTACCGGTAAATGGGAATTGCGGGCGCGCAGTTTGCGCAGCACTTCCAGCCCCGACATACGCGGCAAGCCGAGGTCGAGAATCAGCAAATCGAAATCCTGGGTGGACAAGGCCAGATCGGCTTCGACCCCGTTGTGCACGCAGTCGGTCGCATACCCGGACTGGCGCAGCGAACGCGTCAAGCCATCGGCCAGCACACTGTCGTCTTCGGCAAGCAGGATACGCATCGTTATTGGCCCGGGTTGGAATGCGCAGAGTCTATTGTGTTCGTCGGGTTCGGGCAAGGTGGACCGCAACCCGGCTAGCGCCGGCGTGGACTGTAATCCGGAAAAAATTCGCGCAACAGGAACTGCTGCAGGCCCGCCGCATCGGCCGGCTTGGCGCTGAGGGTGATGGTTTTGCCCAGACGCTGCGACTGCCAGGTGAAATCGTCCTGGGTGTGCTCGCGGATAATCTCGATCATCTTCTTGACCACGGCGATGCGTACATCCTCTTCGCTGCCCTGTTCAACACTGAGCACCTGACTCCAGTTACGCCCGGCTTCTTTTTTCCAGCCGCGGAACAGGAACTCGGCATTGTGCGCACCGACGCTGCGCAACTGGAACAGGCCGCCGCCGCTTTCTTTTTCAATGCCGGCGGCTTTCATGCTCGAGGCGATGTTGGCCAGCGCGGCCTGCTTGCCGCGTTCGTTCTCCTGCTGCTCGGGCGTGCCGCGCGCGCTCTGGGTCTGGCGTTCCTGTGCTTCGGCTTCGGCGCGCTGCTGCTGACGCGCCGCCAACCGGCTCGAGAAATCGTCCGCGGGAGGCTGTGCGGGCTCCGGCGGAGGCAAGGTGCGTATTAGCGGTTGCAGTGTAATAGCCGGTTCGGGTGCCGGTTTTGGCCGGCTCGGACGGGCTGTGGCCTGTCGTTGCGGCGCCGCTCGCCGGGGTTTGGCGACTGGCTTGACAACGGGCTTGACGACCGGCTTGGCGGGCTCGGCAACCCCGCTCGGCCGGGTTGGCCGGGCTGAGCGCTTGGGCGTATTTGGTATCAGCATCAGCGTCGTCTCGACTTCCGGGCTGCCCTGTACAGGCAAAGGCAAGTCGCTCTGGTGATAAATGATGAGCCACAGCACCAGTGCGTGCAACAGCAGCATGATGATGACCCCGAGCGTCATCGTCACCGGCCTTCTGCGCGGCGGCGCGACGGGCACAATGCGGTCGCTGGAGCGGCGGCGCTGAGGTTGGATGGGTGTTGAGGTGTCGTAGGGCAAGGAGCGGTGCGAATCCGGTAAAGTAAAGGGCCAGGGCAGGGGCCAGGGCAGCGATCCCCCCATTACGAGCTGACAAACAGGGCGAAGGTTACCATTGGACGCGCAGACAATTATTTCGTCATGTATCTTCACTCTTTTGGGAGAGCAACGGTCCCCTTTGTTCGAGTGGTTTTGGTCATGATCGTTGATTTCCCGCAAAAACCCCTGCTTGCATAAACTACTGTTTTTTTATACAGTGCGGGTTGTGATTCATTTTGCTGACGCCATCTGGTCGGCTACCCCCCAACGTTGAGAGAATATTCATGGACGACAAAAAAGCCGTAACCGGTTCAGATAAAAGCAAGGCGTTGGCGGCAGCGCTGGCCCAGATTGAAAAACAGTTCGGCAAAGGTTCGGTCATGCGCATGGCTGACGGCGCGGTCGTCGAAGAAGTCCAGGTCGTCTCGACCGGCTCGCTCGGCCTTGATATCGCACTCGGCGTCGGTGGCCTGCCACGTGGCCGCGTGGTCGAGATCTACGGTCCCGAATCGTCCGGCAAGACCACACTAACACTGCAAACCATCGCTGAAATGCAAAAGCTCGGCGGGACTTGCGCCTTCATCGATGCCGAACATGCACTCGATGTCGGCTACGCGCAGAAGCTGGGTATCAACCTGTCCGAGTTGCTGATCTCGCAGCCCGACACCGGCGAACAAGCCCTCGAAATTACCGATGCACTGGTGCGTTCGGGCGGCGTCGACCTGATCGTCATCGACTCGGTCGCGGCATTGACTCCCCGTGCCGAAATCGAAGGCGACATGGGTGACTCGCTGCCGGGCCTGCAGGCTCGACTGATGTCGCAAGCATTGCGCAAGCTGACCGGTTCGATCAACCGCACCAACACGCTGGTTATTTTCATCAACCAGATCCGCATGAAAATCGGTGTCATGTTCGGTAATCCAGAAACCACCACCGGCGGCAATGCGTTGAAATTCTATGCGTCGGTACGGCTCGACATCCGCCGCACCGGTTCGATCAAGTCCGGCGACGAAGTCATCGGCAACGAGACCAAAGTCAAGGTCGTCAAGAACAAGATCGCACCGCCATTTCGCGAAGCGCATTTCGACATCCTGTATGGCGAAGGTGTATCGCGTGAAGGTGAAATCCTCGACCTCGGTGCCGATGCCAAGATCGTCGAAAAGGCCGGTGCCTGGTACAGCTACAACGGCGAGCGTATCGGCCAGGGCAAGGACAATGCACGCACCTTCCTGAAGGAACGTCCGGAGCTGGCACGCGAAATCGAGAACAAGGTACGCGCTTCGCTGGGCGTACCCGAGCTCGGCGCGATCAAGTCATCCGAACCGGCCAAGAAAAAAGCTGCCGACAAGGCCGCTGAAAAATCCGCAGCCGAAGGCAAGGATGTCGTCGCCGAATGAACGACAGCGCCCGCGCTGACGGACTGACAGCGGTCTTGCCGGCCTGATGGCAAGGCCGGTTGTCAGCCTGAAGGCGCGGGCCTTGCGCTTCCTGTCGATGCGCGAACACAGCCGTCTTGAACTGGCGCGCAAACTCCAGCGCCACGTGCAGGACGGCGACGATGTCGAGGCGCTCCTCGACTGGCTCGAAAACGCCAAGTTCCTGTCGCAAGCCCGCTTCTCCGAATCCCTGATTCATCGCCGTGCCGCGCGGTACGGCAACAGCCGTATTGTTTCCGAATTGCAAAGCCATGGTATTCAAGGCGATACGCTCAGCGAACTGAAAGTGCGTCTGCAGATCGACGAGCTGGCGCGCGCACGGGACGTCTGGCTTAAAAAATTCGGTACGCCGGCGGCTGATGCAAGTGAGCGCGGCAAGCAAATGCGGTTCTTGCAGCAACGCGGCTTCTCGCACAAGGCCATCGAGTCGGTGATGCGCCTGCGTGACAGCGATGCGTGGTTTCCGGATGACGCCGATTGAAATAGTCTGGCGGCGACCCGGCGGTAATCCGCCGGCGGCAGAGTGCTGCACGGGTTTCGTGCTGGTCTTGTCCAGGTTTCGGACATAACGGACGACGACAAATATCGCGCGTGTCACGCTACCCGGTGGTAATGGCAAATTGAGCTGTGCTACACTTTCCCCGTTTTTTGCAGTGCCGCATGAGCGGTTGTGAGCGCAGAATCTGCTTTCACTGAACGCAAATGCGGCAGTTACTTTCGTTGTCGCTCTTTTATGGCAGTGGTCCGAATGCCCCTATCTCCACCCGTTTCCCGTAGCGCGCTCAAACATACCCGTACCCTCAAGGTCGAGGCGTATGCACGCGACGACAATTTATGGGACATCGAAGCACAGATCACTGATATCAAGACCCGCGTGACTCCGCTGGCATCCGGCGATCGCGCTGCTGGCGCGCCAATCCACGACCTCAAGCTGCGCCTGACCATCAACGTCAGTCTGGATATCCTTGCCGTCGAAGCTGTCTCGGATGCCGTGCCGTATCCCGGTTACTGCAACACCATCAGTCCCGCCTACCAAACGATGGTCGGCCTTAATCTCTTGCGAAACTTTCGGCGTCAGCTGACGGTGCGGCTCGGTGGAACAGGCGGATGCACCCATCTGACCGAGCTGGCGCAGATCCTGCCGACCGCTGCCATTCAGGCGCTCAACGGTGAAGTCAGTGAACCACGTGACAGTAGCGATGCAGCTAATGAGCAGCCCATTCAACCCTTTCAACTCGACCGCTGTCATGCCTTGCGCACCGATGGCGCAGCGGTCGCGCTCTACTATCCGCGATGGGTTGCCAAAGTCGCGGAACCGTATCAATCCAGTTAGTCAACCAGCATTTTTACGATCAGCGTCTGAAGGGAAGCTCGCATGAAAATTCATGAGTATCAGGGAAAAGAAATCCTCCGCAAATACGGCGTCACCACCCCGCGCGGTATTCCGTGCAACTCCGTCGAGGATGCCGTCAAGGCGGCCGAGACACTCGGTGGTCCGGTCTGGGTCGTCAAAGCGCAGATTCATGCAGGCGGTCGCGGTAAAGGCGGCGGCGTCAAGGTCGCCAAGACTCTCGAGCAAGTGCGCGAATACGCCACGGCCATCCTCGGCATGCAACTGGTCACGCACCAGACCAGCCCGGAAGGCCAGCAAGTGCGTCGTCTGCTGATCGAAGAAGGCGCTGATATCGCCAAGGAACTGTACGTCAGCCTGGTGACCGATCGCGTCACGCAACGCGTGGTGCTGATGGCATCGAGCGAAGGCGGCATGGACATCGAAGAAGTCGCCGAGAGCCATCCCGAACTGCTGCACCATATCGCCATCGATCCGGCCGTCGGCCTGACCGATGCCGAAGCCGATGGCATTGCTGCAAAAATCGGCGTGCCGGCTGCCTCGATCGTCGACGCCCGCACGCAGTTGCAAGGGTTGTACAAGGCTTACTGGGAAACTGACGCGGCGCTGGCCGAAATCAACCCGCTGATCCTGACCGGTTCCGGCAAGGTCATCGCGCTCGACGCCAAGTTCAACTTCGATGCCAATGCGCTGTATCGCCAGCCTGAAATTGTCGCTTATCGTGACCTCGACGAAGAAGATGCCGCCGAAGTCGAAGCCTCGAAGTTCGACCTCGCCTACATCTCGCTGGACGGCGACATCGGTTGCCTGGTCAACGGTGCCGGTCTGGCCATGGCCACGATGGATACCATCAAATTGTTTGGCGGCGAGCCGGCCAACTTCCTTGATGTCGGCGGCGGTGCCACGGCAGAAAAAGTGACCGAAGCCTTCAAGATCATGTTGAAGAACCCCGGCCTGAAAGCCATTCTGGTCAACATCTTCGGCGGCATCATGAAGTGTGACGTGATCGCCGAAGGCGTGATCGTCGCCTCCAAAGCCGTCTCGCTGACCGTACCGCTGGTTGTGCGCATGAAGGGCACCAACGAAGATCTGGGCAAGAAAATGCTCGCCGAGTCCGGCCTGCCGATC
>CAILRJ010000158.1 GCA_903836575.1 uncultured Burkholderiales bacterium
AAGGCCTACTGAGAGAGGCTCGTTGATTGTTCGCCTCCGGCTGGGGGAACCTCTCCTCCGGGAGGTGGGTGGAATTTTGTGCCCTAAAACTAAAAGCAGTCCCTGAAAACGTCTTTCGGTGGATTGCGTTTTTAGCCGGCATCGAACAGTGCCCAAGACCAAAGTTTCATGGTGCTTGTCGCTGGCTAATCGCATTACTGGAAATGCAGGAAAGTGGACTATTTCTCTTCATTTTGCATCAAGCGGTATCGAGATTGCCGTAAAAAAACGTCGGTGAAAGTTGCGCATCGGTGTGACTTGAATTTGCGCCAGATTGACGGTCGCGAAGCGGGGTAGTGTCCGTCGGTGGCGTTAGATGCCGTCCTTTTTTCAGCATGCTCATGTCGAGCAATAGCACAGACAGCTTGACCTTGAACAGACTAGCTATGTCCAAAAAGCCGTACATTTTGTTGCGCAATGCTCGTACCCAACAACTTCAACTCTCCATCCCTTACACACGCGCGAATAGGGTCCCCCATATTGTTGTCTTCAGTAAAAAGAAACTTAATTTGCGGTCCTGCCGGTGTCAGGGTTTGATGGAGAACTCCTATCAGGCCATCAGCCAACAACGAATTGGCCCTGTTGCCGACAGCACTAGAAGCAACTTGCAGTAGACCTGCCAATCCCTCCTCAATCGAACCGCCATGCACCGTCGTGATGACAAATTGTCCAGACGTTGCTGCGCGCAACATTTGCGCTGCAGCTTCGGGCGTACGAATCTCACCCACATAAATATAGTTTGGGTGCCAGCGCAAGGCTGTTTTAAGTCCTTGTGCCCATCCTTCGTCGTCTTGTACATGCACCTGAAAACAATATCCCGCGTCACCAACAGGTCCTTGGAAAAGGAATTCAACCGGATCTTCCAAAGTAAAAGCGACTCCACCGAACGCTTTCATATAGTGGTTGACCAGGGCTGCCGCAGTGGTTGTTTTTCCGTTTCCTGTCGCCCCCACGATCAAAAGCAACCCACAGCGTTTGCCACATTGCTTCAAATAATCAAGTAATCGGGGTTTGATATTGAGTCGATTAATATCCAGGAGTCCTGGATCGACTCTTCGCATCGAAGCCCAGACCGACTTATCCGATAATTCTTTTTTGGCGATTCTCAGGCGGATGTTGTCATGCGTGTGGGCGCTGTCCTCGTTGGGCTGTGTCAAAATATATTGACGTAAAATCTCCAGGTCATCGTTCAGGGACGAGGGAATCGGTAGATTCCCGCTATTTTGCATCGTTTTTTTGATCGGGTTGTATCGACCTTGCTGATGTTGATCAATGCGCAAATATATATCGACAAATGGCAATTGAGAGAGCGTCGTTATGGGAAGTTCAGGTGTGATTGGGCTGGGGTTCTGAGGTTGTATCGACGAAGGAAGAGTCATAGCAAGTGGTCTTAGGTGTCGTAATACTGGTTGCGTGCTATTTTCAGCGCCGAAATGAGTCTACTAAGTGTAGGCTGCACGGGTTTAAAACGATCGTCAAGAAGTTGCCTAATAAGTTATTATTTAAGCAAGTAATATGATTGCGTAAATGAAACAAAACGTGGTGTTAGTGAGCGATGTTGTGTCGATAGTGATAAGGGTCACTTCAGTCTGATGCGCTACGGAGGAAGCCGAAGAGCCCGGCCGTGCACAGAAATCTTCGTCGTTACCCGGGGCGCGACTGCAGAGCACTAATGTCTCGCAGAGGTTGCGAGAATGATTTACGGTGTGGCTATTCAAGCAGCGTGGTGGTGGCGGTGTGCATCAGTCCATGAGCACCATCTGAGGGGAGGGCGGCAGAAAGAAGTAAATATTGGTGAGGATCAGGACCGGTTATGCTTCTTTTCGTCCAAGCCGCGCATTGAAGCGCCTTTTGCCTAGTGACTCGGGCTCAATTGTGCGGCGGTCACGGGAACAGTTGCATCAATGGTAACGCGTAAGACGGTATTACTTCGCTCGCACGTGCCTGCAAGACCTACGTAACCCCGACACAAGAGCCAGACAACAAAAAACCCACTGGTTTAGAGTGGGCTAAGTGCTTGATTCTATGGTGGCCCGGGGCGGAATCGAACCACCGACACAAGGATTTTCAATCCTCTGCTCTACCGACTGAGCTACCAGGCCAAGGGCAAAAGTATAGCAAGTCTTTCGGATTTTGCAAGCCGGCAGGAAAATCTAATTTTTGAC
>CAILRJ010000159.1 GCA_903836575.1 uncultured Burkholderiales bacterium
GCATTTGATTTTATTGCTTTCTGCAATACTGCTATTTCATCTCTCTTTATATTTATAAAAACTTCATTTTCCACAACTGCTTTATTTTTTAATATTGCTGCTTTCTCAATCGACAAAACTGTCTTACTTATTGATTCACGTGCGCCCGCCAATATTTGATCGGTTTCGTTCAATTTTCCGGCAAAGAATAACCTCGCCTTCACCGCAATGCCGGTTTTGCTGCCTAGATTATTAATGCTCTCTTGTCTGTCATACAGTTTTTCCGCCTCGCTGCGCTTTTTACGTATCATTTTTAACTTATTTTTTTCTAAGGCATGTAAAGCATTAAGCTGCTGCCCTTTTTGTTGAGCAATTTCCTTTTCACTTTTTAAGGTTTCCAGCTTAACAATATTTTCGTCATGATCAACTATTTCCGATCGCTTTTTTTTAATAACCTGCATTATGCTTTTTTCAATAGCAGGATTAATTAACTGCGTTAAGTTTCCGCGCCTATTTCCCGAACTACCATTATTAGGCACATTATTTTGACGTCGATTCGCCATCGCGCCAGAGTTCAAACTCAAGCTTGAAACTGAACTTAACCCTCCTTCAATACTAGGCAAATGCCGACCAGAACAGGCAGGGGCAGTGTTGTTGTTCACATTTCCAAATAATTTCATGGTAAGTCCCCGAGACAAATTGAAATACTAATATCGTTAAAAAAAATACTCATTCACTCAACAAAGAACTACTAACCCATCGTCAATACATAATCTCCTGACCAATACCTGGATTTCTCTCAGACCAACAACAAAGGTGGCAAATAATTTGCTGGATGAAATACGTCAAAAACTGCACATGAGTAGCGCGACAACGTTGGCAGTTCCATAAATTTAACGATGGCAATGGAGATGGAAGAGCGCGGAGCGCGGGAGAAAGATAAGTTTGCAGTCGAACAGATGGTCTGGCGATCTATTGCGCTACTCATCGCTGCGCAGGAACAAGCAGGCTTGGAGCGCGGTGCTATCAATAGTTTTTATGTCAATCTCTCCGATCTGCGGCGACCGCACCAGCGCGGCAATCGGTGCCGCGCTGGCGCGTCGTCGGAGGTTTATCGACCATGAAAGAGCGCGGCGGATCCGGGTCGACACATGTCCATGAACCGGAACATACCGAAGTGCACGTCAAACCGGGCGGCTGAGTGGACTTTGATCCGCTAGTGCAGCCTGATCCTGCCGGTGCAGCAGGATCAGCGGGGAACACACTGGCAAAGAGATAGGCACTTCACCGCCTCATTGTCATCACCTGGCAAGATACGACAGCCAGCCGCCATACCCGCTGATGTCGTCGGCTGCGGCAAGAGCGTGGCCTTCACAAACAAAACCCTTGACCCAGCGTCCGTCGGCCAGTTCCAGCGAACCGATCGCCAGCGGTGCCGGCACGTCAGCGACGAATTCGCCGAAGCGCCGCAGCGGCAGCTCCCATACTTCAATGGCAATGGCGACGCCATCGGCGCAGCGTTGCAGGCCCGGCTTCGGTGGTGTCGTATCTGGCAGCGCATAAAGCCGGTACTGCGCCGCCGTCTGCGTGCTGGCAATCCTGCGGGCGCCGCGTTCGGTCAGTTGCCAGTTGAGCGGTTGCCCCTGCAAATGCGCGCCGACCACGGCCAGTTGCACTGTTGGCTCGTTGAACGGCAAGGGTGCGATCAGCGCGGCAGTGGCAGTCGGCAGTAGCCGTTGCGCAGCGGCCGCCAGCAACTGGTCCGAACCGCACGGGCCGACCAGCGTGAAACCCGCTGGCAAGCCGTCGGTGCGGGAGTCAGCCGGCACCGACAGTGCTGCCATGTCAAAGAAATTGACGAAGTTGGTGTAATACCCGAGTTCGGAATTGCGCAGCACCGGTTCGCGCTCAAGATCAGCCAGCGTTGGCATGGTTGGCGTGGTGGGCAGCAGCAGGAAATCATACGGTGCCAGCGCGGTCTCGGCGATACGGCGCAAATCAGCCAGACGGTATTGGCCATTAAAAGCATCGACCGCGCTGTAATTGGCACCCTGCCCGATGATGCCGGCCACGACCGGATTCATCTGCTCCTTGTGCTCCGTATAAAAATCGCCGACGGCGGCCAGTCGCTCGGCCACCCACGGTCCGTAATACAGCAAGGCGGCGGCTTCCTTGAACGGCGTGTAATCGATGGTGCCGAAAGTGCAACCGGGCAGCGTGCGCAGTTGCGCCAGCGTCGCCGCGAAGGCCTGTTCGGCAACGGTGTCGCCAAAAAATTCCAGCCCGGCCGGCAACGCAATGCGCAAACCACGCTGGCGGATACCGGTCATCGGCACCGCGCGCGAATAGCTGTCTTCGGCATCGAGGCCCGCAGCAACCTGCGTGACCTGCCACGCATCGGCCACCGTGCGGGCAAAGATCGAGACGCAATCAAGGGTGCGGCAAGCCGGAAACACGCCGCGCGTACTGAGCAATCCACGGCTGGGCTTGAGGCCGACGATGCCGTTCAGGCCAGCCGGCACGCGGCCTGATCCGGCCGTGTCCGTGCCCAGCGAAAAGCCGACCAGTCCCAGCGCGACCGCCACCGCCGAACCGGAACTGGAACCGCCCGAGACGTACGCCGGATCGATCGCATTGCGCACCGCGCCGTACGGTGAGCGGGTGCCGACCAGACCGGTGGCGAACTGGTCGAGGTTGGTTTTGCCAATCAGCAGTGCACCGGCAGCCTGCAGTTTCTCGACCACAGTGGCCGAGCGCTGCGGTGTGAAACTGAATTCGGTACAACCCGCGGTGGTTGGCAATCCCAGCGCGTCGATGTTGTCCTTGATGGCAAACGGCACGCCGAACAGCGGCATGCGCGCCAGCACACCGGGACCTTCTTGCTGAAGTAACAGGTCCAGCGCCCGGGCTTGCGTCAGCAAGATGTCATCAGCAACCCTGCTGATCCAGATTTCCGGACGTTCGACTTCGGTGATGCGAGCCTGCAGGTGTGCGATGCACTGGCTCGGCAGCAGGTTGCGCTGCGCATACGCGGCATGCAGATCAGCCAGGGTCATGGCGGGAAAGTGGGTCTGGGTAGTCATGGGTGCTTTCGCAAATTCTAACAAAAGGGTCCGACGCAGGCCGGACCACAGGGTACGACTGGAACAATCAGAAACCGTAGCTGAGCGAACCAAGCAACTGGTTCTTTTGCTTGACGCTGTAGCGGTTTTCGCCGGCGATGATGCCTTGCAGACCCCAGGTCACGCCGGTGGATGCGATTGGCTGGGTGAAGCCGACGATCAGATGACGGAAACCACCCGAACTCGGTGCCCCGCCTGCGAAACAGCCATTGACCGAGAAGCTCTGGCCGGCCGGGCAAGCCGTATTGGACAGCGTGTCGACTGACCCGAGATACTTGCCTTGTTTTTTGTACGAGTAATAGCCGAGCGAACTGTTGAACGTGATCGCGTACGGCAGTACCTTGGTGAAGTTCAGCGTCCAGTACGTATCGCCCTTGTTGCCCCAGACAACATCATTGAGCAGCGTTTGCGCGGCCACGCTGAAGTCGCCGTAACTCAGGCCCAGTTTGGTTTCGAGCGCATTGGCGTTCTTGCCGCTGAGGTAAACATAACCGGTGCCGCCGACGGTGTAGCCGAACTCGCCGATCTTGCCGTTATAGCCGCCGTAGAGATCGTTCTCGATCGATTTGCCGGACTGGAAATTGGTGATGTTGCGGTCGTTATAGGACTCGCCCAGTTTCTTGTACGAATAGTTAATCATCGAACCGAAGTAACCGGCGTACAGGCCTGACGGATCGGACCAGTCGGCACCCCATTGCAGTACCGGCTTATCGGACTCGGGCGCATCAGCGCCTGCGTTACCGAAACCCGGCTTGCTCGGGCCGTAGGTGCTGGTAGCGCCGCGCAGGACGTATTTGCTGACCAGGTCGATGTGTCCGGTGAACGGCGATGGTTCAGGTGCATCGGCGGCAAAGGCGGCACCGGCGAACAAGCCGGAACAGGCGATGGCGAATGCCAGCGGACGGGAGAAGGATGTGGTGCGTGACATGGTGATTCCCTTTTTTTGGCTATTAGAACTGCGCGGATTCCCTGCTATTTCACTACCGGTGCTGCTTTGTAAAACTGTTCTGCTACCGACCAAAATTCAAGATCCTGCAACCTGCGGCACTCCGTGGGCCGTTCACGGGGTCAGAGTAATTTTCGCGATACTGCCTGCGAAAAAAAACTCTGATCCCATGAACTCTGCTGGTGCGATCGCGCTGCACTGCGCTTCGAAATCACCTCATGCCGCTTCGCTAAACACGGCAATATGTTGCCCCGCCGCCACCGGCGTGCCCTCCCCGACCAGCCATTCGCCCAGCACGCAAGCGCGGGTAGCGGTCAGCGGGATTTCCATCTTCATTGATTCGAGGATCGCTACCGTATCGCCGGCGGCCAGCGTGGTACCCGGTTGCGCGATAATTTTCCAGACACTGCCCGGCACGACCGCGCTCAGGTAATGACTGCCGGCAGGCAGCTCGCCCTGCTCGGAGGCACCGGCCAGCGCTTCTTCGCTGACCCAGTCGGCTTGACCGCTACTGCGCCAGCGTTCGCGCTCGGCCTCGAAAGCAGCTTGCTGCTTTTGCTTGAAATCGCCGATCGAGGCCTGCTCGCTGGCCAGAAAACGGTTGTAATCGGCCAGCGAGAACGTGGTCT
Organism: uncultured Burkholderiales bacterium; assembly: GCA_903836575.1. Lineage (GTDB taxonomy): Bacteria > Pseudomonadota > Gammaproteobacteria > Burkholderiales > Burkholderiaceae_D > Actimicrobium. Next base: position 4,677 of record CAILRJ010000159.1, read on the forward strand.
CTTCGATCTTCACGTCGAAACGACCGAGCGGAAAATCGCGCCGGTGTTCGAGCAACTGTTCTTCACTGACTTCATAAAAACGGATCTGGTCAAAAATGCGCAACAGCCACGGCTTGCCATCGCGGAAGCTGTCGGTCTGGCGGTAGCGGTTCCACATCTGCACGGTGCGGCCGACGAACTGGTAACCGCCCGGGCCTTCCATGCCATACACACACAGATAGGCACCACCAATGCCGACCGCGTTTTCCGGAGTCCAGGTGCGCGCCGGGTTGTACTTGGTGGTCACCAGCCGGTGGCGTGGATCGATTGGTGTGGCTACCGGTGCGCCGAGGTAGACATCGCCCAGACCCAGCACCATGTAGCTGGCCTTGAACACCACGTCATAGACTTCGCGCACCGCATCGAGACCGTTGATGCGCTGGATGAAATCGATATTGCTCGGGCACCACGGCGCGCCGGGGCGCACCGTGGTTTCATATTTGCGGATCGCCAGTTGCGTCTGGCTGTCGTTCCAGGCCAGCGGCAAATGGACGATGCGCGAGCGCACCACCATCTCGTCGACCGCCGGCAGCGCGGCGATCAGCTCGTCGAGCAATACGACCAGCCGGCCAAGCGGCAACTGACGGTGATCGAAATGGACTTGCAGCGAACGGATGCCCGGCGTCAGGTCGATCACGCCGGCCAGCTGCGCCAGCTCGATCGACTGCATCAGCGCATGAACCCGGAAGCGCAAATTGATATCGAGGATGGCGTCACCAAATTCGATCAGCAGGTAATCGTCACCGGCGCGGCGAAACACCAGTGCCGTGCCATCCGGCAGCAAGCCGGTGCGCAAGATGGCCGGCAGCGTGCTGCCGGCATCGCTGTGCGGCGGGACAAATACGGGCGCCGGCAACGACACGGTATCGAACACGCTTTCCTGTGCTACCCGCAAGGCCGCTGCGTCGACATCGGAGACGCGAACGAAGCGCACCGTATCGCCCGGTTTGAGCTGGCCGACTTTCCACAAATCGGCCGAGACGATCACTGCCGGGCACACGAAACCACCGAGGCTGGGGCCATCCGGACCGAGGATCACCGGCATGTCACCCGTGAAATCAATCGA
>CAILRJ010000160.1 GCA_903836575.1 uncultured Burkholderiales bacterium
CCAACAAAACCGCACGCCTCAGAGCGCCCCGGCAATCGCCCGGCCAAGCTCGCCGGTATTGGCCGTACCACCCATGTCACGCGTCAGCGGTGCATGCTTCGGTCCGGCCGTCAGTACTTTTTCGATCGCAGTGACAATCGCTGCGCCGGCCTCGGCATAGCCAAAATGCTCCAGCATCATCGCTCCGCTCCAGATCTGTCCGATCGGATTGGCCCAGCCCTTGCCGGCAATGTCGGGTGCAGAACCATGCACCGGTTCGAACAAGGACGGGAACAATCCTTCCGGATTGATATTGGCCGATGGCGCAATGGCGATCGTGCCGGTGCAGGCCGGACCAAGGTCCGACAGGATATCGCCGAACAGGTTGGAGCCGACCACAACATCAAACCAGTCCGGATGCAGCACGAAGTTCGCGGTCAGTATGTCAATGTGATATTTATCCCAGCGCACCTCCGGATAACGGCTGGCCATCGCGACGACCCGCTCGTCCCAGTACGGCATCGTGATCGCGATGCCATTCGATTTGGTGGCGGAAGTCAGGTGCTTTTTCGGGCGGCGCTGGGCCAGATCGAATGCGTACTTGAGGATGCGGTCAACACCGGTGCGCGAGAACACCGCCTCCTGGAACACCACTTCGCGCGGCGTGCCTTCGTACATCCGGCCACCCACCGACGAATACTCGCCTTCGGTATTTTCGCGTACCACATAGAAGTCGATATCGCCGACCGCACGGTTGGCCAGTGGTGATGGAATGCCGGGCATCAGACGGCACGGTCGCAGGTTCACGTACTGGTCGAACTCACGCCGAAATTTAAGCAGCGAACCCCACAAAGAAATATGGTCCGGCACGACGGCCGGGTCGCCGACCGCGCCAAAGAAAATTGCATCATGTCCGCCGATCTGTTCTTTCCAGTCGTCCGGCATCATCTGGCCGTGCTTGAGATAGTAATCGCAGGAGGCGAAATCGAAGTGATCCCAATGCAGGTCGATATTGAACTTGCGGGCAGCGGCTTCCACCACACGCAGGCCTTCGGGCATGACTTCCTTGCCGATGCCGTCGCCGGCGATAACCGCAATACGATGGGATGTCATGGATTAGTTCTCCTGTTAAAACGCAGGCCGTGCCTGCGGCAATGAATGAATAGACCTCGATTGGCATTACATCAGCATGCCTGCCGGCAGCGGCACCTTGAGTACCGTCATGAACAGCAGATACAGGCCACCTGTCACGACCACCGTCGCGGCGACATACAGCAACAGCAATTTCCGGCTGCAACTGCCGTAATGCGCCACCGCTAGCAATAGCGCAAACGCGACTACGCTGCAAGCCAGAAAGCCAACCGGTTCGAGCAAAAAGGCCCAGGCCAGCATGATGAGCCCTACCGAAACCTGGCGCACTACCGAGCCATTGACGTTGCGCACCACATCACGCGGCTTGATCCATGACAGCACCAGCCACAGGCAGGAAAACACCACGACCAGTGCCGAGATGGTTTTCGGAAAAACTGATCCGAGCATCGAAAAATCA
>CAILRJ010000161.1 GCA_903836575.1 uncultured Burkholderiales bacterium
AGAGGAACTTTACCCACCACGACCACGCCATCATGCAAAAAACATCCTTCTGGAAAGCCGGACACACACCCACGCTGCTGGCCGCCTTTTTCTATTTCGACCTCAGCTTCATGGTCTGGGTCATTCTCGGCCCGCTCGGCGTGCAGATTGCCAAAGACCTCGGTCTGACTGCCGCACAAAAGGGCTTGATCGTCGCCACCCCGCTGCTGGCCGGCGCACTATTGCGCATCGTCATGGGCGTACTGGTTGACCATCTGAAACCCAAACGCGCCGGAGCCATCGGCCAGGTCATCGTGATTGCCGGCATGGTCTGGGCCTGGCAGGGTCAGCTCGACAGTTATCACAGCATCCTGGCGCTGGGCGTCATTCTCGGTGTCGCCGGTGCTGCGTTTGCAGTGGCCTTGCCGCTGGCCTCGCGCTGGTATCCGCCCGAGCATCAGGGCACCGCATTGGGTATCGCCGGCGCCGGCAATTCGGGCACGGCCTTCGCCGCCCTGTTCGCACCGACGCTGGCGCTGGCATTCGGCTGGCAAAATGTGTTCGGCCTGTGCCTGATCCCGCTCGGCATCGCGCTGGTGGTCTACATGGTGTTCGCCAAGGATGCGCCATCGGCACCGCCGCCGAAATCACTGCTCGAATACATGCAGGTCCTGAAAGATAAAGATGCGTGGTGGTTCATGTTTTTCTACAGCGTGACCTTTGGCGGTTTTTCGGGACTGGCCTCGTCGCTGACGATTTATTTCAATAGCCAGTACGGTTTGTCGCCGGTCACCGCCGGCTACTTCACTGCGGCCTGCGTATTCGCCGGCTCGATGGTGCGGCCGCTGGGTGGTCGTCTGTCCGACCGGATTGGCGGCATCAAGACGCTGTCGATCATGTACGTCCTCGCCGCCATTTTCCTGTTCATTGCCAGCCTCGGGCTGGACTCCGCGGTGCCGGCAGTCATCGTGTTCGTCGGTGCGATGCTGGCGCTGGGTACCGGCAATGGCGCCGTGTTCCAGCTGGTACCGCAGCGCTTTCGCAAAGAGATCGGCGTGATGACCGGACTGGTTGGCATGGCCGGCGGTATCGGCGGTTTTTATCTGGCATCGAGCCTGGGCTTTTCGAAACAGATGACCGGCAGTTATCAGGTCGGCCTGACGATCTTTGCCGCGCTCGCCGTCGTTGCGCTGATCGGCCTGTCATCGGTCAAGGGTCGCTGGCGCACGACATGGGGCAGCGCCGCGATGACGAATGCCAGAATCTGAAATGGGCCTGACCCTCGCCATCGGTCACGCGACGCAGGCCGGACCGCGCCCACGCAATGAAGACTTCGTCGGCATCGTCACGCCGCGCGAACCGGACTTGCTGACCAAGGGCGTGCTGGCGGCAATTGCCGATGGTGTCTCGGGCAATGAAGGCGGTCGCGAGGCCGCCGAATACACGGTGCGCGGCCTGCTGTCGGATTACTACGCGACACCGGACACCTGGCCGGTCTCGCAAGCGCTCGACCGGGTCCTGACGGCGACCAACAGCTGGGTCCAGCATCAGGGTTCGGTGCGCACCGAACTGACCGGCATGGCCACCACGCTGACATGCGTGGTGCTGCGCGGCGGCTTCTATTATTTTGCGCATGTCGGCGACAGCCGCTTGTACTTGCTGCGTGCGGGTAGGCTGACCCGACTGACCACCGACCATGTCTGGGACAAACCGGAAATGCAGCATGTACTGACCCGTGCCATCGGTCTCGATTCGCGGCTGGCGGTCGATCATGGGATGGGCGAACTGCAGGTGCGCGATGTGCTGCTGCTGGTCACTGACGGCGTGTGGAATGCGCTGCGCGACCGCGATATCGGCAGCCATGTGTCCGGACTGGCGCAGGACCAATGCGATGCCGATGCCTGTGCGGCCGCGCTGGTGCAAGCCGCACTCGACGCCGGTGGCGGCGACAATGCCAGCGCGATGGTGCTGCGCATCGATGCGCTGCCGGAACAGAATTTGCGCGACGCGCTATCGAGTCTGCAAGCGCTGCCGGTGCCGCCGCGCTTCAAGCCCGGACAGGTCATTGACGACTACCGGATCGACAGCGTGCTGCACGACTCGCGCAGCACGCTGCTGTACCGCGTCACCGACTTGCGCACGCAACGCGCCCTAGTCCTGAAAACCCTGC
>CAILRJ010000162.1 GCA_903836575.1 uncultured Burkholderiales bacterium
GATACGCCGCCGTAACGTCGGCATGGCCACCAGCAGCAACAGAAATTTATTGCGGCTGATGCGCCAGGCTTCGCCGCTTTCCTGCACCGAGGCTTGTACCAGCAGCGACGCGACGCCTGTGGTGAGCGTGCTACCGAGCATGCCTTCATTGCCAATCAGGCTGACACCTAGTTGGGTCCCACTTTCGGTTGGCGTCGTTAGGCAAATTGTGCAGCCAATCGGAAAATACACCTGAGCCATCGGATGGCCTGCCTCCACCAGCACCATACCGCTGGTCAACTGGACAAGGGTGCAGCCGGCGAGGACTTGTTCACGGTCACGGCGGGACAGGCCTGCCAGCAAGCGGTTGACGTTCGTGCTGCTTTTTATTTTATCTAAACTGACCAAAATGGTGTGTCCGTAGGCTACGTAATCTCATCGGAAATGGCTGATCTCTGTAATCTCGTTGCCCAGTCTAACGCTAGTTAAAACAGACTTTCGACAAAAATTTCCATTCGACCCTGATTATCGCATTACTTTAAGTCTACTTTTTAAGTAAACCTTTTCGCACACGGCAAGGCAAATCATTGCTCTGAACGGAACGCCCGCGGGCAACTTTTCCGGACGCTCCAAGTTGCCCGCGACGAACCAATACTAACTATCATTTTTTTTAAATATAGTGCTTTTAAAAAAGCTTCCTGATGATTTACTATATGTTCGTTACCGAACATAGATGTGTTGCATTCACTTGCGCTGCTACGCCGAGCCGCTTAGACTTGGTACGCTAAATGCCGGAATCCATTTTTAATTTGTCTTCGTATAAGACAAAACAACCCGTCAGGCAGTCGCCATTCGGGCCCGTAACTCAAGTATCAGCCACATCAGGTTCCTGCTGCGCAGAGACTGGCCGATACGACTGACATGGAATAGCTCGCGTCAATGAAAGCATCTATAGAACGAGAAGACTTTAGCGAGCGCCTGCAGCTTGCCTTGCGCAATGCCGATTATTCACCGGATAGCCCAACGCAACTTGCCCGCGAATTCAATGTCCGGTTTACCGGCGGCCCGATCACCGTGCATGCGGCACGTAAGTGGTTGGGCGGCGAAGCCATACCGACGCAGGAAAAATTGCGTACGCTGGCGCAGTGGCTGGGCGTCCCCGCCGAGTGGCTGCGCTTCGGTGGCGGCGAAACCGTCAACGGCGAAACCGCCGATCCAAGCGCGCGATTTGAATCAGCCGATGTCAAGCTGATCGCCGACCTGCAGCGCCTCGACGAAACCCATCGTGGGATTGCACGTGAAATCGTTCGCTTGCTGGTCCGGATCAACCGGCCAACCTGACCTTGTGGTACCTGATCAGGCTTGCTGTCGAAGCTGATCCAGGTACTGCATGCCGGCGATGGCGCGGCTGCCATACCATGACAGCATTTCGCCATCGACCAGCAAGACCGGCTTGCCAAGCTGTTGCTCCAGACTATCGACATGCGCTTCGGTGAAGCGGTACGGTTCACTCGACAGCAATACCAGGTCGATCTCGTGGGCCAACTGGTCTGACCAGGAAAAAACCGGATAGCGTGCGTCCGTGTTTTCCGGCAACGCAATCCACTGCTGCCAGCCTATCTGTTCCAGCATGCGTGCAATGTACGTGTCGCGTGTAACCGTCATCCACGGATCTTTCCAGATGCAGTACAACACCCGCTGTGGTCGCCCTGTGCGCAATGTCGCTTTGGCGCGATTAAATTGCGTGCAAAGTAATTCTGCAGCCTCTTCGCGACCAAAAATACTTCCCAATAATCGAAATAAATCCAGGTTGTCATCGGGCGACCGCGGATGCGTGACGATCACATGCGGTACGAAACTGGCCAGTGCTTCGACGGTAGGTTTTTCATTTTCGTCGATGTTGACGATCAGATGGGTCGGTGCCAATGCGCGAAGTTTGCCGATGTTGACATCCTTGGTGCCACCGACTTTGGCTATCGATGTCACCAGTGCGGCCGGATGGATGCAGAAGCCGGTACGACCGACTATCCACGGGGCGAGTCCGAGGTCACAGAGTAATTCGGTAATCGATGGCACCAGCGACACGATGCGCGGCGCTTGCGCAAAATCGGCCACCGGATGAGTAACGCCAATGGCGTCAGTGCGTCTCTGTTGCTGCGTCATCTTGCCTCCTGCTTGCGTGGTCTTGCCGACCGCTGTTCCGAAAAAAAAGCCCGCGCTCTTGCGAGCAACGGGCCTGACCGGACACGTTCGGGTGCGGTTATTTTTTTGCTGCGTGTTCGGCCGTTGCCTTGGCGACCAATGCATCCATGACTTGCATGGTTGAGGTGGCCAGCACCTGCTCGGGCTGGCGACCGCCCATCGCGGTACCGACGATGGACGGTGACGTGATGTACTTGCCATCAATGGCGATCGTCGGTACACCGTCGATCTTGTAGGCTTCCTGCAAGACTAGTGCGCGCTTGACCTTGCTCGAGGTACCGAACGAATTGTAGGTGGCGGTAAATTTCTGCTTGTCAATACCCTGCTTGCCGACGAAGTCGAGGATGGTGGCATCGGTGTCGAGCGCCTGGCGCTCGACATGAATCGCATTGAATATCTTGCGCTGCATCTCTTCGGACTTGCCCATCGCTTCGAGGGCGTAATACAGTTTTTGTTGCGGAATGAAGGTGTCGCGGAAGTTAATCGGTACACGCTTGAAGTCAATCTTGTCACCCTGTTTCTTGACCCACTCGGCCAACGTCGGCTCCAGTACATAGCAATGCGGGCACGAGTACCAGAAAAATTCCGTGACTTCGATTTTGTTACCGGCGTCAGTAGGTTGCGCCCGCTCCAGCGTGCGGTATTCGGCGCCGTTTTGTGGCGCTGCCGGACTGGCGATTGCACCGGCCATGGCCAGGCCAAGGCCCACCGTGGCCAGCAGACGGGGAATAAATTTGGTTAAACGCATAACGCTCCTCAAGGGGTTTTAGGGGTACGGACGACTGCGACATCGACGCCGTTATCAGTCAGTTTGCTACGGGCCCGGTTCATGGCATCGAGCTGGCTGAACGGGCCGATACGTACCCGGTAGAAAGTACCATTGTCGCTCAGCCTTTCAGTAATTCCCGCTTCGAAACCAAGTAGAGCTAATTTGGCGCGCGCACTTTCAGCGTCAGGCTGGGCGCGAAAGGCACCAGCCTGCAAGTAGTAAGTCCACTTGTCGTCGCCTTCGGTCTTGGCACTCGCGGCTTTTGCCAGGTCGGCCTTGCGGTTTTTTTCCTCTGCAGAGGCCGGGCTGGCTTCTTTTGCGGCGGCATTTTTTTCAGCTTGCGGATCGGCGCTGTTTGGTGGCACCGGCTCGACGACAGGCGGATTCGCCAGTTCGCGGGCAGCTTCCTTGGCGGCCGCCTTGTTGCCGTAGAGCGGCTTGTTCGGGTCACTGACTTGCGCCGGGGTCAGCTCAGCCCGATCCGGTTTGGCGCCCTTGTTCAGAAAAGGCAGCGTGGTCTTGTTGATGGTCAGGGCAACAGCAACGGCGATGCCGAGGCCGACAAGCAGGCCAACGATGAGGCCGAGCAAGGTGCCGCCGGCTTGCCGGATGCGTGGATGAGGGGAATGTGTATGCATGCTTGTCAGGTTACATCCTCGAGGGTGCAGAAACGCCAATCAATGACAGACCGTTACGCAATACCTGACGCGTAGCCAGCAACAGGGCCAGTCGCGCCATGCGGGTCGGCAGGTCGTCCACCAGTACGCGTTCGGCATTGTAGTAACTGTGCAGCTCACCGGCCAGATCGCGCAGGTAGAACGCGACCTGATGCGGTCCGAGTTCTTCCAGCGCATGTTCGAGCGCGTCCGGATAATCGGCCAGGCGCGCCAGCAGCGAGGCTTCACGCGGAGCCGTCAGCGGCGTCAGGTCGACGCCATCGAGCAGACTTTCATCGCCGCCCCATTGAGCCAGCACCGAGCAGATCCGGGCATGCGCGTACTGCACGTAATAGACCGGATTTTCGTCGGACTGCGCCCGCGCCAGATCGACATCGAAAATGAATTCGGTATCGGCCTTGCGCGAAATCAGGAAAAACCGCACCGCGTCGCGGCCGCGCGTCAGGTCGCGCGGGATGTCGTTGACGACATCGCCGGGCGACTCGCCTGCCGCGTCGGATTCGACCTCACCATTGGACCATTCGATCAGGTCACGCAAGGTCACGTACGAGCCGGCCCGTTTTGAAATCTTGACCTCTTCGCCATTTTTCATGACGGTGACCATCTTGTGCAGCACGTAGTCGGGATAGCCCTGCGGGATACCCAGATCGACCGCTTGCAGACCGGCGCGCACGCGGGCGATGGTGCCGTGGTGATCGCTGCCCTGGATGTTGATGGCGTTACCGAAACCGCGCTGCCATTTGACGATGTGATAGGCCACGTCCGGAACGAAGTAGGTATAGGTGCCGTCGGTTTTTTTCATGACGCGATCCTTGTCGTCGCCATAGTCGGTGGTGCGCAACCATAGCGCGCCATCGAGTTCGTAGGTCTTGCCGGCCTTGATCAGGGCATCGACCGCGGCATGCACTTTGCCGTCGCCGTACAGCGACGATTCGAGATAATAGTTATCGAATTTCACGCCGAAGGCTTGCAGGTCGAGGTCTTGTTCGCGCCGCAAGTAGGCTACACCGAACTGGCGAATCGACTCGAGGTCATCGACCTGGCCGCTGGCTACCACCGGCGCACAATCGGCCGCCGAGACGGTTTTGCCAGCCAGAAAATCACGTGCGATTTCACCAATGTAGTCGCCGTTATAGGCTGGCTCCGGCCAGTCGGCGTCGCCCGGCTTGAAGCCGCGCGCCCGTGCCTGCACCGAGCTGGCCAGCGTGGCAATCTGCACGCCGGCGTCGTTGTAATAGAACTCGCGCATGACATCGTAGCCTTGCACTTCGTACAGCGCCGACAGCGCATCACCGAGGGCGGCCTGTCGGCCATGGCCGACATGCAGCGGACCGGTCGGATTGGCGGACACAAATTCAAGCAAGACCTTGCGGCCGGCACCAAGCGTGCCACGACCGTAGTCGGCGGCTTCCTGCAGTACGGTGTGCACCACTTCCTGCCGCGCCGCCAGCGCCAGACGCAGGTTGATGAAACCCGGACCGGCGATCTCGACGGCATCGACCAGACCGGCGCGAGCCGGGTCGGCCAGCAAGGCGGCCACCAGTTGCTGCGCCAGTTCGCGCGGATTTTTTTTCAGGGGCTTGGCCAGCTGCATCGCAATATTGCAGGACACATCGCCATGGGCAGGATCGCGCGGACGCTCGAGCACCACTGTCGGCTGCAGGTCGGTACCGGCCACCAGTGGTGCCAGGGCAGAGTTAAAAAGGGCGACGACGCGTTGTTTCTGGAGAGCGAGCATGAGTGTGTGGGGAGCGGGGAAGACGGACACCGATTATACCGACGCCACTGTCAGCTGCCTAACTTGTCGCGGCAGTAGCTGTCCAGAAAGCGTTGCAACTGGAACGCATGCGGCAGCCAGGGCTGATCGGACAAGCCGGCCGGATCACGAAACAGATAGGTCTGTACATCGACCAGCGTGCCGTCCCCGGTCGTGGCTTGCAAGCCAATGCGGTGATACGCGTCACCTTCGAAGTGATCGAGCGCGGCCAGGTCCGCCGCGTCGATGTCGCGATAGAGTAGTCCGGCCACACCGGCCCCGGCCTCGATCACGATGCCGGGATAGGTGTCCCCGCTGACCGCATAGCGCTGGTGGTTCTCGATGCAGGCCGGCTGCGACGCATAGCGGCCGCGTACAACGCGCTGCCAGACTTCGGGAAACATCAGCGAACCATAAGTGAACACGTGGATGGACATAACGCAGACCTGAAAAGAGTGACGTTCTATTTTGCCATGCCATGCCGGACCGGGCCTATTTGCGCGTCACTACATTGAGCCCCTGCCGCAATTCGGCCGCATCGATGTAACCGATGCCGCCCGGCGTGCTCAGTACATAGCGGATGACCTCGGCGGCGGCGTCCATCTCGATGGGCGGCGTACCCTTGCCGATGTATCGGCGTACGGTCCAGTAGGCATCGTACTTTTCTTCATCCTGATCAAGGAACTCCTTCAAAAATCGGGTCCGCTCCGGCGTGCCTGCCTTCATGGCGACCGGTGTCACACTGACACCGGCAACGGCAATGAATTTTCCGGTATAGATTTTTTGTACGGTCAGCACATCCATTTTCGGCACGTTGCTGTTGCCGATGACGACGATGTCGGCGGCCCCTGCCGGCAGAGCAACCAACATCAAGCACAGGGCCATCATCCGTGAGAAGAGCGTCATGGTCACTCTTTCAGAACACGAAGCTGCAGGACAGCGACAGTACATTGACCACCTGATTGCCGGATTCGCCACCGGCCGGTGCATCGATCAGGCCGGATACCAAACCTGTGCGGGTGCGCGTCCATTCGGCCTTGAGCTTGGTAGTCGGACTGAGCCGATACGAGGTGCCCAGCGCCCAGGTGGTCTGATCGAATGGGTTCAGGCTATCAGCACCGGCACGTTGCGAAGCATTGATCTGCGCCGCGCCAGGGATAAAAGCCGGCACCCGGCTGGCGTTGACCTTGCCGTAAAAATCACGCACTTCCGGCCTCGACAGCAAGCGCCCGACACTGACATACGGCGTCCATGCACCGACCGGTCGCAGCACGGCCAGATAAGCACCTTGAGAATTGCTGCCGGCATTGACGCCAAGCACATTGCGCCGCACGTATTCACCAATGAGGCGGAAATTCACACCGACGCCGATATCCGCACCCATGGTGTAGGTCGGCGTATGGGCTTCAGTAATAGTGACCAGACCCGGACCCGGCATCAGCGACGACACCTGGTAGTAACTGATGCCAGGCGCAATCGTCACGCCCGGAAATGTCACTGGAAAGGGTTGACCGTCGGGAGCCCTGACACGCACATCATGGGCTCCAATACGGTACAGATTGTCATCCTGCTGGAAGGTCAGCACCAGTCCGCGTGCACCGACCTTGAGCGGCGAAAAAACCGCTCCCGGCAAACCGGCAGCCGGGTTATCCCGCAAATAGGCGCGATACGCGATGCTGGTCGATCCCAGGTAGCCATCGAGTGTCCATTCGCCAGCCGGCGTATTCCATGTCTTGCTGATGGCCAGTCCGTCAATGTCGGTCGTCGGCGAAGCCGAATAGACTTCAGTCGGCAACTGCGCAAAATCAAACGTGGTGCCCACATCGGTACTTTCACTACGCAGGTAGAACGGCACACGCAGGCGACCAACCCGCACCAGCCAGTCATTGCTCGGACGCCAGGACAAAAAAGCCCAGCTGATCGTTGCATCGGTCGTCGTGTCGTTCTTCAGTGACGCAGCGATCTTGCCCTGCAAGGTGGCGCTGAACTGGTCGTTGAGTCGGGCATCGACTTGCAGGCCCAGCACGCTGTCGCGCTTGAAGGTGCCGCCGTCATCGACGAAGCGTTGATACGTGTAAGGCTGGTCCGAGCGGCTATAGCCCAGCGTGCCGAAACCCGACGTCGACAGGTCGAGCGCGACGGCAGGCAGGGTCATGCTGGCACCGACGGCCAGCACAATCGACATGGCGCGTAATTTCATGGCGGGCTCTTTGCGGTATCTGTTTGTGCGGGTATAAAAGTTCATGCGTGATCGGCCCATTGTGCAGCGACACGTTCAAATTCCGGCCGGATCATCAGGAAGGCATCGACCACATCAGGATCAAAATGCAGACCGCGACCGGCCACGATGATGGCGCTGGCCTCGTCAATGCGCATCGGTTCTTTGTACGGTCGACGCGATAGCAGTGCATCGAACACATCGGCCAGCGCCATCAGTCGCGCTGATAGCGGAATGGCGTGTCCCGCCAGCGCATCGGGGTAGCCGGATCCATCCCATTTTTCATGATGCGAACGTGCGATTTCCATCGCCACATCGAGGAACTGGCCGCGCTCGCCCATCAGCGCACCGGCCTGCACCAGCATGTCGTAGCCGCAGCGGGAATGGGTTTTCATGATGGTGAATTCGGCGCTGGTGTGCTTGCCGGGCTTGAGCAGGATCTCGTCGGGGATGGCGATCTTGCCGATGTCGTGCAGCGGCGCGGACTTGCTCATCTTTTCGATATAACCCGGTGTGAGGCGTGTGCGGTATTGCGGCAGACGCGCCAGTTCGACTCCGAGCAACCGCACGTATTCCTGGGTGCGGCGGATGTGGTTACCCGTCGTCTCGTCACGAAACTCGGCCAGCGACACCATCACGCAAATGGCGGCGTCCTGCAGATGATTGATCTCCGACAGGCGCAGGTCGACCTGCTGCTGCAGCCAGGCGTTGCGGTCTTGCAGAAACGCTTGCCATGACTGGATGTCGAGGTGGGTCTTGACCCGCGCCGCGACAATCGGCGGACTGATCGGCTTGTGGACAAAATCAACTGCACCGACAGCAAAACCCTCTTCCTCGGCGGCTAAATCGGTGCGTGCAGTCAAAAAAATCACCGGAATATGACGCGTTACCGGATCAGCCTTGAGGCGCCGGCAGACCTCGAAGCCGTCCATTTCCGGCATCATGATGTCGAGCAAAATCAGATCCGGCGGTGCGGCAGAGGCCAGCGCCAGTGCCTTGGGTCCGTTGCTGGCGACCTTGACGCGATACTGGTCCTTGAGCAGATGAGTCAGTACGCTCAGGTTGAGCGGAGTGTCGTCGACGACCAGGATGGTCGCGCGCGGCTTGTCTGGAGGAGTCATGCGGCTATTTGTCCCGGTGTGGCATCGGCCAGCATCGCCAATGCGCTGTCAAATTCAAAATTTTGTAACGCGCTGCCGATGCGTTGGCGCAGTGCCGGCGACAACATGCCGGCGAGGCTGAGGGCATTCTGCTGCCATAGGTCGATCGCATCGCTATCGCCTTCCTCAAGTAGTTGGCGTAACTGGCGCAGACATTGCGCAGCCGGCAGCTGCGTACTGGCTGACGCCGCTGCGGCCGTTGCGGCGACTGCCTCCGCCGCAAAATACTGTTGCAGCCCGGTCAGCAATGGCGTGAGCACTTGTGCCAGGCGCTCCTGTGCATGCGCGGCTTCATCGGCGCGCTGCGCGGCACACGCCAGTTCGAGCATGATGGCTGGTTGCCGTAAGTCAACCATGCCCAGCGTGCCAGCCAGTCCCTTGAGCGTATGCGCCAGCATTTCCACTTGCTGCCACTGCGCGTCGGCCAGCAATAGCTGTATGCGCGCAATGCAGCCGGTATAACTCCCGACGAACATCAACAGTAGCTGCAGGTAGACCGATTCCGATTCCGCAGAAAATCGCACTCCCTCTGCCGTATCAAGGCCATCGATACGCGGCAATGTCTCGCAATGACCGACTGGCGCAACAACCAGCGCACCGTCGCTCGCCAACACCGTGCGCCGCGTCGGACAATAGCGCGCCAGCGTGGCGTACAACACCGCTGGCTCGACCGGTTTGCTGAGATGGCCATTCATTCCGATGGCGATACAGCGATCGCGCTCTTCGATCATTGCGTGTGCGGTCATCGCAATGAGCGGCAAATCGGCGAAGTGCGGATCGGCACGCACCCGCAAGGTCGC
>CAILRJ010000163.1 GCA_903836575.1 uncultured Burkholderiales bacterium
CGCCAGCACCTGCAACAGCCACGGATGCGGTCGCTCCAGCACGCCGGTGCGGTTCAGGATAGCAAGCTCACTGTCGGCCCGGTGCAGCGTCATCAGCCGGTCGACCTGACGCGCGGCGGCCAGTGCTTCGGCGATCGCCAGTTCGGCCTGAGGCCGGTCATCATGCACGACCTCGATCGTGATCGTGGTACCAAACGCCAGCTCGGCGCCGCTGACACTGTGCAACTGCACGCCGCCATTGGCCCCCGAAGAATTGGCCAGCGCCAGTCCGAGGCCGAGCCCGCCTGCCATGAATGTTCGCCTGTCCATCATGTTTCCTTTACCGGTACGACTTCGATCGGAATGATGCGTGCGCGCTTTTTTTCCATGATCAGCGGCGCGCATTTTTCGTCGCTTTCGTAGATCACCACGCAGTCAAGACACTGAAAACATTCGTCGTACTGGATCGCCCCGCCCGGCTTGATGGCCTTGTATTCGCAACTGTGGCGACAGGTCTGGCAGGGCGTGCCGCACGCGGCGCGACGCGGCAGCCAGTTCAGGATGCGAAAGCGTCCGAGCACCGCCAGTCCGGCACCGAACGGGCACAGGTAACGACAGAAAAACTTATAGCTGAACATCGACAGCACCAGCAGGCCGGCCGCATACGCGACATACGGCCACGAGCGCACGAAGTTAAGCGTGATGGCGGTCTTGAACGGTTCGAGTTCGACCAGCTTGTCGGTCAGTGTCGCCGAAAAAAATGCGCTACCGAGGATCGCCACCAGCAGCCCGTACTTGAGCAGTTTCAGGCGACCATCAAGCACCGGACGAATCATCAGTTGCGGAAATTTCAGCCACTGGCCGAGCTTACCGGTGAACTCCTGCAGCGCACCGAACGGACACAGCCAGCCACAGAAAGTGCCGCGTCCCCACACCAGCAGCGACACCAGCACGAAACCCCACAAGCTCACGCTCATCGGGTCGTACAACAGGAATGTCAGACTGCGTCCGGCCATCAGCGATTGCACCACGCTGGTCAGGTTGACGATCGAGAGCTGGCCTTGCGCGTACCAGCCAATGAAGACCGCCGTGAAGACCAGGAAGCCGCGCCGGAACCAGACCAGCCGGCGTTCGTGCGCGACCAGTTTTTTCTGCAGCACCAGCGCTACCGACAGCAGCGTCAGCGCCACGCCGAGCACTGCCAGCTCCCACCAGCGCAGCCACCAGATTGCGCGCCAGGTCTTGTTGTCCGGTTCGGCGGCAACGTAAAACCGGGCTGGCAGCGTGATTGAAAAACGCAGATCACGGCTGATTTTTTCGGGATACAGAATGCCTTTGCTGCGCGTAACGTGTAGAAAAAACTCAAGAGGCAGTGACGGGTCCAGACCCGACTGGCTGATCACGCGAAAAATCTTGAAGCCATTGTCGGGCACACCATCGACCTTGATGTCGAGGTCGAGATCGCGGATTTCGATTGGCAGCGTGCCCTGCTTGAGTGCCAACCGGTCCGGCACCGCGCCGCGCGTGAAGTCATCGCCGACCACGCCGTAGCGTCCGTTTGATACCAGCATGATGGCGTGGTCGCCCGGCTCCAGCCGCGCTTTCAGCTTGGCCCAGCCCGCCGCACCGAGCAGATTGCGACCGATCGCCGGAACCGAGACGTAGCTCGCTTCCATGTTGACGAAAGGTGCATCCGGCTGCGCCAGCGCCACGGCATCGAGCCCGGCGCCATTGGTGCCGGCGAAGAGTGCCTCGACGTCGCGGTTGAGCTTGATCACCGGCTGGATCAGGCCGCGCTGACGGAGCGCTGCGGGACTGATCACGACTCCGGTATCCGGCCGGATGCGGGCAATCAGATCGGGATCACGGCCCTCGGCAAATCCGAGTTTTTTGCGGGCGACTTTGAGCGCAGCCGACAACGCACTCTGGTTGAGGATACGTACCGATGCGGTCGCTTTCGAGACGCCATCGATGTAGACATTGGCCGCCTCCCTGGCCGAGCGGCTCATGTTGCCAGTGCTGATCTTGATGCTCTGCTTGAGCGAAATACCCTGGTACTGGCTGACGAACTTGAACAGCGGGGCCTCACCGAGGCCATCGAGAAACACCGGTTCGTGATGCGACAACACCTTGACATCGACGAAGGTACCGAGCGGATCGAGCGCGATCAGCAGGTTCATCGGCACGCCAGAAAAACCCGGAATGGGCGCGAAGTCGACCGACTCGAACACGTACGCGACCAGTTCGGTCGAGGTCATGTTCTTCTTGAAAATGGGCCAGACCGGCAAGTCCGGGTCCTTGTCGCCGACCAGATACGGCGGCGGAAAACGGCGCACCAGATCGGCCTGCGTCATGATGCCGGCCCGGGCAGGTAACGCCAGCGACAGCAAGGACAAGAGCGCGGCCATCAACAACAGCATTGGCAGCAGTCGCCGGCAGAGGTGAAGCCATCTATTTTTCATTCGACCGGCAATCAAAAATGAAAACCGCTGCATGCACAGACACGCAGCGAACCGTCAGGAGAAATAATCCAGCATTGTCGATTACGGCTTGACGACCTGTACCCCGTGTCGGGCAAAAATACGCAGCATCTCACCCGAGGCGAACAACGATTCCATCGCCTCTTTCAACGCGCTGGCCAATTCCGGATTGTCTTTCTTGACGGCTAGGCCGGCCGTCCATCCCTTGCGCGGCAAGCGCTGGAAACTCACTTCACGCATTTCAAACCGCGGATCGTCGCGCAACACCGATTCGATTTCGGAACGGCTGGCAAGGA
>CAILRJ010000164.1 GCA_903836575.1 uncultured Burkholderiales bacterium
CTACAGCGTGACGGCGAAGGCGACCGATAACCTGGGCACGGCCACCGTGTCGGTGCCCGTTGCCGTGACGGTTGGCTCGGCCACTGCCGCGATCTATTACATCCACAGCGACCAGCTCAACACGCCGCGGCTGATCACCGATGCGGCGAATGTTCCGGTGTGGAAGTGGAGCAGCGAGCCATTCGGATCGACGGTGCCGAATGAGAATCCGAGCAGCAAGGGGATTTTTACGTTTAACCCACGGTTTGCGGGGCAGTACTTTGACAGGGAAACTAACCTGCATTACAACTACTTCAGGGATTATGATCCGCAGACAGGACGTTACGTGCAAAGCGATCCAATCGGTTTGGCGGGGGGCCCGAATACCTACTCATACGCAAACAATCAGCCGACGCGCTATATCGATCCGACTGGGGAGGTTGCTCTTGTCGACGATGCAGTGATTTGGGCGGCCGTTGGCGTTGGTGCAATTCTAATGTCCCCTCCGGGACAAAAAATATTGAAGAATGTATCGGCAAAAATCGCAGAGATATGTCTGCCCGACAATAAGGATCCGTGCGATGAAATTCGAAAAAAGATTCGCGACATGCGTGCGCAGCTAGGTAAACGTGAAAATGATCTTGTAAAAGACCAGTATGACCTTTATAGCCGCGCGTACTCGGTGAATCCTGGTGGCGACATTGCAGGTAAGGGTACCTACACTGGGCATGTCGACATGATCAATTCATTAAAACGTGGTTTGGAAAAATTGGAAGCGCAAGCGAGAGCAATGGGTTGCCTTTAAGCTTGTTCTTGGTTAATGCGTTCTTGCTATATATGAAGAGGACTTTCAATGGGAAAAGCACTTATTACACAGGAGCTGGTAGATATTATTTTAAGTTCTTTCGTTAGAGAGACACCCTTCCCGAAGGCGTCAATATACTGGGAATTTCAAGACGACTTTCAAAGTCTCTTTATTTCCATTCCAATTGATGACTTCACTGAAACAGAATTAGCTCCAGCGATCAAGAGAGTTGAGAAAATTATGAATGACGCAGTACCGAAGCGGGACGATGATTATTCGTGGGTAGTTGGATTCAAGAAGGCTGGCGAAGTCGTTGATAGCTGTTTTGGAGGCAATTTGGTGGCACCAGGTTCTGGTGTGTAACTTAACGCGGTAACGTGGGCTAAAGTCACCTCATTACACGAAACTTAATTTTCCGAGTCTGCCGCTATGAACTTTGGGAGGAAATCCGGTATCAATTTAGGCGCTATGCTGATTTCAGTTGGACATGACCACGCACACCAACCCCGCCGGTCAGAACACTACCTTCAACAGCTACGATCCCAACGGCCGGCTCACCCAAATGACCGACCTGAACGGCACCGTCACCCGCATGACCTACTCACCGCGCGGCTGGCTGCTGACCAGTGCGGTGCAGGCAACCGGCGGAAGTGCGGTCGAAACCACCACCTACGCTTATGACGGGGTTGGCCAACTGACGACGGTGACATTACCCGACGCCAGCGTCATCACCAATACCTACGATGACGCGCATCGCTTAACAGCGATCACGGACAGCGCCGGCAACAGCATCCGGTACACCCTCGACAACATGGGCAACCGCACCAGCGAGCAGGTCTCCGACGCCACCGGCACATTGGCGCGCCAGACCACC
>CAILRJ010000165.1 GCA_903836575.1 uncultured Burkholderiales bacterium
ACGACACCGCATAGCAGGATGGTCGCCAACGGGCGGCTGGCGCGGGGCCAGAGACTACGTCCCCAATCAATCATTTGCATCTCCTCCGAAAAGTGCGACGTCGATACCGTCGCACAAACAATGAATCGTTAATAAATGGACTTCCTGAATCCGTGCAGTACGGTCATGCGGCACGCAGATGTGGACGTCGGCGTCGGTGAGCATGCCACTGATGGCGCCACCGCCCTTGCCGGTCAGCGCGACGATGCGCATGTCGCGGTCCAGCGCGACATCAATTGCCGCCAGCACGTTGGCCGAATTGCCCGATGTCGTCAGTGCCAGCAGCACGTCGCCCGACTGGCCGAAGGCCTGAATCTGCTTGCTGAAAATTTCATTGAAATTGTAATCATTGCCGACCGCCGTGATGATTGACGTGTCGGTGGTCAAGGCCAGCGCCGGCAGGGGCAAGCGCTCGCGCTCGAAACGGCCCACCAGCTCGGCAGCAAAATGCTGACAATCGGCAGCCGATCCGCCGTTGCCGCAGGCCAGAATTTTGTTGCCATTGGACAGGGCTGTGAACATCAGTTCTATCGCTTGCGAAATCGGCAGCGCGAGGTCTTCGGCGGCCTGCATTTTCAGGTCAGCACTTTCGCGAAAATGATCGAGGATGCGTTGGTTCATCATGGTGTGGGCTTGTGGTGGAGGTCAGGGCACGCCGCTAAAAACATCAGCGGGACGGCAAGGGAACAGTCAGGAGTCGAATGCATTTGGCAACCATGTTATCACCGTGCCGTCGATTGCCACCACATCGAAGCGGCAAGGCGGTGGATCATCACGGTAGCGCTGCAAATAGCGTTGTGCTGCGACGACCAGCCGGCGCTGCTTGCCGGCGGTGATGCTGGCCGCCGCGCCACCGAAGCCGGCCGCAGCACGCCGGCGAACCTCGACGAACACCAGCACAGCACCGGCCTGCATGATCAGATCAAGCTCGCCACCCTTGCACAAAAAATTGCGCTCGATGAGCACCAGACCCTGCTGCTGCAAATAGGCCAGCGCCAGGTCTTCGCCGCTATCGCCGCTGCGCTGTTGCAAGGTGCTGCGGGCGCGGAATAACCCCATCTCAGCGGACCGGCAGCAGCGGCATCACGAACCCGTCGCGGTAGATCGCCTGCAAAGGAGTGCGGCGAAAGCTGGTTACGCCGTCACCGAATTTGACTGCCAGCTTGCCGCTGACACCATCGAGCGCGAAGCCGGTGTGATGCGCACCAACCTCGTTGGCGATGCGCCATGCGTCAATCCCGAGTGCATACAGGCGCTCCAGATTGGCATTGCGCGGCTGCTCCGGCTGCGGCAGCACACGCGGATAAATCATCACGGCCGGATGGCTCGGTTCGATCATCCATGGCAGATCGAGCAAGCGCAGGCCATTGAGGTCAGGCCACGCGGTACTGCTGGTGCGCTCCTGCAAAACGAACGGATTGAGTTGAGAAATCCCGTAGAGCGGTAACTCGCTGCCGACCACTGCACGCACCTGCCGCGCTTGCGCCGCGTCGAGTGCCAGGAATGCCAGCGCCGGCGGGTCACTGTGTAGCTGCTTTTTAAGTGCTGCGAGGCTGGCTGCATCGAAATACGCGCCGGCACTGGGCAATTCCAGCACCTGTGATTCCAGTCCCGATTGCTGCCACTGGGCAGCGAAGGCCTTGGCGGTGCGGCGCTGCCAGGCGGCGCTACCCGTGAGCACCAGTGCATGCGCATTCGTCTTGCCGGCACCGGCCCAACTGGCGACCTGACGGGCTTCATCTTCAAGCGATAGCCCGATCACCAGCAACTGGCCAGGCAGGGGGCCCTCGCCTTCGGGCGGACTCAAGGCGATGGTGGGCCGGCGGATGGCGTCGGCCTGAATCAGGGCAGTCAGGTCGGTGCGCGACAGCGGTCCGACCACAATGTCATTGGCCAGCGCGGCCTCGGCATAGGTCGACAGCAGATCGACAGTGCTGCCGCCGGCGCCGTCGCCAGTCTGGTAAAGCGTCAGCGTGGCACCGTTGCGGTCGCGCTCGAAACCGGCCATGAAACCCGCGCGCACCGCTTCGGCGGCTTGACCCAGGGCCCCGGACCGCAGGGGCAGCAGCAGGGCAATCCGTCGGATTTGCGGCGACGCTGCCGGCAGCGCCAACTCGCCGGTGGCCGGTGACAGGCCGGACTGGCCCGCAACGGCGGTTGTGTTTGCGCCCGCAGTCGCGCACAATCCGACCAGCATGGCCAGCGCCACCTGCGACGTCAGCCACGCCATTCGCCCTCCCCCTGTCCACTTCCTTGCCATGATCCCTCCCCGATGACCGCACCTGTTACTTTCCCATTGCTCGAAGAAGTGTCGCAGCAGATGTATCCGCTGTCCACTTTGTACGTGGTCGCCACGCCAATCGGCAACATCGGCGACATCAGCGTACGTGCGTTGCACCTGCTCGGACTGGCCGACGCCGTGGCCTGCGAGGACACCCGCAACACCGCCCAGCTGATGACCCGCTATGGCCTGTCAAAAACCCTGATCGCGGCGCACCAGCACAACGAGCGCGAAGTCGCCGACAAATTGATCGCCCGCCTGCAGGCCGGCCAGCGCATCGCGCTGGTGTCGGACGCCGGCACGCCGGCGATCTCGGACCCCGGCGCCCGCATCGTCGAGGCCGTGCGCGCCGCCGGTTTGCGCGTATTACCGCTGCCGGGTCCGTCGGCGGTGATCACCGCGCTCTCGGCCAGCGGTTTGCAGGATGCGCAATTTTATTTTGTCGGCTTTCTGCCGGCCAAGGGCAAGCAGCGCGATACCGTGCTCGGTACGCTGCGCGGTATCGCCGCCACGCTGGTGTTTTACGAAGCGCCACACCGCATCGTCGACGCGGTCGATGCGCTGGTCGCGGCGTTCGAACCAACCCGGCAAATCGTCTTTGCACGCGAACTGACCAAGCTGTTCGAAGAAATCCACCGCTGCAATCTGTCCGATGCCGCGGCCTGGCTGAAAGCCGATGCCCACCGTGAAAAAGGCGAATACGTGGTGCTGCTCGACGGCGCACCGAGCGCAATTGCCGCTGATGAAGTCGAAGCCGACCGGGTCCTGCGCATCCTGCTGGCCGACTGCTCGGTCAAGCAGGCCGCGGCACTGGCTGCGCAACTGACCGGACAAAAGAAAAATGCGCTGTATGAGCGGGCGCTGGTGATCAAGGGCGAGGCGTAGTCAGCAGCAGAATCAGCATCAGTCAATCCGCCACACCGGTGACGGCGAGATGCTTTGACGACAGCCTCCATCCGCCTCAAAGTATTTTTTCCTGACGGCAGGTAAGATGAGCCATTACCCAAACGCATCAGCCAGGCAGTGACACCGGGCGATATCTGCCGCACCGCCCACCGCACCGCCCACCAGGAAAAAATCCATGACCCAATTTGTAAAACTAAGCAGCCACACCATTCCCGTCCTGCAAGCGACCGTCGAGCAATACATCGAACCCGACTCCGGCGTACTGCATATTCACCTCGAGACCGATCAGCCGGAGCTGGTTTTTCTGGTCGCCTTCCCGACCGTGCCGCAAGTCAGCGACGGCCGCGCCCACATTCTTGAACATCTGGCCCTGTGCGGTTCGGCACGCTATCCGGTCCGCAATCCGTTTTTCTCGATGTTGCGCCGCTCCACCGCGACTTTCATGAATGCGATGACGTATCCCGACCGCACCGTGTACCCGTTCGCCAGCACCGACAAGAAAGACTTTTTTAATCTGCTCGATGTGTATCTCGATGCGGCATTTTTCCCGAATCTCGATTACCTCAACTTTTTGCAGGAAGGCTGGCGCTTCGGTCTCGATGGCGAAGGCGACAAGACCGCACTGACCTATCAGGGTGTCGTTTTCAATGAAATGAAAGGGGCCTTCAACAGCCCGATGCGCGCACTCGATGCCGGTATCGCCGGAACGCTGTTCAAGGGCACCACCTATGAGGTCGAATCCGGCGGCGATCCGCTGGTCATTCCTGAGCTGACGCACGCGATGCTCAAGGAGTTTCATGCCACCCATTACCATCCGTCGCAAGCGATTTTCATGACTACCGGCCGCATTGATGCCGCTGAAATCCAGCAGCAGATCAGCGAGCGTGTGCTGTCAAAACTGACCGATGGCGGCACCCCGCGCCGCTTGCCGGAACTGGCACCGGCCTGGAGCGCCCCGCAAGAAAACACGGTCCGCATTCCGTCGCAGGAAGCCCGCGCGGACGAGTTCGGTATCCAGTTCGCCTGGCGCATGGGCGAGGCAATTGACCCGCAAGCGTATTACCACCTGCATCTGCTATCGGCTGGTTTGCTGGGCGATTCGTCGGCCCCGCTGATCAAGGCGATGGAGTCGGCCGGCTACGGCCGGCCCTCCAGCATGAATGGCCGCGATGCCGGCGCGCGCCAGATGGTGTTCCATCTCGGTATGGAAGGCTTGACCGAAGCGCAGGTTGAACTGGCACGCGAACGGATCTGGGCCGCGCTCGAAAAGACTGCACTCGATGGCATCCCGACCTCGGTGCTGCAAGCGACATTGCGCGACATCAAGTACAGCCAGCGCAAGATCAGCAGCGGTCATACGCCACACGGTTTGTCGCGCCTGCTGCAGGTCTTGCCAATGGCCATGTACGGCGGCGATGTGCTCAATGCGCTCGACAACGAGGCCATACTCGTGACCCTCGAACAGCAAATTCAGGACCCGGCCTTCTTTAAGGGACTGGTCCAGGCGCTGCTCGATTCGCCAACCCGCCTGACCACCCGCGTGGTCCCCGACGCCGACTTTTTCATTGCCCGCAAGGCGACCGAAGACGCCAGTCTGGAGGCGCGTCTGGTCACGTTGACCGAGGAAGAACGGGCGCGTATCCGCGCCGATTCCGCCGCGCTCGAAACCCATCAGCAATTGCCGACCAACTCCGAACTGCTGCCGCGTATTTTGCCCGGCGATGTCAGCGCCATGCCGCGTCCGGCCTTGGCGATTCCGGCAGCGGTGGACGGCGCGATCAGTTTTTCGATCGCCTCCAACGGCATCAGCTATGCCAATGTGCTGTACGACGTCTCGGACCTGGCCGATAGCAACTGGGCCTGGCTGCAACTTTATACCGATGTGGTCAGCGAACTGGGTGTGGGCGAGCGCGATTTCGAAGAAACCAGCGCATGGCGCCAACGGCTGGTGCCGTCTTACCACGCCAGCCTCGAAGCGATCCCGCAGGACGACGGCAAACTGCATGTCGAGCTGACCTTCTCTGCCAGCGGTTTGCGCGAAGAACAGGCGGCGATTGCTACCGTGCTGTCCGAATCGATCAGCCGGCCGCGCTTCGATGAAGCCGAACGGATGGCCTTCCTGATCGAAAGCCTGGTGCAGGACAAGCTGACCAGCCTGGCCGAAGCCGGTAGCCACTACGCCTCACTGGCCGCCACCGCACCGTTGTCGGCACTGCGTCGTTTTGCCGACCTGACC
>CAILRJ010000166.1 GCA_903836575.1 uncultured Burkholderiales bacterium
AAGAGGTCCTACAGGCAAGGTCGCGCCTGCCGCGGCGGATTGAGTGCTGGTTTGCAGAAGGCTGACGCCAAGGAGTGCGCGCAGCAGGAACAGCGATGCATGGTTCGGCGTTGCGCGACGGTTCCGGCGGACGTCCCTGCGCGCGGCGCGCGAATTCAACGCTGTGGTCATGTTTGGGTCTCAGTTGGCGTCACAAAGAGTTGTTGCTTGACAGTCAATGAATATTTTTATTACCTTGAAGCACAATATACCAAAAGTAGTTATTGGTAATGAAAGAATACTTGTTGTTATTTGCGATGGCCTTGACTGGTAGACAAAACTGCAAGTTATCGGGCTTGTTGCCACTGCGGGCAGCAGACGATACGAAACGGGAAGCGACTGAACAACGCGTTCGGCGCGCACCGTCCAGCAAAAATCAGCTGCATTCGCACGACACTTGCGCGCCGTCATCAAGTGCGCTTGCTGTGCACACCAGACTTTGTTCCAGCAATGCTGCCGTAATGCGGAAGCTGGAAATGATCGTGGACGACGCGTGATTTTTCCGTCCCTTACCCAGTTCTCCCGTCAAGGAGGGTCACATGCGTCGCACCTTCACGCGCCAGCGTCTTGCCCCGCTAGCCTACGATGTCAGCCGCGCTATCAGCCGTTTTGCCAGCGTCCATCCCGGCCTGCGGTGGCTGGCTGAAAAACAGCGCGTGCCTGTCACAGGATGACCAACCGACATGGTCGCCGTTGCATGGCGACCTCGATGATCCGGCCATTGGCGTGCAACATCACCTCGCGCATATCGGTGCCGGGATGGCTGTGCAGAAGGTCAGTGGCGCCGTCACCGGTGTCGCCCTCGATGGTCTTGGACTGGGCACGGACGGGTTGGCCCGGGGCGGCGAACTGTTGCAGGCGCTCGGACAGGGTGCCGAGATCACGCTACGGTTCACCGAGCGCGTTGGCGCGCTGGCCACACGAACGGTGCAAGCAATGCTGGCGTGTGATCTGCGCTGTTTAACGACGACCGCTGCCGTACGCTGGTTTGATGCCGCAGCCGGTGCACCGGGCATCTGCTTGCGGCCGTTGTTGCTCCACGCCGTTTCTTGCGACGATACCGGTCTGGCGCTCGGTCAGGCCTGGGTCGCCAGCGAGCAACTCAAGAAGGTGCTGCCTGGTTCGTGCTATGCGAGTGTGCGTCGTCCAGGTTCTGTCGAGCTCGCGCGTCCTGATTGACCGGTGGCGCGGAGGACGACGCAGTTTCAGGCAGGTACGCGCTTGTTGAACAGCACCAGCGCGATCCCACCCAGCATCGCCACGCTGGCCAGCACCAGCCGCGCAGTGAGTGGTTCGTGCAGGAACAACGCGCCGGCGATGGCCGCCAGCACCGGCACGCTCAACTGAACCGACGCTGCCCGCAGCGCGGTCAGTCCGCGCAGCGCGCCATACCAGGCCGTGTAACCGATGGCCGACGCCAGCGCACCCGACAGCACCGCGAACAACACGCCCATGCCATCGAGGTGTTGGCGCGCCAGCAGCGCGATGGCCAGGGCAATCGCCATCGGCGCGGCACGCACGAAGTTGCCCGCCGTCTCGCCGGCCGGGTCGGCCACGCCGCGTCCGCGCAGCGAGTACACGCCCCACGCGATGCCGGCTGCCATCATCAGCAGTGCACCGCCCAGCGGTGGTGCTGACAGACCCGGTAACAGGAACAGGACCAGTCCGGCCAGCGCGATCAGCAGGCCGATCATCTGGCTCGTACCGAAACGCTCGCCGGCGCGCAAGCCGGCGGCGATCATCGTCGCTTGCACCGCGCCGAACAACAACAGTGCGCCGGTGCCGGTCGACAGTGAAACATACGCAAACGAAAACCCCGCGGCATACACCATCAATGCCAGCGCCGATAACCAGTTGCCGCCGAGGCCAGTCGCAGTAGCACCAACATTGCCAGCTGGTCGCCGTGTCCGCCTTAGCCAGATCAGCAGCGCCAGCATCAGCGCACCGGAAACCACGCGGATTGCCGTAAAGCTGGCGGCGTCGATGCCGCTGCGCTGGAAAGCCAGCCGGCATAATACGGAATTGCCGGCAAAGCACAGCATCGCAAACAGGGTGAGAACGGTCAGGCGGAGGGGAGACATCGGCATCCTTGCAGAGGGCGGGAGTTACAGTAGGCGATCATGTTGCCGCAGCGATCATAGCGCAAGCGAGCGCGGCTGCCGACGGGCGATCCACCTGGCGGCCTCGGGTTGGCAACGGTTTGCACGACATCGCGTTGGTCATTCATTGCTGCCGGATGGCTGGCTGCGCTGAACTATACAACTCCTTCGTTATTCCCCTCAGGCTGCTGCAGGAGTGGATCAATATCGGTGCCAATGATGGAATGCCGGTATGTCGGATTATTTAAATCCCGACGCTGAAGCCGAACCGTCCTGAAAACCTCAATTCCACTCTGCTGAGGCGGCAATCTGTCCCGATGTCAGCGCCTTGGCTGAGTATGCCAATGCGTTACAATGCGTTAATCTTAGTTGCGATATTTGCAACCAATAAAAAGTCTCCAGAGCGGATGCCCGTTCATTACTAACGGGTCCCAAATGAAACAAAGTGACATGCTGGATGCTGATGCAAATTCCCTCGCCTTCCTGCTGGGAAGTGGCGAAATGGGCAGCTTGATCCGGTCGATGGACTGGTCAGCGACTCCGCTGGGGCCGGTCGCCGGATGGCCGCAGAGTCTGCGAACAACCGTCAGCATCTGCCTGGCCTCGGACCTGCCCATCTGCGTCATCTGGGGACCGGGCCTTGTCCAGATTTACAACGATGCTTACCGGGTGATTTGCGGCAACAAGCATCCCCGGTCCATGGGGCAGAATTTTTCGGAGTGCTGGAAAGAGGCTTGGCCGGTGATTGGCGAAGCGCACGATTCGGCGTTGGGCGGCGATACCGCCTTCCTCGAAAGCCAGCAAATTTTTCTTGAACGGCATGGCTACGTGGAGGAGTGTTTCTTTACCTTCTCATTCAGTCCCATCCGCGACGAGGGCGGGCGGATCGGCGGTCTGTTCCACCCTGTCATCGAGATGACGGCACAGGTGCTCAGTGAGCGACGGACACAGGTGCTACGGGACCTTACCGTTCAAACAAGCAATGCGCAGACGGTAGACCAAGCGCTCTCCCTGTGTGTGCAGACCCTCGCAGGATGCGATCTCGACCTGCCTTTTGTCCTGCTCTACGCACTGGATTTGGACGGCAATCAAGTCCGCCTGGTCAGCGCGGGCGATCAGCCGGATTCAGCCGCCAGCCTGAACACGCAACGTTCTGCTGTGAGGGAACAAACTTTGTGGCCTCTGGAAGAAATTATTCGCTCGGCCTCACCTGTGCAGATACACGACCTGAACCAGAGGATTGGCCAGGCGTCCCTTGGTCCCTATCCCGAACAACCCGATGAGGCACTGGCGCTGCCGATCGTCCCGCCAGGAACTCACCGCCCTGTCGCCATCTTTATTGCGGGGGTCAGTGCCCGCCTGAGGATGAACGGGGCGTACCGGAGTTTTTACGATTTGCTTGCGTCGACGGTGACCACTGCCATTGCCAATGCCCGTGCCTATGACGAGGAGCGGCGACGGGCCAGGGCGCTGGTCGAACTCGACCGGGCCAAAATTGCCTTCTTCGCAAACGTCAGCCACGAATTCCGCACGCCGCTGACCTTGATACTTGGGCCGGTCGAAGACGCCCTGAGTGCGCCGGACGCGCATTTGCCCGCGTTGCAACGCGAGCGCTTCGAGGTCGTTTACCGCAACGGCTTACGACTGCAGCGCCTGGTCAACAGCCTGCTGGATTTTTCACGGACCGAGGCCGGACGGGTGCGCGCGGTCTATGAACCGACAGCCTTGGCTGAGCTTACTGCCGATCTTGCCAGCAACTTTCGCTCTGCTTGCGAAAAGGCTGGACTGGCGCTGCACGTCGATTGTCCCGCGCTCAGCGAACCGGTGTTGGTGGATCGTCCAATGTGGGAAAAAATTGTTCTCAACCTTCTTTCGAACGCCTTTAAGTTCACCTTCGAAGGGGAAATTACCGTCTCTCTGCGACAGAGCGGGCGTGCTGTCGAACTGCGCGTTGTTGATACGGGTATAGGCATCTCCGCCGGGGAAATTCCGTTGCTGTTCGAACGTTTCCACCGGGTTGAAAACGCACGGGCACGCACGCACGAAGGCAGCGGCATCGGACTGGCACTGGTACAGGAACTGGTCAGACTGCACAGTGGCGCCATCAGCGTCGACAGCGAACCCGGGCGGGGCACCACGTTCACCATCTCGATTCCACTGGGAGCGCAACATTTGGCCAAGGAGCAGATCGGCAACCGGCCCGCTTCCGCGCAGCCCGCCGCAGCGGTGAATCCATTCGTCGAAGAAGCTTTGCGTTGGCTCCCGGCTGAGGATGAGCTCACGCTTGGCCCGGCGTCGCCTTTGTTGCAAGGCGACCCGACGCCAGCCGCCACGTCGACCCTGCGCTCCGATGACGCCCGTCCGCTGGTGCTGGTGGCGGACGACAACGCCGACATGCGGCAGTACATCGTTCGCGTGCTGG
>CAILRJ010000167.1 GCA_903836575.1 uncultured Burkholderiales bacterium
ATCCACCTTGGCCGCCATCGAGGCGACTTCGGTGCGGGCTTCCCAGAGCGGCTTGCCGACTTCTTGCGCGATGGTCTGCGCCAGTGCTTCGGCGTGCTCGCGCAACAGATCGCGAAAGCGCACGGCGATCGCAATGCGCCGTGCCAGCGGCGTCATCGACCAGCCGGCAAAGGCGGCGCGCGCGGCATGACAGGCACGCTCGATTTCATTGATACCAGCCTGCGTGCCCTGCCAGACCGGCGCGCCGTTGGCGGGGTTGATGACGACCAGTTCGGCACCGCTGCCGCTGATCCATTCGCCATTGATGTAGTGGCTATGCATGGTTACTTTCTGCTCGAATTGAGGGACATCGTACGTACCGGATCACCCGGCTCGCACGCGAGTAACTGCCGGTCCGACTCCGCTAGTGCGATGCGTCCCTGATGGTTCAGCGATTGCGCCGCAATGACGCGAAAATCACCGAGCGTCGTATTGGCCACCAGTATGGCGCGATCGGTCTCGGGTGACGTGCCCGCATCGACGATGGCCAGCGCACTTTCGCGGATGGCGCGCAGTTCGCCGATGCGCGCCTGCAGCACCGGACCGGCATCGAAGATGTCGACATAGCCTTCGTAGTGCAGGCCTTCCTGCTCCAGCAAGCGGCGCGCCGGTGCGGTATCGACATGCACCATGCCGATGACCTCCTGCGCCACCGCCGGTAGATAGGCGACGTACAGCGGATGACGCGGCATCAGTTCGGCGATGAAGGATTTTTTGCCGAGACTGCTGAGATCGTCGGCACGGTCGAAGTCCATCTGAAAAAAATGCTGACCAAGGTGGTCCCAGAACGGCGAGGTGCCATCGGACCGCTGAAAGCCACGTAGCTCGGCAATCAGCCGGGCCGGGAACAGATGCGGAAACTGGGCGATGAACAGGAAACGGCTCTTTGACAGCAGTTTGCCATTGTTACCGCTGCGGTAGTCCGGATGCAGAAACAGCGAGCACAGTTCAGCGCTGCCGGTGAGGTCGTTGGACAGGTACAGCGTGTCCATCCGCGAAAAAATATTCAGTTCGACACTGGAATGCACCAGCGTGCCGATGCGGTAGTTGTAGAACGGCTCATCAAGTCCGACCGCACCCTTGATCGCACAGACGCCGACCAGCCGGCCGTCGCGGGTGTCTTCCATCACGAACAGGTAGTCGCGCTGTTCGGGCGCGATGGTTTCGGCGAACGAGGCGCAGGCGATCTCGACGCGCTTGCTCATCATCGCCAGATCCGGCTTGAAGGTGGTCATGCCGCCGCCGACCTGACCGGCCATCGTCATCAAGCCGTCGAGGTCTTGCGCGCGCACTGCACGGACCACGCAGTGACTGGTATTGGCATGCATTAATGTGGTCGTCATAATTTCACGCAATTCACGGTGTCGCCGGGGGCGACTTGCAAGCTGCGCCGGGCTTCGGCCGACAGCGCAATGCTGTCCGAAGTGTCGATGGCCGGTGCGGCACACAGGACGGCACGGAACTGCTTCTGGTTGGTATTACTGACAAGGTAAGTCGTGGTTTGCGCACTACCACCGGAACCCATCACGCGACGCTGGCGCGATCCGGTGAAGGCACGCAATGCGTGTTTGTGCGCCTGCAGGATGGGGCCGCCATCGAAGATATCGATGAACTCGTCGGCCTCGAAACCCTCTTCGGTCAATATCTGCAACGGGAGTTCTCCCGCGGCATGGACCTGTCCCATCGCGGCTTGCGCCTCGTCAGGCAATAGCGGCACGTAGACCGGATAGTGCGGCATCAGTTCGATGATCAGGCTGCGATTGCGACCGCCTGCGATGAGCCGCTCGACCTCGACAAAATCGAGCTGAAAAAATTTACGGCCCAGCGCTTCCCAGAATGGCGAACGACCGGCCTGATCGGTGATGCCGGCCAGCGAGGCGAAAAAGCGCTCGCCGAAGCGGTGCGGTGCAACCGCAGCGAACAGTAGCCGCGCGCGCGACAGCAGAGCGGCACTGGCCGGATCGGTACCGGCAACATAAAAACTGGACAACTGGGAATACCCGGTCAGGCCCGAGCACAAGGTGAGCGCATGCACGCTGTGGCTGATGCTGAGATCGCGCGACACTTGCTGCATCACGTCATTGCGAAACGCAAAGAAGGTGCCGTTGGTGCCGGCCGTTGCGGCCAGCGCGGCAGTGCCATACAGCGTCCCGCTGCGGCTGTCTTCGAGTACGAAGGTATAGGTCTCATCAGCCGGCAGCTGGACCTCGGCCGCGAAAGACGCGATCGAGCGTGCGACTGAATCCGCAATGGCGGCAGGGGTTGTCGGCAGGGTGTGCACGCCGGCGGTCGCACCGGCGGCCAGCGTGACCAGCGCGCCGATATCGGCTTCGGCCACTGGCCGCACCAGCAGCATCGGTGAGGTCGTCATGCAACGGTCAATTTAACGTGCGCGCGGCGCGGTGCACGGGTGGCTTCATCCAGCATACGGGGCAAGTCATTCATGCGCCACTCCCTCAAATAGTTAATACCAGTATAGACAATGCGGGGCGCAAGGTCTGTGCTGATGGAACCATGTCGATATCCTGACGACACAGAAGCACCTGCCCTGAATGGCAGATTTCGACATTGACATCAAGCCATGGAGATCACAATGCTTAAACTTAGAGGCTGGCTCAAAAACAGCACCCAACCTTCGCCCGCTACCCCTGCGCAAGACCCATCTCCTGCAACGACATCGGCTCAGGTTGCAACACCAACCACTGCGCAGAAGGACAAATACGGTAACTATGGAGAAGTCAATTCTCCTTATGCGCGAAAAGCCCGCAGGCAGCTGGAGGCAACATTGCGGGACGAGAAGAAGCCCACGACAACATCGAAAAACAAGCGTCTTGTGACGACAATCAAAAATGATGAAGAAAAAAAATTCAAAACAAAGATCCAACCCGCGCCGAAGTACAAAAGAAACACGTTCAAACCGACACTCGCGACCATACATGAATCTCGGGAAACGCAGCCGATGATTGACGCGGCAACGACACCCAGCCTATCTGCTGGACAACCCAAGCCGTCGCCGAGAATTCCTCAGGATGCGCCCGAGGTGATTGATGGCGTGGTAACGACACCGATGACCCCGGCTACTATTACGCAATAGCCTGGCTGGTAACCGTTCCGGAATCGAATGCGTGTAGCAATCTGTCTCAACCGAACCGGAACGCCGACAGCGTCGTCTCCAGCACCCGATCCGAAAATACCCGCTGGCCTCTATCACCGGTCGCGGCACCCGCCACCAGCATCAATGGCAACAGGTGTTCTTCGGCACCCGGCGGATGCGACAAGCGCGCCGACGGTGCTTGCGCCCAGTTGCACAGCGCTTGCCAGCGCGCCTCGGGTGCGGCTTCGACAGCGGACGTCAGCCAGCGATCGAATTCATCCGAAATCGGCCCGAAGCGGGGATCGCCATAACCACGCATGTTATGAAAACTCATGCCGCTGCCGACGATGAGAATGCCTTCATCACGCAAGGCGGCCAGCGCCAGTCCGGCTTGCAGGTGCGCCTGCGGATCAAGGTCACTGCACAGCGACAATTGCACGACCGGGATGTCCGCGTCGGGAAACACCAGCTTGAGCGGAATGAACACGCCATGATCGAATCCTCGCACCGGGTCGACCTGTGCCGGCAACTGCGCCTGCTTCAGTAATGCGGTGATGCGTTGCGCCAGGGCCGGCCGGCCCGGTGCCGGATAGTCCAGCGTGTAGGTGTGTGGCGGAAAACCGGCGTAGTCGTAAATCAGCGTCGGCCCGGTCGCGCCGGTGACGCTGAACGTTGGTGCCAGCCAATGTGCCGATACCAGCACGATGGCGCTCGGTCGCTGCGGTAGCGTGAGCGACAATCCTTTCAGAAAATCGGCCATGCGGGTCCATGCATCCGCGGGATTCCAGTCCATGAAAAAGCACGGACCAGCGCCGTGCGGAATGAAGATTGCCGGCATGCGGCTGGAATGGATGGGCATGGCGGGCGCTCCCCGGATTGAATGTCGACGACGCACAGTATCACTGCAAGTAAGCAACCCTGGCGCCAGTCTGACAACGGTATGGTTTGCCAGCGACAAAAAACTGAGCGCTCGCGAAGGCTATCCGGAAGCCGGTGAAGTGTGTGCTCTGCGCCGGTGGTCAGGTTGATGCTGTAGAGCGAGTAAAGAGCAGAGTAAAGAGCAGAGTAAAGAGCCGTACAACCGGCACGCAACACAGCCAGATCAGACCGGCCAAAGTTGATCTGTCGCTACACAGGACACTGCATCTCACGGTATTTATTTTTGCAGAGTTAATACCCTTTGCGGATCCAAATATTGATAATTATCAATGACTGAAATTTTTGACACCCGAGAATATTGCCGACTGCGGGCGGGCACACGAGCATATGGAACTCGACAGTCAGTAGCCTTCATTTCCCCCTCTTACTCATCGCGCCCACCATCCGCCTTGACAACCAACATGACCAAAATTCTTTGATTTGAGGTCGCCACCGCGTGCAGTTACTCCGCAATTTTTCGCGCTTCACCTCTGAAGGATAAACATGAAAATCTCAACCACTTACAGAACGGTTTTTTTGGGTGCCCTGCTGTGCGTGCCCATGTGGGTCAGAGCACAGACAATCACCAGCTTCACGGTCGTCAATGCCGACACGGGTGCCGACATCGGCACGTTTTCCTCTGCTGGCACGGTCTCGGTTCTGGGCAATCCGAATATCAACGTACGCGCAAATACGAGCGGCACCACTAAAGTGGTCTTCA
Organism: uncultured Burkholderiales bacterium; assembly: GCA_903836575.1. Classification (GTDB taxonomy): domain Bacteria; phylum Pseudomonadota; class Gammaproteobacteria; order Burkholderiales; family Burkholderiaceae_D; genus Actimicrobium. Next base: position 4,773 of record CAILRJ010000167.1, read on the forward strand.
CCGACGCGACAGGAAGTACCCGGACAGAGAACGCTCCTCCTTTCGCCTACAAGGGAGACATCTCAGGTGTTTATTACAAATGGGCGCCGTCTGCTGGCACCTATGTCATCAACGCCAAACCGTTTTCAGGTAAAGGTGCGGCAGGCGCCATTGCAACGCTCACACTGACAATCAACGCTGGACCAACACCCGTACCAAAACCACCCCCAACGCCGACACCAACCGCGGCACCAACCCCAGCACCAACCCCAACACCAACCACAACACCAACCCCGGCATCAACCCCGGCACCAACCCCGGCATCAACCCCGGCACCAACCGTAGTGGCACACACCTATCCCAAGAACGATGGCCCATCCAAAAATCCCCACAAGGGCTGGAATGCAAGTTGGTCGACACAATTCGAGGAAGCGTCGGTCGGATTCCAGTACGTGGCATGGAGGGACTTCGAACCGCGCATTAACGAGTTTGATTTTGCCAGGGTCGAAGAAATCATCAATCGCCAGGGGACGGTCGGAAAGCACTTTGTGCTTCGACTTTACTGCGACTGGGCGCCATCCGATGCCAACTCCAATTGTCCGGATTGGCTCTACAGCCAAGTCGGTGTCAAGCGCCTGCAAGGTGACGGCGGTACCTCCATCACCGATTACAACGATCCCAATTATCTGAGTGAAGCGGTGAAAGCCATTCAAGCTTTGGCAAGTCGTTACGACGGCGATCCCCGGGTCCACGCCTTCCAGCTAGGAATTCTTGGTTATTGGGGCGAATGGCATACCTCGGGATTCAAAATGAACGGGGTTGGCTATGACATTAGCGATACGGCAAAAAACACCATCCTGAATGCATATAAAACCAGCTTCGCGAAGGCTAAAATTCAAGGCCGTTACCCTTGGCGCGAACCGCTGACATCGACGCAATGGATAGGTTTTCACAACGATTACTTCGTTCCCAATAACGGCCATAGCGACGAGTTTGATACCGCGTTGAGTACCGGTGGCCAATGGCTGAACGGTCCGATCGGTGGCGAAGTGCCGCCCAGAAATAACGCAGAAATTGCGGCTGAAACGCAGGCTTTACTGGCCACGCCCAAAGGTGAAAGCATGATCGCCACAGGACATTATTCGACGATGGCTCCGGGCTCCTACCGTATGAATGCCGGGAGTCCGAACTATGGCGGCTATATGAAGCTCCACCGGATGATGGGCTACAACTACCAGATCGAGTCGGTCAATTTTGCTGACACGTCACCCTCGGGTAACCCGATGTCCGTGCAGTTAATGGCCAAAAATATTGGTGTGGCACCGACGTACTACGAATGGCAGGTTCAATTTGCGTTGCTCAACAGCCAGGATGAGCCGATTGTGATGGGGCCGGCCAACTTCCGGCTGGCGACCGTCAAGCCGGACGAGTCATTTACGTTGTCCAGCAATTTATTTCCCGGCAATGTCGCCCCGGGAAGCTACCGGCTGGCGGTCAGAGTGATCCAGCCGGGTGCCGACGCCGCGAAACCCGGACCCTGGAAACTTGACGCCAGAAATACCTACCTGCTCTTTGCCAATGATTTGCCGACGCTGGGGGGCAGCTGGGGCACAAGCAATGCGTTGCAAGGAGGCTGGTCAATCCTGGGGCCTGTCTCTCTGCGCTAGGGCTCTGCCTGACCCGGTGTTTGTCAACCTAACCAGTCCGATTTCATTGCGCCGCGGCAGCGCTCTTGTCGTGGTTGACAGGCGCCGTGCAACACCGGTTGCGCTGTCCGCAATTCCTCCACGGCCAGCTCTGTCTGGCCTCTCACGTGTACCGTCGTGCTTGTTATCACGGCGGTACACAACCTGTTCAAGTCGAGCGAGGATTCCCGGCGCATTGCCGCGAAATCAAACGCGCTGCGATTTTGCCGACTACTGTGCCAGCCATAGCGCTCACCGATAGCCGGATGGGCAGCGCTGCCGATGAGCCTTTCGCCGGCACCCGGTCCGCACATGCTGCACTGCAACTTATTACTTTGTAGACATGACCGAAACCAAACAGTAGGCTGACTGCCTGATTTATTTCGAAAGACGATTGCATGCCATTGCCCCTGACACCTGCCCGCATCCTGCTTGGCGCCGTTTTCGCCCTGACCATGCATCCGTTGCTGGCCGCCGATTTTCCAGTACCTGCAGAAGGTGACTGGACCATCCGTGACTTCCACTTTCGTTCTGGCGCAGTGTTGCCTGCGCTGACGCTGCACTACCGCACCATCGGTGCGCCGACCGGGATTCCGGTGCTGCTGCTGCATGGCACCACACAATCCGGTGCCAGCCTGCTGGCACCGCAGTTTGGCGGCGCGCTGTTCGGTCCTGGCCAGCCGCTCGATGCCAGTCGCTATTTCGTGATCCTGCCGGACGCAATCGGCCATGGAAAATCCAGCAAACCCTCCGATGGCCTGCGCGCGGCCTTCCCGCGCTACAGCACCGAAGATATGGTCGATGCGCAGCAACAGCTGGTCACCGAACACCTCGGCATCCGGCATTTGCGGATGGTGCTGGGCTACTCGATGGGTGGTATGGAGACCTGGATTTATGCGCAGAAATATCCGGCGATGATGGATATCGCGGTTCCGATGGCGTCACTGCCAACCGAAATGGCAGGGCGCAACTGGATGCTGCGCCGTCTCATCAGTGACACGATCCGTAACGACCCGGCCTGGATGAATGGCAATTACACGATCCAGCCACGCAGCGCACAAAGTAGCTCGGTGTTTTTCGGACTGGCCACTAACGGCGGTAGCCAGGCCTTGCAGAAAGCCGCACCGACTCGTGTAAAAGCCGATGCGTTGCTCGATGCGCGACTGGCAGCACCCTTCCCGGCCGATGCCAATGATGTGCTGTATCAATGGGAATCCTCGCGCGACTACGATCCGTCAGCCGGACTGGAACGCATCACGGCCACGCTGCTGGCGATCAATTCGGCCGATGACGAGCGCAATCCACCCGAGCTGGGCATCATGGAAAGCGCACTGCGACGGATCAAGAACGCCCGGATGCTGCTGGTCCCCGGCAGCGAAATGACGGCAGGACATGGCACCGCATTTCGCGCCGATCTGTGGAAAAATACGCTGGCCGAGCTGCTGCAAAACACCCCGCAACCGGTGAAGTAAGCTCAATTCCACCACGAAAGGAATGACCCGATGTTCGACAAGGACCGATTTATCGAAGACTGCAAAGTGGCCGCAGCGGATGGCCAGGTGGCACTGCGTGAGGTTGTCGCCGAAGCCGTCTCGCAGCGTGCGTCGCTGATGGCCGAACTGGGCGAGCCACAACATGCAGGTATCACGCCGCTGTACCGCTCGCCGGAACTCACCATCATCAATTTCGTCTGGGCACCGTGCATGAATCTGCTGCCGCACAATCACCAGATGACGGCCGTGATCGGCATCTATGAAGGTCGCGAAGACAATATTTTCTGGCGTCGCACCGAAGGATCGATCGAGGCGGCGGGTGCCAAATCACTGGGCGCCGGTGACGTCGCCACGCTCGGTCGCGACATCATTCATTCGGTTCTCAATCCGCTAGCCCGGATGAGCTGCGCGATCCACGTCTATACCGGCAACTTCTTCGAGCCACACGAACCGCGCAGTCAGTGGGAGCACGCATCACTGCGTGAGCAGCCGTACGATATCGAGCAGGTCCGGGCAGTCTTCAGTGATGCCGAGGCCCGCTTCAATGCAGCGCGCTGATTAGCAACCCGCCACGCACTTGCCGTCGGCTGTAAACGACATCGGTTTGCCGCTGACAGGCAAATAGGTCGGCACCTTGACCGCCGACTTGAAGACCATGGTACGGGTACCCGGCAGTAACTTGCCGTCTTTGGTCGTGGCCTGATTGGCATGCGAGGCGATCACGGCATTGGGCTTGACCAGGTCGTTGATCACGTAAGCCGCTTCGACAGGACCGGTAGAAAACGTGCCGCCGATGTTGAGTACCGCCAGCGTGGGTTTGTAGAAGCGGCGCACAACCAGTTCCTGGTCGGCGATGATGCCGGTATCGCCCGACAAATACACTACCAGTCCGTTTGAAAACGTCAGCACGTAGCCACCCGGAGGACCAACATAAGCGGTCAGCGCGTTGGCTGCCAGCGCCTCGGCATGGGCCGACTCCATGAACTCGGGATCGAGTCCGTTCGAGTGCGCCGCCGGCACGCTGGCGATGCTGATGCCGCCGATCTGGCTTTGTCCACCAAAGCGCACCAGTTTCACCTGATCCGCCGACCCGCCCGCGGCCTTGATACGGCGCGAGAAAAAGCTGCCCATTTCACCACCGACAAACAGCTTGGCTTTCTGCGCCAGTACAATTTCTTCGGTGACCGACGACGGCGTGCTTTTTACTGAAAAATCCGGTGCAGCGCAGGTTCCGGCGTTAGCGGATGACTGGTGACGGTCGCCGAGGTGGTCGCCATGGACGTGGCTGAGAAGGACGGCGTCAATCTTGCCGAGCCGCGGATCATTGCCACCGCGCACCGTGCGGCCGGCGTCGTACAGGATGCGCGTGCCGTCCGGATCTTCAAAAATCAGTGCCCGGTCAGCGGCACAGACTTCGCCGTCATGGCTGCCAAGTGGCGTGATCGTGACCGTGGCAGGGCCGGCGGCGAGTGCCGACGACAGGCCTAGCGTGCAACAGGCAGCAAACAGCATGCGGTGGAGAACAGGGTTATTTTTCATCAGGGGCATCCTCGGGGAAAGTGGTGCGACCGGAAGTGGTCTGCACACGTCATGGCTGACGTGCGAACGGTGGCACCATAGAGTAGCCGCTTTTCTCCGGCTCTTGTCAGGGTGACCATTTCGACATCAACATCATGTACCGCAGGCTGGCAAAATTGCGCTACAGTGGCCAGCCCGAACGACTCCACATTTTCGATTTTCACACCATGACTGCTGCGCGTTCCCTGACCTTGCGCTGCCTCGCCGCCTGCCTGTTTTTACTGAGCCTCCCGACTACTGCTGCCGACATGAGCAAGACCTTGCATGTGGTCCTGCAAAACGGCGAAACCGTGCTCGACCCGGCGCAGGCCTCCGACATCAATACACTGAGCCTGATCGAAAACATCTTCGACGCGCCGCTGCGCTACGACTATCTGGCACGCCCGCTGGCACTGCGGCCGAACCTGACGACCGCGCTGCCGACCATCAGTGCCGATGGCAAGACCTACACGCTAAAGCTGCAGCACGGCATCCGCTTCACGCCGGACCCGGCCTTCGGCGGCAAGCCGCGCGAACTGGTCGCCGCCGACCTGATCTACAGCATGCAGCGTCATTACGATCCGGCCCTGAAATCACCCTGGCTGTTTTTACTCGATGGCAAACTGGCAGGCGACAGCGCACTCAAGCAAGGCCGGTTCGATCCGATGCGTCCGATCGCCGGCCTGACCGCGTCCGACAGCCACACCCTGCGCATCGAGCTGAATCGTCCGGACAATAACTTCCTGTATATCCTGGCGATGCCGGCGCTCTCGGTGGTGGCGCACGAAACCATCGCTGCACGCACCCCCTTCCCGGTCGGCACCGGACCGTATGTACTGCGTGACTGGCAACGTAACAGTCGTCTGCTGCTCGACGCCAATCCTGATTTTCGACACACCGTCTTCGACGACAGCACCACCGGCAATCCGGCCATCGGGCGTGCACTGCACGACAAAACGCTGCCGCTGATCGGCCACATTGATGTCCGCGTGCTGGAGGAACAGCAAGCCCGCGTACTGGCCTTCCTGAACCACGATATCGACTACCTCGAACCGGTGCCGGCACCGCTGGCCGGCATGGTGCTGGAACAGGGCAAACTGAAACCCGAACTGGCCCGGCAAGGCATCACACTGACGCTGACGCCGATGATGTCACTCGACTACCTGTGGATGAACATGGAAGACCCGGTACTGGGTGGCATCGCCTTGCCGCAGATTGCGCTGCGCCGCGCGATCGCTCTGAGCTACAACCGTACGGAAGATATTCGCGTGCTCTCGAAAGGGCTGGCGATTCCGGCCCAGTCACCACTACCGCCCAACGTGTTCGGTTATGACGCGACGCTGCGCAGCGATGCCGAAACCAACCCGGTACTGGCCCGCGCGCTGCTCGACCGGTTTGGCTATCGCGACCGTGACGGCGATGGCTGGCGTGAACAGCCGGACGGCTCACCGTTGATACTGACGATGCATACGCTGGCCTCGACAACCGGTCGACTGCGCGACGAATTATGGAGTCGCAGCCTCAGCGCCATCGGTATTCGGGTGGTTTTTAACAGCGGCAAATTTACCGACCTGCTGAAAGCGGCGCGGCTCGGCCAGGTGCAGATGATGGAAGCGGAGTGGATCGCCGACTTTCCCGATGGCGAGAATTTTTACCAGCTGCTGTACGGCCCCAACGCCGGTTCTGCGAACCGCGCCCGCTTCCGGCTGCCGGTCTTCGATCGTCTCTACGAACAGGCGCAGCAACTGCCTGACTCACCCGCGCGCAATCTGCTGTACCGCGACATGAACCGCTTGCTGCATGGTTATGCGCCATGGGTACTGCGCACCCATCCGGTCTCGGCCGATGTCCAGCAACCGTGGCTGCGCAATTATCTGCGCCATCCGGTGATGCTGACGACGTGGCGCTTTCTGGATCTGGAACGCTAAGGTAGCGGCGCTTTCACCGCGCCGGGGGCGACCCGCATAGGCGCTAACCTTGCCATCCAGTACGGACCGGCGGGTGGGCACAGGGTCATCGTGCCCACGCGAATGCACCGCAAAACGGTGGGACTTGACGATGATTTTTGGTGTGCACGCGTGGGCACAAAAGGCCGTGCCCTCCTTACGTTCCATTAACGTTAGCGCCTATGGGGGCGGCCCGGTTCGCTTTTTCATGCCGTCGCAAACCCCTAGCGGTAGCAACCAGGGTCAGTGTTTTTTTTCGCAGGCTTTATTGCGAAAATTACACTGACCCTGCTTGCGGATCCGGAGCGCTTGCCATCCAATTTCCGCGCTGGGGTTGCTTGCGCGGCTGCCACTCCGCGACGACCAAGCCGGGGGCGGACCGGCAGGCGGTCCCTTCTTTTTGCTTCAACAACAAGAAGTAACCAAGAAAAATGCGAGCGAAGCGGCTGCCCTGCGGGTTCCCAAAAGCCGGAGCCAGTCAGGTTCAACTTCAACTTCAACTTCAACTTCAACACCAGCATAAAAACCAAAATACAAAGGTGCAATAACCCGAAGATAACAATCACACATCGATCAGCCAAAAAAAATGCCCACTCGAAAGTGGGCAAAATCTATATCAATTTGGGTAGACATAGAGGAGACAGGCAAACTATAACGATCTGACCTGCCCTACGCCAATTTTCATTATCCATATCAGTTATTCGAAATCGGCATAACAGCAGAGCTCTCGGCCGTCAGCAACTTGCGCCGCTGCGCCGGAGAGATCCATTGGCTGACGATCATCCCGGCAATCAGCAACGCGGCACCGGCCAGGCCGTGCCATGACATGACCTCGCCCAGCCAGAAATAGGCGGCAATCGCCGCGCAAGCAGGCTCGAACGCATAGATCACCGCCGCTTCGTTGGCACTGCTGTGGCGCTGCCCCCATGTTTGCAATGAAATGATCGCTGCCGTCGCCACCAGACCGAGGTACAGAAAATTAACCACATCGGTACGCATCGCCGACGCAATCACTATCCAGTTGACCGGATGGCGCGGCAATTCCCACGCCACCAGCCAGAGTCCGGCACACAGCGCGACAACGATGATTTGAACGGTGGCCAGCACAATCAGGCTGCTGGCGCGCCGCGTCAGGACTTCGAGCAACTTCACGTACACGCCAAAGAAAAACGCTCCTGTCAGTGCCAGATTATCGCCAACACCCCAGGCGCCGCCATCCCAGCACAACGCAAACAGACCGACGATGGCCAGTGCGATGGCAATCACAATGCGCCGCTCCGGTGCCTTGCCCGCCAGCAGCCCCAGCAACGGCACGACCAGAACGTTGAGACCGGTGACGAACGCATTGCGGTTGGAACTTGTCAGCGCGAGGCCTTCGAGCTGCAGCATGTAGCACAGGAATAGCGTCGCACCGAGCAACACCCCGGGCAAATAATCGCGCCAGTGCGCGCGCCATAGGAACGGTGCCAGCAACAGGCCGGCCATCGCAAAGCGTGTAAGGATGATCCAGACTGCCGAAAAATGCGCCGTCAAGTCTTTCATTGCCGGAAACGTCGTCCCCCACACCAGCGTGACGACCAGAAGCGCGAGTATCCCTTGCAGCCGACGGGGAATGAACTGAACCATAAAATGACCGGCATCCTAAAAATTAATCACAAAAGACAGCACGACCTGACATATCGAGTCGAATACTCACATAAATTTATTTCCCAAAAGAAATTTATGGTAACGTCGGACCATCGGTAAAAGTAAGGCTTTATCGGCAAACCTGGAGTAATCCAGCGACGCAAAGCTATAGGGACTTCCCCGGAAGCCAGCCAGCTACCTGACAGCATCCCGCTGCCAGGCCAACCATTCAGCACGTCCAGAGGGCGGCTCGAATAAAAGGCAAAGTCATGACAGTACCCTCCGTTTTCGCGCAACGTATCACCCGGGCGATCTTCGCCGTCATGGCTTTCGTCCTGTGTCCGCTCGCCGCCCACAGCGCAATCGTTCGCGAAGCGGTAGTGCCCGCCTATTTTTACCCCAGCCCGAACAGTACCGCCTGGGCCAGCCTGAATGTGCTGGCAAAAAAAATGCCGACGACAGCGATCGTCAATCCGAACAGCGGCCCGGGCACCGCACTCGACCAGAATTACGTCAAAGCCATCGCCAATTTGCACGCCTCCGGTGGCAAGGTTATCGCCTACGTCTCGTCGTCGTATGGCAACCGGCGTCTGTCCGATGTCACCAAGGACATCAACACCTACCTGGCCTTTTACAAAGTCGATGGCTTTTTCATCGACGAGATGACCAACGACACCACGGCTGCCCATGTGCAGTATTACCAGTCGGTCTACAACTACATCAAAGGCCTATCGCCAAAATATACCGTCACCGGCAATCCTGGCACCAGCGTACCGGAGCGCTACCTGACGCTGCCGCTGGCCGACAAGTTCGTGGTCTTCGAAGACACACTGCAGCTCTTCAAACGCCAGGTTACGCCGACATGGCAGGCAACATATCCGGCCGAGCGCTTCATTAGCATCGTCCACAGCAGCCCGCGCGCGAACATGGCAGCCGTCATGAAAATCAACAGTACACGCGGCATCGGCGGCTTGTTTGTCACGACACTGACGATGCCGGACCCGTACTTCAAATTACCGGCCAACTGGGGTCTCGATATGGCGATTGCCCTGTCGTTGCAATAACCCTCTTCAGGACGCTGTCATCCTGAAGATTCCCTGCGCATTGCCGGCATCGAAACCCAGATCCAGCTGATCGCTTCCATCAATGCGATCCCGCGCAATGAATTCGTAAAAGCTGCCCGGCACGTCACGCTCGACCAGCGTGCCGTCGGCAGCGACAAAATTGCGCGTCACATTATCGGCCAGAAAAGCGGTCTGGCGAATCCGGCCACTTTGCGAGACTTCGACCGATTGCTTCATCGGCCGCCCCAAGCCCTTTTGCTGTAACGCGACCTGCGCCACATCGGCGACCCGATCGGTCACATGATTGAAGGTGTTGCCCTCGGTCGAAATCCACGCCATTTCCGCTGATTCGGCACGCAGTACTTCG
>CAILRJ010000168.1 GCA_903836575.1 uncultured Burkholderiales bacterium
ACCGCGCTGGTACGACACAACGCGCCGATGGCGGCGTGGTCGGGCGGCATCGGTGCGTTCACCAGCGTGTTCGCCTTTGGCCAGATCGTCGGCCCCGGCGTGGTCGGCTGGATCGCCGATGGTGCGGGTGGTCTGCAGCGCGGATTGGTTTTTTCAGCACTGGCCCTGCTGATCGCAGCACTACTGGCGTCACGCCAACGGGCACTCGGATGATGACGCCAGCCGATGTCATCAAGCTGATTTTTCTGGCGGCGCTGTGGGGCTGCTCGTTCATTTTTCTGCGCGTTGCCGTACCCGAAATCGGCCCGCTGATGACGGCGCTGCTGCGCGTCTCGCTGGCCGGCCTGGCCATGCTGGTGTATGCGCGGCTGATCCGCGTACCGATGCACTGGCGCCGCAACCTGCGGCCGTATTTTATGGTGGCAGTGTTTGCGGCCGTGATTCCATTTTCGTGTTTTTCGTATGCGTCGCAATATTTGCCAGCGGCCTACTCGGCGGTACTCAATTCGACCAGTCCGTTATTCGGCGCGCTGTTTTCGGTGCTCTGGCTGGCTGAACGCCTGTCGCTGCAAAAGCTGGCCGGTCTGGCGCTGGGGATTACCGGCGTGGCGGTGCTGGTCGGTGCCGGTGCGCTGGTGCTGGATCTGCACGTGTTGCTGGCCGCCGCAGCCTGCCTGTTTGCGGCTGCCTGCTATGCGGTGTCGAGCATCATCGTGCGCAAAACCGGACACAGCCTCGATGGCCATCACATCCATCCGATCGGAATGGCCACCGGGTCAATGGTGCTCGGTGCACTGGTGATGTTGCCGTTGCTGCCATTCGTGCTGCCACCGGTGTGGCCATCTGGCCGCACCATCCTCAGCGTGACGTGCCTGGCGCTGCTGTCGTCGGGTGTGGCGCAGGCGTTATTCATTCCGCTAATCGTACGGATCGGACCGACCCGGGCAATGTCGGTGGCGTTTCTGATTCCGCTGTTTAGCATGCTGTGGGGTTACCTGTTCCTCGGCGAACCGGTCGGCCTGGCGACGCTGGCTGGTGCGGCCATTGTGCTGATGGCGATGGGACTGGTGCTGTCGGCTGCGCAGGGGGGAGCGAAAGAGGCGCTGACGGTCGAGACGTGATTAGCGGGTTTGGGGCGCCTGTCGGCTTGGACATGACAGAGCAGTAGCAGCAACCCCGGCACGGAAATTGGATGGCAAGCGCCCCGGATCCGCAAGCAGGGTTAGTGTAATTTTCGCGATAGAGCCGCGAAAAAAACACTGACCCTGGTTGCTAGCGATGAGGTTTGCGACGGCAAAAAAAACCGGGCCGCTCCCGATCAGCTATCCTCGCGCCGTTGCTGTTTTTACCGCCCTCCCCTTTGCCGAGTAACCCATGCGTCCCATCGACCTGATCCGTTTGTTATCCCTCGCCGCCATCTGGGGCGCCTCGTTCCTGTTCATGCGCGTGATCGCGCCGGTGCTCGGGCCGCTGTGGACGGCCGAACTGCGGGTCGGCATCGCCGGGCTGGTGATGCTGGCCTTCATGCTGGCAACCCGGCAGGCGATGCAGTTCAAGGCCAACTGGCGTCAGTACCTGCTGATCGGCGGCGTCAATTCGGCCCTGCCGGCAGCGCTCTATGCGTATGCCGCGTTGACGCTGCCATCCGGTTATTCAGCCATCGTCAATGCGACCACGCCGCTGTGGGGCGCATTGGTCGGCATCGCCGTGCTGGGCGAGACGATGACGCTGCGCAAAGCCATCGGCCTGCTGATCGGCATCTCCGGCGTGGCGCTGCTGGTGCGACTGGGACCGGTAACCTTCACGCCGCAAGTCCTGCTGGCGGCGCTGGCCTGTGCGCTGGCGGCGATCTGCTATGCGTGCTCGGGCGCGTATTCCAAATTGCGCGCAGCCGGCATCCCGCCGGGATTGATGGCGACCGGCTCGCAGTTGGGCGCGGCGCTGGTGCTGATCCCGGTGGTGCCGCTGTCGCCGCTACGCGGCGAACTGACTCCGCACATCCTGCTGCTGGTCGTGGTGCTGGCAGTACTGTGCAGCGCGGTGGCGTACTTCCTGTACTTCCGGCTACTGGCCGATATCGGCCCGACCCGCAGCATGACGGTAACGTTTCTGATCCCGCTGTTTGCGCTGCTGTGGGGCGCGCTGTTCCTCGGCGAAGTCATCAACCAGACCACGCTGGCCGGTTGTGCGCTGGTGGTGCTGGCGACCTGGCTGGTGACGTTCGGGCAGCGCCCTTCCGAGCCGCTCAAGACGCGCTGATCAACCGCTCGCCGGACTGACAAGCCGCGCTGTCAGCACGCCGCGCAATGCATTGCACAACACCAGCCGCCCGGCCCGCTGCAGGTCGGCCAGCGTCAATGTGCGCTCGCTGGCAGCCCAGTGCGGATCGGCCAGCAAGTGGGCGCGCATCACCCCGGGCAACACGCCGGCCGACAACGGCGGCGTGAACCACTGGCCGTCGATTTGTGCGAACACATTGCTGCGCGCGCCTTCGGTGATTTCACCGCGCTCGTTACAGAACAGCATGTCGAAAGCGCCTTGCGCTTCGGCCGCGCGCCAGGCCGCGTCGTACTGCGCACGCTGCGTGGTTTTGTGACGCAGGAACAGGTCGGCCGATGCGGTCGGCTGCGATGCCAGCAATAGACGCGCGACAGTTGGCCAAGGCTGCAGTAGCCCGCTCTGAATGTGACACTCACCGAGCCGGCTCAACTCCAGACGCAAGCGTCGCAGCGCGTTGTCGGGTAGTGCGGCGCAAGCGTCCATGACTGCGGCGCGCAAGGCGATCACATCACACGCAAAACCGAAATACGCCGCCGAGGTGGTCAACCGGTGCAGGTGCCGCTCCAGCAAGACACAACCGCCATCGCGCGTGACGGCCATCGTTTCGAACAGTGCAAACTCGTTCGGCATCGCCGTCAGGAAGCGCGCCTTCAACCCGCATTCGGCATATTCGTCGGCGGCCACGCTGTCGTGGACGATGCCGGCACCGATGCCCATTTCGCCACGGCGCACACCGGCGTCCGGCGCTTGCAGCACCAGTGTGCGGATCGGCACCGACAGGCAAAAGTTGCCGATACCCGGCCCGTCCGCTGCATCGAACCAGCCGATCGCGCCGGTATAAATGCCGCGCGCATCGGCTTCGAGTTCACGGATGATCTGCATCGTACGCAGCTTGGGCGCGCCGGTGATCGAGCCACACGGATAGATCGCGTCGACCACTTGCGCGAGCGTCGCCGCAGGATGCAGGCGGGCGGTGACGGTCGAGGTCATTTGCAGCACGTCGGAAAAGCGCGTGACTTCGAACAGCTGCGGCACCGCGACCGAACCCAGCGTGGCAATGCGGCCGAGGTCGTTGCGCAGCAGGTCGACGATCATCAGGTTTTCGGCACGGTTCTTGGGATCGCTGGCCAGCCGTGTGGCGCTGGCGGCATCCTGCACCGGATCACCGGTGGCTGCCGCCGTGCCTTTCATCGGTTGCGCCAGCAACGCGCCATCGAGATGCCGCACGAACAGTTCGGGCGACAGCGACAACACGGCAGTGCCATCGGGCAGCGCGATCAGCGCACCGTAGGGCACCGGTTGACGTGTGCGCAGACGCAAGTAGAGCGCGGCGAGCGTACCAAAGGCATCGAAACGGAGGCGGTAGGTGAAGTTGACTTGGTAGGTATCGCCAGCGGCGATGTAGTCGCGGATGCGTCCGATGTGCTGCGCGAAAGTCGCGCCATCGATGCTGTCGTGCAGACCGGCAACGCCGGCCGGTGCCGTGCCGGCCCGGGCCTGCAACCAGTCGCGCGCGGCGTCGGCGGACAACGGCTGGCAATGCGCGAACAACAGCACTTGCGCCAGCGCGCCGGAGTCGGTACGTGGCATCACGCCGTGCAGCGCCGCGCCCAGTTCGTACGTCATCAGCAATACCGCATGCTGGCCCGGTTGCTGCAAGCCTTCCAGCAGCGCCGGCAAGCCTTCGATCGTCTCGCACGACAGCGTGCGCAACCAGCCGGTGTAGAGACGCGAGCGCGGTTCGGTAGCGCTGGCGCTGCTGTCGTCGAGCAGCGCAAAACAGTCGGCGCAATAGTCAGTCGTCATGGTCAGCCAAACTCAAGCGCGAACGCAAGCGGTGCAACTGGCCGGCCAGCCGTTTCACCGAGCGCACCTTGACGTCGATGCCGGCCGGACGCTTGACGAAGGTAGAGGGTCCGGCCCGGTGCGCCAGCGGCAGATACTGGGTCACCAGTACCGTCCGCAGGCCCAGCACGCGGGCTGATTTCAGGTTCATCAAGGTGTCTTCGACCAGCACGCATTGGCGCGCATGCACGCCTTCGCGCGCCAGCAATTTGCGCAGCATTGAGCGCGACGGTTTGGGTCGTAACTGGCCGTGCACGCGCATCGATTCGATGGATACATGACGGGCGAAGTGGCGCTGCAAGCCGAGGTGGCGCATCACGTCCTGCGAGTAACGTTGCGGCGCATTGGTCAGCAGGATTTTGCGTCCCGGCAGGCGGCGCAGCAATCGGCCCAGACCGCGTTCGGCGCGTATCATCGATGGCAAGTTCTCGAACCGGTGTGCTTCGTGCAGGAACGTGTCAGCCCGCATCTGGTGATGCTTGACCATGCCGAGCAGCGTCGCTCCGTAGCGCTGCCAGTAGGCAATGCGGGCGGCATCCACGTCAGCTGCCGCTGCCGGTGCACCGGCCTGCGACAGCACTTGCGCGATCACGCGGTTCATATTGACGTTGATGGCCGGGAAGATCGCATGCGAGGCATCATGCAAGGTATTGTCGAGGTCGAACAGCCAGATTATCCCCATGATTTTTTTCTGAAAGCGTGCATGCGTATTGCCTTGATGGTTATCTCGTTGGTGTTGCTTGGCTGCGGCCATGCATTGGCGCGGGCGGCGACTGTCGCCGCTGCTGTCCCTGCCGTTCCCCAGCGCGGCACGCTGTACCGCGCCACGCAGCAGGACCACACTGTCTGGCTGTTTGGCACTGTGCATGTCGGGCAGGCCTCATTCTATCCGCTCGAACCGATTGTCATGCGCGCCCTTGCCGCGGCCGACCAGCTGGTGCTCGAACTCGATCCGACCGATCAGCCCGCCTTGCAAGCGGCGTTCGCACGGCACGCGTTGCTGGTGCCGCCGCAGACCATAGCCCAGGCCATCTCCGCCGACACGCAACGGCAATTGCAGCAAGTGCTAGACCGGCTCGGCGTGATGCCGTCGGCCGTCACCGGGATGAAACCATGGGCCATTGCCAATCTGTTACTGGCGCTGACGCTGGAGCGCAGCGGCTATGCGCGCGAACAGGGCATCGAAAACTACCTGCGGGAACAGGTACCGGGCAAACCGGTCGTGGCGCTGGAAAGTGCTGATTACCAGCTCGGGCTGTTTGATGTACTCGATGCATCGGAGCAGGAGCACTATCTGCGCGAGTGCCTGGCGTCGCTACTCGACGGCAAGACCGTACAGCAAGCGGCCGTCATGATGGCAGCTTGGGGCTCTGCCGATAGCGCTGCGCTGGAACGTCTGGTCGAGGAAGAATTGACCGAATCGACTATCACCGCAAACTTTACCCGCCGCGTCTTGCTGGACCAGCGCAATCCTCTGCTGGCTGCGTCGATCGCACAGATGGGACAGCACGGTACCACGCAGTTTGTTGCCATCGGTCTGCTCCATCTGACCGGGCCGGGCAGCGTGCCGGCCTTGCTGGCGCAGCGCGGCTATCAGGTAAAAAAAATCTACTGATGCGCGGGTGCATTGCCGGCACCGGCACCGTGATCCGGGGCAACGGTTAAGATGAGGTTTCGACCTTTCTGTTTGCAATCACGTCCATGAAAATCTTGTACCAGGCCGCCAATCTCATTGAAGCGCACATGATCGTGCACCTGCTCGAACAGCAGCAATTACACGGGCGCGTCGACGGCGAGTACCTGCAAGGCGGGATCGGCGAGTTGCCGGCGGCGGGCCTGATCCGGGTGATGGTGGCAGAGCAGGATTTCGAGGCAGCCCAAAAACTGATCACGCAATGGGATGCGGCCCAACCGGCTTCCGAACAGGTCACTGCGCCGATCGCCCCGGCCCCGCCGTTCGGTATGCTGGCCGCCGGATTCGTCGCAGGCGTGCTGTGCACGGTGGCGTATTACCACTCGGCGTGGCGGGTGGTGCTGCAAAATTGAGGGCCACTCATGCGTGGTGTTTTACCGGACTATGCCACGGCACCATGCCGGCGCCGCATCCGTGCATAATCGAGGGCATTGCCACTGAAGACTATTCCATGCATCCCGACTTCCCGCCCCGCATTTTACTTATCTCATTAGTCCGCCCGAACCCGGCCGCGCGCAGCGCTACCGGTGCGCGATGATGTCGGGCGAACTGGTCGTGTTTGACCCGCAAGACACCGGCGTGGCGGCACCGTCGCCCTGCATCAGCGTCTGCGAAATGGATGAGCGCAGCGGCTTGTGCGCAGGCTGCCAGCGCAACATCAACGAAATTGTCAGTTGGGGCAGCGCCGGCGAGAGCGCCAGGCGCACCATCTGGCGCGCCATCAACCAGCGTCGTGACGCCTTGTTCGATGGCTGAACCACTGCCGCCGACCATGCGGGTATTCGAGCGCGGTTGGCTCTCGTCGAACAATATCCTGTTCACCGGCGCACAAACCGCACTGGTCGACAGCGGCTATCTGACGCACGCGCCGCAGACGCTGGCGCTGGTCGAACAGGTGTTGCAGCAGCGCCCGCTCGAGTTGCTCGTCAATACCCATCTGCATTCGGACCATTGCGGTGGTAACGCACTCCTGCAACAGCGTTACCACTGCCGCACTGTGATCCCGGCCAGCGAAGCTGACAAGGTGCGCGACTGGGACGAAGCTGCACTGAGCTTCATGGCCACCGGCCAGCAATGCGCGCGCTTCAGTTTCGATGCCACGCTGGCACCGGACCAGCCGATCCGGCTGGGCGACATGGACTGGCTGGCGCTGGGTGCGCCGGGCCATGATCCGCATTCGCTGATCCTGTACTGCCCGGCCGAACGTATCCTGATTTCTGCCGATGCGTTGTGGGAAAACGGCTTTGGCGTGATCTTTCCGGAACTTGATGGCGAATCAGGTTTTAGTGAGGCGCGCGCGACGCTGGAACTGATCGCCACGCTCGATGTACGCCTTGTCATTCCGGGTCACGGTACGCCGTTTACCGACATCGGCAAGGCGCTCCGGACGGCTTTTTCGCGGCTCGATTATCTGGCTGCCGATCCAGTGCGCAATGCGCAAAATGCGATCAAGGTTTTGCTGAAGTTTTTACTACTGGAACGTCAGAAACTGGCAGTCGACCAGATACCGGTGCTGTTGGGTGCAATGCCGCTCGTGCGCGAATCCAACCGGCGTTTTTTGCAACTACCGATAGAGGAGCTGGCGCAGTGGGCGACCACGCAACTGGTACGAGTGGGCGCGGCAGAGATACGCGGCGCGATACTGGTGAATCAGGGCTGATGGCCGTACTAGCGAAGCAATTGCAAGATACTGCGCAGGGGTCCGGTCGCAGTACCTTGCAGGAACATAGCAAGCGCCGGTTAAGGTCGGTCTAACCCCGACCGGCTCTCACTCGTCAGAGACCGGGCGTAGCCAGATACGCCGCCAGATTGCTCGCATCGGTCGCCGATATCGATGTTTTCAAAAAGCCCATGCCACCAACATTGTTCTTGATGGCGTTGCTGATGGCACTCGGCGAATTGGCACCGGCCAAAATTTTATACTTGTTATTTGCGGGCAAAGCACCGTGGCAAACAGCACAGCTGTTGGCATAGGTGACTTTACCTAGCGCGGCAGCGGACGGAGGTGCTGGGGTTGGTGCCGGTGCTGGGGTCGGTGCTGGTGCTGGTGCTGGTGCTGGGCTTGCGGGCGCAACGGGGTTCAGGCTGAGCGGCTGGTCTGCGGCCACTGGCGCCTGTGCGGGCGGCTCCATGAACATGGGCTCAAGCCTCAGGCCAGACGCGGCGGGCTCGGCTGCTGCGAGGGTCAGCACCGGGACGGCTTCTGGGGTAGCCGCCTCGGGGGGCGGCTCAGGCGGCAGCGCTGCATGCTCCACCGGGGGCGGGTTTGGCAAGATCTGCAAGGCGATGTTGGGCCAGTCGCCGGCCCGGGGGCTTGGTGCAGCAGCGTCGGCTGCTGCCCGGTCCTTGCT
>CAILRJ010000169.1 GCA_903836575.1 uncultured Burkholderiales bacterium
CGCATGGACTCCCAGCGCCTGCATGCGCAAGGCCTGTCCGGCGGGAACGTGTCCGCCGCCGATATAGCCCAGCACCACCATGCCGGCAGCGACGGCGGCGCTGGCGCCGGTGATGCTGTCTTCAACGGCAATGCATTGGCCCGGAGCGACTCCGAAGCCGGCTGCGGCGGCCAGATAGACAGCCGGATGCGGTTTCGGATGGCCGCTGTTGTCGGGCGTGTAGATACGTGTTCCGAACTGCGCTGTCAAACCGGTCCGCGCCAGTGCGGCACGCACCCGATCGCTGTGGCTATTGCTGGCGACCGCCTTTGGTAACGCAATCGCCGCCAGTGCCGCCGCCACACCGGGCACCAGCGATAACCTGCGGTCGCATTCGCTCTCGACATGCTCGCCGATCGCCGCCAGCTCGCCATCGGCTGCGGTGGCATGCAGGTGCGCGAACAATTGCGCCAGCACGGTGACGAGTGGCAGCCCGAGACGGGGCCGGATCAAGTCAGCCAGTTGCGCGCGATCGGGCATGCGCGACTGTAAGGCCGTCAGCAAGGTATCGAGCGCGACGGCTTCGCTGTCGATGAGTACGCCATCGCAATCACTGACCAGGTGTGTGGGGGGACGGTCGGAAATGGAATGGTCAAACACGGGAAATTCTCATGCGATGGCTCCGGCGGATAGGGAAGGGGCGGACGGTGCCTGCTGTGACACGCGATGAATGGTAAGTCGATTAGCGGGGACTAACCACGTCAGAAAGATTAAATCATCAATACTATTTTGAAGTGTGCCTGGTTTTTCGCCGCAAAAAACACGCTCGCGTTCGTCATTATATTTGATGCGTTGCACCAAATTTGCGGTTTCAAGTGCAATTGACAGGAAGCAGGCAAAAAAGTATCAGTAATAACGGGCTTATTGGGTAGTGCGCTTGCTGCTCAATGCCTAGAATGAATTGCATAAACCATCACGACGCGATGCAGTGCGATGAGTGGCAGGAGGGCGATGCCAGTCAAATTCACTGACGCGATCAGCAAAAAAATAGCAGGAGACAGCATGAATCCCGATCTGGAGCTGGTAAGTGTACGAAGTGATGAGTCTTTTGCTGCCTGGTCGCACGGTTATCCGTATCGCACCGTGCGTTGGCATTTTCATCCCGAATATGAAATTCAGCTGATTACCGAAACGACCGGCAAGTTTTTTATTGGCGATTACATCGGTGATTTCGCACCCGGCAATCTGGTCATGACCGGTCCCAATCTGCCGCATAACTGGGTGAGCGAATTACCCGATAACCAGCCGGTGGCCGAGCGGTGCATCGTGCTGCAATTTTCCAGTGAGTTCATCAATAACGCGATGCAGGTATTTCCCGAGTTGCACAGCGTCCTGTCATTGCTGTCGGATTCACGCAGCGGAATTTTATTTACGCCGGAAACCGGCTTGCTAGCCCGTCCGCTGATGCAGGCGCTGATCGACGCACGCGGCTTCCGGCGCGTGCAATTATTTTTGTCCCTGCTTGATCTGCTGTCGGATGCCGCTGGTCGCAGGCGCCTCACCAGTGCCGGCTATTCGCCTGATCCGGTCAACTACATGTCCTCGAAAATCAACCTGGCGATTGCCTATATCAGCCAGAAGATGGCGTCCGAATTACGCGAATCCGAACTGGCTGAACTGACTGGCCAGAGTATCAGTTCGTTTTCGCGGGCATTCAGGAAGCACACCGGTTTGCCCTTCGTGAGCTACGTGAACCAGTTGCGTATCAAGGTGTCGTGCGAATTGCTGACTAATGGCCGGCTCAGCATTACCGATATCTGCTTCAAGGTCGGCTTCAATAACCTGTCGAATTTCAATCGTCAGTTCCTGGCGCAAAAAGGCATGTCGCCTTCCAAGTTCCGGCAATACGACGAAGTACGCCTGTCGCACCCCGCGATGCCCTGACCTTTCACCGCTTTTTCATCGAGGAGAACAGTTGCCCGACCAGCGGGTGTGGCTCAGTACGTGCCGTCCTGTCGTATTGCTTTACCGCCTTGGAAATACCTGTACCTCACCAACTAAAAATAATTTCGGAGACCATCATGCGCATCGCCAAAAAAACCCTTGCTCTCACCGTCGCGTCGCTGTGGACGCTTGCCCTGAGCGCGCCCGTGCTGGCCGAGCCACTGAAAATCGGCATGTCCTTTCAGGAACTCAACAATCCGTATTTTGTGACGATGAAGGAAGCGCTGACAGAAGCCGCTGCCACCATGGGTGCCACCGTCGTCATCACCGATGCCCGCCATGATGTCTCCAAGCAAATCAGCGATGTCGAAGACATGATCCAGAAAAAAATCGACATCCTGCTGCTCAATCCCACCGATTCCGTGGGTATCCAGTCGGCGGTGAAATCGGCCCATGCCGCCGGTGTGGTGGTCGTGGCCGTGGATGCGAATGCGCAAGGGCCGGTCGATTCGTTCGTCGGCTCAAAAAACTTCGATGCCGGCCAGCTGGCTTGTACCTATCTGGGTAATGCACTCAAGGGAAGCGGTGATGTCGCGATTCTCGACGGTATTCCGGTCGTGCCGATTCTTGAGCGTGTGCGCGGTTGTCGCGACGCGCTGGCAAAATTCCCCGGCATCAAGATCGTCAGCGTCCAGAACGGCAAGCAGGAACGTGATCGTGCACTGACCGTGACCGAAAATATTCTGCAAGCCAATCGCAACCTGAAAGGTATTTTCAGCGTCAACGATACCGGCTCGATGGGTGCTTTGACGGCGATCGATATCAGCGGCAAGGACATCAAGCTCGTCAGCGTCGATGGTGCGCCGGAAGCGATCAAGGCCATCCTGAAACCGAACTCGAAGTTCATTGCGACAGCCGCCCAGTACCCGCGTGACCAGATCCGGCTCGCGCTGGGTATTGCACTGGCGAAGAAGTGGGGCGCCAACGTGCCCGCCAGTGTGCCGGTCGACGTCAAGCTGATCGATAAGGCCGGCGCCAAAACATTTAGCTGGTAAGGCCGTTGCAATTTCCCTGCCATTGCGTCGTTGCGTGCAGCGACGCAGTGGCATCCCGACCCATTGCAGGAGCAGCCATGCACACGATCCTGAAGCTGGACAACATCTCTAAAAGTTTCCCAGGCGTCAAGGCGCTGTCCGGTATCGACCTGTCGGTGCGGGAAGGCGAAATCCATGCGCTGCTGGGCGAGAACGGTGCCGGAAAATCGACGCTGATGAAAATCCTCAGTGGCATTTACCGACCCGACGCAGGGCAGATTATCGTCAATGGCATCGCGCAGGATTTTCATAGTTATAACGATGCGATCGATGCCGGCATCGCGATTATTTTTCAGGAATTCAGCCTGATCCCGTACCTCAATGCGGTCGAGAATATTTTCCTCGGCCGTGAACTGACCAATGCCTGCGGCCTGCTGGCCAAGGCGCGCATGCGCAAACAGGCAGAGCAACTTTTCGACCAGCTCGGCATTGACATCGACCTGTCGGTCGAAGTCTGTCAACTCAGCGTGGCACAGCAGCAGTTTGTTGAAATCGGCAAGGCGCTGTCGCTCAATGCCCGCATCCTGATTCTCGACGAACCCACCGCGACGCTCACCCCGGTCGAGGCCGAACAGTTGTTCGGCATCATGCGCGAACTCAAGCTACAGGGTGTCGCGATGATCTTCATCTCGCATCACATGGAAGAGATATTCGCGATCTGCGACCGCATTACGGTGTTGCGCGATGGCGTGCAGGTCGGGGTTGCCGAGACTGCCAGTTCGTCCATTGATGCGCTGGTCGAAATGATGGTCGGCCGCAAGCTGGCCAGCAGCTTTCCCGCGAAACCGGCATCCGTCGAATGGGCTCGCATCGTGTTGGAAGCGACGGATGTGCGCATTCATAAAGGCGATACCGGCAACAGCTTTGCCTTGCATGAAGGCGAAATTCTCGGCTTTGCCGGGCTGGTCGGTTCCGGCCGGACCGAACTGGCGCGTGCGGTAATCGGCGCCGATCCGGTCTTTCACAAGCAGGTCCGGGTGCACGGCGTGGCCGTGACCTTGAACGATCCGGCCGATGCGCTGGCCAGCGGCATCGGGCTGCTGCCGGAAAGCCGCAAGACCGAAGGACTGATCATGGATTTCAGCATCCGCGAAAACATCTCGGTCAACAACCTCGGCAAATACCGGCACCGTGGTTTTCTGATCGATCGCTCGGCGGAGCGGCAGGCGACCGACGTGATGATCGGGAAGGTCAATATCAAGGCGCCCGGTGCGCATACGCGGATGTCGACCCTGAGTGGCGGTAACCAGCAAAAGGCGGTCATCGCGCGCTGGCTGAACCATCACTGCAAGATCCTGATTTTCGATGAGCCCACGCGTGGCATCGATGTCGGTGCCAAAGCGGAGATCTACAAGCTGATGCGCGCACTGACCGGACAGGGCTACGCGATCATCATGATTTCGTCCGAGTTACCCGAAATCGTCGGCATGTGCGACCGCGTTGCCGTTTTCCGGCAAGGCGCGATCGTGCAGATGCTGACGGCCGATTCCATCACTTCAACGGAGGTAATGCGCCATGCAACTGCCGGAAAAACGTAATGCTTCTGCGGCGGCCACTTCCGCTGCGCCGTCCGGCTTTGCTGCCGCAATTCTGGCTGATCTGAAAAAATCACCGGCTTTCTTCCCGTTCGTTGGCC
>CAILRJ010000170.1 GCA_903836575.1 uncultured Burkholderiales bacterium
ATTTTAGAATCCAAGCATGTCATTACTGACCCAGATTTTCGGTAGCCGCAACCAGCGCCTGCTCAAGCAATATCAAAAAACGGTACGCGAGATCAACGCGATGGAACCCGTCATCGAGAAACTGTCCGACGCGGAACTGCAAGCCAAGACGCCGGCATTCCGCGAGCGTATTGCTCAAGGTGAATCGATTGACTCGCTGCTGCCCGAGGCGTTCGCCGTATGTCGCGAAGCCAGCCGGCGCGTGCTGAAGATGCGGCACTTCGATGTGCAGCTGGTCGGTGGCATGGTGCTCCATTACGGCAAGATTGCCGAAATGGGGACCGGCGAGGGCAAAACCCTGATGGCAACCCTGCCGGCCTACCTCAATGCCCTGGCCGGCAAGGGCGTGCACGTAGTGACGGTCAATGATTACCTGGCCCAGCGCGATGCCGAATGGATGGGACGGTTATATCTCTGGCTCGGTCTGTCGAGTGGCGTCAATCTGTCGCAAATGGATCATGACGACAAGCAGTTCGCCTATGCTGCCGATATCACTTACGGTACCAACAATGAATTCGGCTTTGACTACCTGCGTGACAACATGGTGTTCGATGTCGCCGACCGGGTGCAGCGCAGCCTCAATTTTGCGATCGTCGACGAAGTCGATTCGATCCTGATCGATGAAGCCCGCACGCCGCTGATTATTTCCGGTCAGGCAGAAAATCATACCGAGCTGTATCACAAGATCAATGAAGTACCGCCATTGCTGACCTTGCAGATCGGCGAAGAAACGCCGGACGGCAAGAGCACTGTCAGTGTTCCCGGTGATTTCACCAAAGATGAAAAAGCCCATCAGGTGCTGCTGACCGAAGCCGGTCATGAAAAAGCCGAGCAGATCCTGACCAGCATGGGCTTGTTGCCGGAAGGTGCGTCGCTGTACGACTCGGCCAACATCACGCTGATTCATCACCTGTACGCGGCGCTGCGCGCCCATACGCTGTATCACAAGGACCAGCACTATGTGGTGCAGGACAATGAAGTCGTCATTGTCGATGAATTCACCGGTCGGCTGATGACCGGCCGGCGCTGGTCCGACGGCTTGCACCAGGCGGTCGAATCGAAAGAGCACGTCAAGATTCAAAACGAGAATCAGACGCTGGCATCGATCACCTTCCAGAATTATTTCCGCATGTACGGCAAGCTCGCCGGCATGACCGGTACGGCTGATACCGAGGCCTACGAGTTCCAGGAAATCTACAGCCTCGAAACGGTTGTGATTCCGCAGAACCGGCCGAACCAGCGCAAGGACAGGCAAGATCAGGTCTACAAGACCAATGACGAGAAATACAAAGCGATGCTGATCGACATCAAGGATTGCTACCAGCGCGGACAGCCGGTGCTGGTGGGAACCACCTCGATCGAAAATTCCGAACTGCTGTCCGGCATTCTTGATACCGCAGGCTTGCCGCACAACGTGCTCAACGCCAAGCAACATGCCCGCGAAGCCGAGATCATTGCGCAGGCCGGTAGCCCGAAAGCCATCACGATTGCTACCAACATGGCCGGTCGCGGTACTGACATCGTACTGGGCGGTAGCGTTGAAAAGCAGTCGCAGCATGTCGAAGCCGACGAAGCACTCAGCGATGCCGAAAAACAGGCACGTATCCAGAAACTGCGCGACGAATGGCAATCGCTGCATGACCATGTCGTGAAGGCCGGTGGTCTGCACATCATCGGTACCGAGCGGCATGAATCGCGTCGCGTCGATAACCAGTTGCGCGGTCGCTCAGCCCGTCAGGGCGATCCGGGTTCCTCGCGCTTTTACCTGTCGCTCGATGATGCGCTGCTGCGTATTTTCGCCGGTGACCGGGTGCGTGCCATCATGGACCGGCTCAAAATGCCGGAAGGCGAACCGATCGAAGCCGGCATCGTGTCGCGCTCGATCGAATCGGCGCAGCGCAAGGTCGAGGCGCGCAACTTTGATATTCGCAAGCAATTGCTCGAATACGACGATGTTGCCAACGACCAGCGCAAAGTGATTTACACCCAGCGTAACGAACTGCTCGAAGCCAGTGATGTGACGCCGCTCATTGCCTCACTGCGTCATGGCGTTTTCAACGATCTGTTCCGCGAGTACGTTCCGGCCGAATCGGTCGAAGAGCAGTGGAGCGTTCCGGCGCTGCAAGCCGCTTTGAGCGCAGAGTGGACGCTGGATGTGCCGCTGGTCGAGACCCTGGCCGCGAACGACAGCATGACCGACGAAGAGCTGCTCGACAAGGTACTGCAGGCGGCTGATGCGTCGTACGAAGGCAAGATCGCCATCGTCGGCAAGGAATCGTTTTCCGGCTTTGAGCGCAGCGTCATGCTGGGCAGTGTCGACACCCACTGGCGCGAGCATCTTGCAGCACTGGACCACTTGCGTCAGGGTATTCACCTGCGTGGCTACGCACAAAAAAATCCTAAACAGGAATACAAGCGCGAAGCCTTCGAATTGTTCGGCCAGATGCTGGAGTTGATCAAGAACGATGTCGTCAAGACCGTGATGACGGTACGGATCCAGTCACGCGAAGAAATCGATGCGGCCGAAGATCAGCTGACACAATCCAGGTTGGCCAATGTCAA
>CAILRJ010000171.1 GCA_903836575.1 uncultured Burkholderiales bacterium
CAAGCCGGTTTGATTGCGCGCTGCTAAACGCCCCGGTCAGCAGCGATATCGCCCCGAGAATCACGATGGCAGCAATCCCCAGGTAGGCAATCCCTTCGAGTAGCGAGGCGCCGCGCTGATGCCGGCCAACGGCAGCAATGCGATGAGTGGTAGTAGTAAGTTTCATGATGGACTCCGTTTCAGGTCAGATTGAGGGTAAGTAGCTTCAGCGCACCGTGCGCGTCATGCTGGCAATTTCTTGCTGGATGCCAAAAAACCCGGCGACTAGCCAACTGATAATCACTG
This sequence comes from uncultured Burkholderiales bacterium, assembly GCA_903836575.1. Classification (GTDB taxonomy): domain Bacteria; phylum Pseudomonadota; class Gammaproteobacteria; order Burkholderiales; family Burkholderiaceae_D; genus Actimicrobium. The sequence goes on from CAILRJ010000171.1 coordinate 286, forward strand.
CCAGCAAGACGATGGCAACGCCGTTGAGGACTTTCATTTGCAGCGACACGGTCTCGACGCCTTCTTCCATCCATTCGTCAGCCAGTGTTTTCAGGGCTTGTGAAAAGCCTTTGTATTCCGCGTATACACACAGGTCATCGATCATTTCTTCGGAGGGAAACTGGTAGCCGGCATTGCGGAAGGCCTCACCGCAATTCATGCCGGATTTCACGCCGAGCAAGGCGCCGTCGAGGCGTTCGCGCAGCCACGGCTGAGCCATGTCGCTCAGGCGGATCAGTGATTTTTCGACCGTCACGCCAGCATGCTGGAGTGCCGAAAACGCCATCAGGAATCCGCTGCCGACAACCAGCCGGTAAATCGAATACGGTGCGACCCGGTCAGTAATCACGCGCAGACTGCCACACCAGCGCGGCATCGACCACAACACCAGGCTGAACAGCAGGACCAGCGTCAGTACGAAAGGCAGCATCCAGTGCTGCACGAGCTGCGACATCACATGCAGCGACTTGGCGACGCCATGCCAGGTGGCGGGGTCAACGACCTTGGCGAATTCGGGAATGACGCGGGTCCCAAAGATGTACAGATAGCAGATGATCAGTATCAGGATCGCAATCGGGTAAGTCAGCCCGGAAACGATGACGGCCTTGATTTTTTTGCCCGCCAGAACAACGTCGACGACGCTCAAGAGTGTTGGCTCAAGCTGTCCGGCCTGTTCGCCGGCGCTGATGATCATGCGTTCGGTGTCGGGTATCCAGAAGCCGAGAGCTTCGCCGAACGTGCTGCCGTTTTGTACCAGGCGGCGGCAATCGTCGAGGACGACGGCCAGAGGTTCATGCGGCTTCGCGCCATCCTGGGCCGCGCGGTCGCGTAACTCCTCAAGAATCTTCAGCAGTGGCAAGCCGTTGGCAAGCATCTTTGCGACCTTGCGGTAGAGGCGCAAGCGCGACGACTCGGTAAATTGTAGCTTGGCCCAGCGGCGGTTCAGGTCGAGTTGCATGTCAGGCCCTTTTCGTGAAGGTGGCCGACTTGGTGCGCTGATCCAGTGGTATCAGGTGGCCGACGGTTTGTTCTGCCATGCGCGGGTCGATCAATCCATCGGCGATTTTGCTAATGGCATGTTCGATCAGCGTCTGGCCACCCAGCATCGTGCGCCAGTACGCCGTTGCGCCGACCTTGTCCGAATTGCGCAGGAACGTGCAGAGATCTGCATCTGGCAGTATCACTTCAGCGACCACCGTGCGTCCTATCGTTCCTTTGCCGCCGCATGCCTTGCAGCCGTTACCGGTCAGGTAAACCTTGGCGAGATTGTTGCCGACGGCCTTGTGCAGGCGCTCGGTCTGCTCGATGCTCAATTCATTTTCGCAAGTGGCCAGATGACGGCGGCAATGCGGACAAAGTAATTTGACCAGGCGCTGGCTGATTAGTCCGGTAATGATGGTGTGGTCGGCCGTCATGGCCAGCGGCAGACCGAGGTCGACCAGCCGGTCGATGATGGCGACGGCGCTATTGGCATGTACGGTAGACCATACCTGGTGCCCGGTCATTGCCGCGCGCAACGCGCTCTGGGCCGAAGCACCATCGCGAATTTCGCCGATCATGATGGTGTCGGGGTCGAGCCGCATCGCATTCGAGATCGCCGCCGAGAACAGGCGCGAGCGTTCGACTTCATTGGTAGCGTTGGTCACGGCAGTCTGGACTGCGCCGGGAATCGGATATTCGACAGGGTCTTCGACGGTGATGACATGCATCTTGCCTTGCGATTCGATCAGCTCGCCGCTCAGGACCCGTTGCAGCGTGGTCGATTTGCCGGAACCGGTCGGCCCGCTGATGATGTTGATGCCGATCGGCTGGTCTTTCAGGACCTGGATCAGACGGGTATGCTCTTCGGAGAATCCGAGCGGGCGCAAGTCGATATGGTCACCAGCGTCGTTGTATAGCAGACGCAATACCATCAGGTTGCCTTGGCTCGTGGGCGTCGTAGCGATGCGGACGCCATAGAGCATGTCCGGCAACTTGTCGCGGTCGCCGATGCTGGCATCCTGGCGCTCGGTCGGTTTGTAGGAGTTATCAGAGACAGCGGTCATCGCGCCATAAATCGTCGCCAGCAGACGTTCGCCGTAATCGCGGGTCTGACTACCGACCTTGATCAGATCGTTATATATGCGGAAATAAAAATCGGTGCCCAGTTTGTTGACCCGGATGTGGATGTCCGAAGCGCGTTCACGGCAACCGCGTGCCAGTAAATCCTTGGCCGTGACTTGCATGACCGTGTGTTCCTGGTGGCGCACGATATTGTCGTTGCCACTGCGATACAGGCGACCGATGACCTCAATGGCGCAATAGACGATCGTGAAAGAACGTTTCAGTCGTTCAAGCCGGGCACGGTAAGACTGCACGTGGGCGTTGAGCGCCTGACCACTGGCGATCAACAGTCGCCCATCTGATAGCAGACATAGCAATTTTCGCTCCTCTTCGCTGGCCTCAAAGCTGCCGCTTACACTGAGTATCGTGGCCGACATGAGGTCAACCTTGTTGACGACGATCGACTCGATGGCCAATGAAAAGTCGTTCTCCAATTGCTTGTAACGGGTATTCATTTTCCGGGTGCCTTGGCTGGTAGGTGAGGTACCTGGCCATATCCTGGCGCGACGGATGGCAGGGCCATCGTTGCCGGGACTGCGCCCGATGCAGCCGAAATCAGCGCCGCATTACCCGGTAACAGGCGGACGTTACGTCGTTTGTCGGCAGACACAGTGACTTCGTTGGTGCGGACCGATAACACCCGCATGCCATTGGGTAAAACGTCGCCGGTACGCACATCAATGCTGCTACCGTTTTCAAATAACAGCGTGGCAAATACCGCGTCACCGATACCCTCGATGGATTGCACTGTCGGGTCTCCCGGTGCGCCCGGGCGGGCATTCTGGTCGATGCTGGTCTGGCGATTGTTCAGATCGGCTTGCAGCTGCAGGATTTTTGTCTGGACCGCGAGTTGGCGTTCCTGCGCTTTGAGTACCAGCGTTTCGGCATCAATGCGCGAGAGTTGATCGGCGATGCTTTCACCGCCCGCGGCCAGACAGGGTTGCAGAAAAAACGGCAGGGCCAGGGCCAGACTGCCTAGTAGATTATTTCGCATAGACCACTCCTTCAATAAGCCAGTTACCGGAATTCCAGCTGATGCGGTTGAGTCGTACCCCTCGTTGGCTGATCACCGTACTGGCCATCAGCGGCGAGAGCGTGCCCAGATCAGCGCTCAAGGTGTACGTTTTCCACTCGATTTTTGGTACAGGGACACTGCCTGTCTCGGGCAGCAAAGACGCTGGTGGTACGACTGCTGGTGCAGCAGGTGTCAGCCTCAGGGTGATGCCCAGTGACTGGCTGCTTTCCAGTAAATTGCGCAAGACGACATCGGCAGGCAGCAAGACATCTTTGCCATTTGCCTTGAGTTCGATCACGTTGGTGCTGGTGGCCTGGGTGCCGCTTATGGCGATGATGGCTTTCGGTATTTTTTCAAGCAGGTAGCGCACGTTGGCGCCGTTACTGGACCAGCTGTAATCGACTTTGGTCGTCTGACACTCGAATTTGTCGAGCTGCCAGCCGCCAACCGCCAACGGGTTGAGCCGATCCAGGCAAGCTCGCGCAAAATCAAGCGCCAACGGTTTCGCCAGCCACGGACGCTCGTCTGACTGGCGCGTGCTATTGGCACTGAGCCGGGCTTTTGCAGCGGCTATCGCCAGCTCTTTTTCCTGCTCTTTTTTTTGATGCTGCTGAAAAAAATACAGACCGATGGCAGCGGCTATGATCAGAGTTCCAGCCCCTGCTGCCATGGCGATGGCCGGCGGGATGGTGGTTTTGACCGGCCTTAAGGCGGACCAGGTACGGACATGCAGCTGACCGTTTTTATGCTTGGGCAGCAAGGTGTCGAGCGTCTTCGCATTGAAGTTGTGGAAGCCGTACTGTTCGAGCTCGGGTTCGCCGATCACGACATTCCATCCACCCAGCGCATAGTCTCCCTGCAGGCGATCAAGTACCTCTTCGCGGCTTCCAGCAAAGTCCCCATTGGGTAAAAAGTTGGCATCGCGTACCGCGCAATAGGCCCAAAAGTCATCGGGTAGTTTGAGCGCGCACAACCAGTTGTGGGCTGGTTGCTGATGGCCATCGTAATGGGCACCTTCCATGGCGATCGTCTTTGAAATGATCGCTGCCAGCGATTGCTGTCCGCGCTTCGCACCGTCCCCGGTGTTGGCATAGCCGGCCTGGGCCATCGCCTGATCTTTGCGCAGCACCAGGAGATCCGCATCGATCTTGAAGGCGAGCTGGCAAGCTTCTTTCCATAAATCGCGCGGGCGTGACAGCGATTGCCAGAACAGGCCGCAAACGAATCGGTTCTTGCCGATCTGGAGTGAGTGTAGAGGCATGATCAGGAGGCCCGCATGGCGATCGGCGTAATCATGATGACGATGACTTCCTTGTTGGTGGTGGCGCCGAAACTGCCGCCCAGCAACAGGTTGGTAGGCGTACCGACACCTTGCTGGTTCAGGTTGTCATCGGTCTGCTCGAAGCCGCTGATGATCAGTGTTTCGTTGGACTTCATCGCCACTCGCTGCAGGAAATTGCGGGTTTCGGTTTCCGGCGTTTCGATGGTGGCGCTACTGCTGCTGACGGTGCGCAGCGCACGCAGCGACGAGATGTCAGTCGAAAACTGGAGCAGTACCGTGCCGTTATTGAGTACGTTTGGCAAAATCGACATATTGAAACCGGTGGTGATGGTGCCCGGTGTCAGTGTGGTGGTCGTGCCTACATTGGGTGTTTGCGTGGTTTGCGAGGATTTCAGATACGAGGTCTGCTTGGCTACCTGCACTGGTACCGGCTGGTTATTGAGCGTGACTACCGAGGCCGATGTTTCGCGCCGTACCCGCCCTTGCTCGGAAAGCGCTTCGATCATCATCGCGCTACCGGCCATTTTGCTGGTGGCCGTATCGAGGATCGCTGCCGAGAACGAGGTGGTATTGGCGACGTTGGCCAGGCTGTTGGACAGGCCGTATTTGTTTGTCAGCGTCTTGTAGACGGCATCCCATTTGATGCCATAGTTATCGCCGCGTGTGAGCGTGACGGCCAGCACAGTGACATTGACCATTACCTGGCGCGACAGCGCGCGGTTTTCCTTGTCGATGAACAGCGCAATACGTTCGAGATTGTCAGGAGTGTCAGAGACCGTGATGGATCCGGTGGCCGGTGATGCCATCACTTTTCCCTGCGCAGAAATCATGATGCCAATCGCTTTTTCGATGCTCGAAAATACGGAGAGCGTGGACTTGACCGCGGTGTTTTGCGAGTTGGCGGCATTGACGCTAGCTCCGCCGCCTTCGCCACCGGAACTGGCGCCGCTGGAAACGTTGGCCGTTAGCGCAGAGTCGCCCGGCACTGCCGTGATCTGGAAAGTGCGGGTATCTGTATGGAAAAACTGGATGCTACCGTTCGCATATTTCCACGACACGCCGAAACGGGCGGTGGCAGTGTCGAGCAAGCCTTTGAGGGTGCCACCTGAAAAGTCGATGCGTATCGATGTTTTTTCCGGGACAGCTGGCATGAGCGATGGCGCTCTCGCGGTTGCCGGGATTTTTTCGGGTTGCCCCGCGTTGAGGGCATCTGCTGTGATTTTGGTCGGAACAGAGGAACGCAGCGTGATCCGTTCGGCGAACTCCGACAGCGAACTGACCGATCTTTCGAAAGTGGCTGGTTGGTTGAAAATCGGCGGTAGCGGTACCTGGCTATTACGCGCCAGACTGCGACCTATCCAGATACCCGGGTCATGCTGGACGCTTGGCAGCGCCTGGCCGGTCGGGCCGTCGACTTTGCCCACGTCGCGCGTCAGTGCGGAAGTCCGCTTTTCGCTGGCATCGACCCGTTCGATGATGCCATTTTGCATGCTGGTGCATGCCGGCAGCAGCATGGTGCCAATCAAGGCGACAAGTGAGAAATGTTTCATTGTTGTACCCCTTTGGCAATGATGCGCAATACCCGGTTACCTTCAAAAAATATCGCGGTAATTGGCGTTTCGCTCGATTGCAGACTGTTTGCCAGCGCGGTGACTGCGTCTTCGAAAGATCCGTTGACACTGGCGGCAGCCTCAATCGAGATGTCCTGCGGTAATTCCCAGATGAGCTGCCAGCCTGCGGTCAGGGACCAGCGGGCGAGCGCATTTTGCAGGGTCTTGTCGGCGGGTGTGGTGGTCCAGGCTGCCATCGGGGCGGGTGCGTCGATGGTCTCGCTGGCGGGACTTTGCGCAGTGACGGTGGTTTGCGGCGAGTTGGCATTTTGCGCAGGCAGAGTCGCCGTCTCTAATGCGTCAATGCTCAGTAGATCCCCTGTCACACGCCACGAAAAATGATGTTCTTTGGCTAAAGCGTCGAGTACTTGCTGTGGTGGCAGGCTGACGTTGCCGGTGACCCGGCCAGTGATGCCGGGAGCAATCTTGAGTTTCAAGTGCTGCGCCTTGGCAAGTTTCCCAAGCAACTTTTGCAAGTCGCGGTTTTTTACCTGGTACGTGAATCGTGGTTTGTGCCAATTGATTTCAGCTTCCGCCAGTGCCTGATCAGACATGGCGAATCCGTTTGCTGCGATGAACGTGGCAACGAGAGCACGAGCGGTAA
>CAILRJ010000172.1 GCA_903836575.1 uncultured Burkholderiales bacterium
AGAAAAGTCGCCTTCATGTCTTCCGAGTAGCGCGTACCGAGCTGGAAGACATGGCCAACCTCGATGCCGCGCTGAATTGCCAGCACGCCTTTGCCGTCTGGCGACGCGTCGCCGGCGACCACATTGCGCAAATCAAAACTGACTGGTTCCGGCAAGTCGCGACCCCAGTTGACGCCGGTGAAATGGAAGTCGACTGCATTGGCACCACAGATAAAATCGCTCATGTGAGCGACGCTCAAATCAGCCACCACGTGCACCGGCTTGACGGTATGGAGTGGCCCCAGATAGCCCGGCGGCGTGCCGAAATACTCAATGATTTCCGCTTCGGTCGAAAACCGGTAGCCGGCCAGACCGGGCACCTTGCTGGCCTTGATTTCGTTAAGGTCATGGTCGCCGCGCAGCAACAGCAGCCAGACTTGCTTGTCAACGATGACGCCGTCAGTTTCGGTGTCGACCGTCAGGACCAGCGATTTCACGGTCTGCTGCAGCGGCACTGCCAGCAGCGCGGCAACATCTTCGCACTTGGCTTTGCCGGGGGTCGCGGTCTTGACCAGGTCTTGAGCCGGTGCCGCGCGCGGCGTGGCAATCGGCGCGGCTTCGGCCGCTTCCATGTTGGCGGCGTAATCGGAGGTCGGACAATAGACGATGGCATCTTCGCCGGTATCGGCAATGACGTGAAATTCATGCGATCCGGAACCACCGATGGCACCGTTGTCGGCCGCGACCGGGCGGAAACCGAGGCCAAAGCGCGTGAAAATACGCACATACGCATCGAACATGATCTGGTACGACAGCTTCATGGCGGCCGGATCACGGTCAAACGAATACGCATCCTTCATCGTGAATTCGCGTCCGCGCATCAGGCCGAAACGGGGCCGGCGCTCGTCGCGGAACTTGGTCTGGACATGGTAAAAATTGACCGGCAATTGCCGGTACGACTTGATCTCGGTGCGGGCGATGTCGGTGATGACTTCTTCGGAGGTCGGCTGGATGATGAAATCACGGCCGTGGCGGTCTTTTACACGCATCAGTTCGGCGCCGTACTCCTGCCAGCGGCCGGTCTCCTGCCACAGTTCGGCCGGTTGAACGACCGGCATCAGCAGCTCGACGGCACCGGCGCGATTCATTTCGTCGCGCACGATCGCTTCGACCTTGCGGATCACCCGCAGTCCCATCGGCATGTAAGTGTAAATTCCGGAGCCGAGACGCTTGATCATGCCGGCCCGCATCATCAATTGATGGCTGACGATTTCGGCGTCGGCAGGAGCTTCTTTAAGGGTGGAAATAAAAAATCGGGAGGCGCGCATGACGGTGAATTCTTTTTAAAAAGAGAGGGTTATAATCAGTTCCAATTTTAAAGGATTAGTTGGCCTATGCGCCCACTCTTCGCACATTAGGCAGCATTTGAGTTGATCGACTGCCGCAGCAACGCCGTGGCAGACAATTTTTCTTGAGCACAGATGGCGCGAATCAGAGACCGGCGCACCGGGCCGCAGAAAGTTTCGAGGTGCACTAATGCTTGATCGTGAAGGCTTTCGCCCGAACGTCGGCATCATTCTGCTCAACACCCACAATGAGGTGTGGTGGGGAAAACGGGTACGCGAGCACTCGTGGCAGTTCCCCCAGGGCGGAATCAAATACGGCGAAACACCAGAGCAGGCCATGTTCCGCGAACTTGAAGAAGAGGTCGGACTGCGTGCCGAGCACGTCAAGATAGTCGGTCGCACGCGCGACTGGCTACGCTACGAGGTGCCCGATCGCTTTATCAAGCGCGACATTCGTGGTCATTACCGCGGCCAGAAACAGATCTGGTTTCTGCTGCGGATGGTGGGGCGCGATTGCGACGTTAACCTGCGCCTGACCAGCCATCCGGAATTCGATGCGTGGCGCTGGCATGACTATTGGGTGCCGCTCGATGTTGTCATCGAGTTCAAGCGGGATGTGTATCAGCGTGCGCTACAGGAGCTATCGCGCTATCTGTTGCGTCCGCTGGCTGATTTGCAGGCACGTCCACCGCACCGTCACCAACGCATCGATGAGATCGCCGACAACGACTTGCCACTGTTGCCCGCCCTGCCCGCCCCCCCTGACCATGAGTAAAGCCGACATGAACCTGAACCATCTCCGGCATTACGGTGCGACCATCGCCGCAGCGGTAACGCTGCTGCTGGCCCACACCGGCGCAAACGCGCAAGCCAGTTTCGACGAAGAATTCGACGACACCGGCAAGACCTGGCAAGAAATTGCCATTCATCTGCCAAAAATGCCGGACATGGCCAATCTGCTGCCGTTCGATGTCAGCGCAACGGCGACCCAGACCTTCTCGGTCGCACCTGAATCACTGAGTGTAGGCGCCGACGGGGTCATCCGTTATGTGATGGTGGCGCGCAGCAGCAGCGGCGCGCTCAACATCAGCTACCAGGGACTGCGTTGTGCATCGCTGGAAAAAAAGCTCTACGCGTTCGGTCGGGCCGACGGCAGCTGGTCACGCTCGCGCAATGATGCGTGGGAGCCAATCAGCGGCAATGCAGCGAACCGGCGCCATGCCGCTCTGGCGCAAGATTATTTCTGTAGTGGCAACACGGTTGCCGGCAAAGCCAGTGAGATAGTACGGCGCATGAAGTCCGGCCAATCTCTTACCAAGCAATTTTCCCAATAGGCGAATCGCCAGACCTTACAGCAGCACCATGTTATCGCGGTGTATCAGTTCGGGCTGCTCGACAAATCCGAGAATGGACAGAATCTCCGAAGAGGGCCGCCGCATGATGCGGCGTGCTTCGGCGCTGGTGTAATTGGTCAAGCCGCGCGCGATGGGCTTGCCGGCCTGGTCGACGCAAGTGATCACTTCTCCGCGACCAAACTCGCCGTTGACCGCCACCACACCAATCGATAACAACGACTTGCCTTCACCGGTCAGCTTCTTGACGGCACCGTCATCGAGGACTACCTTGCCGACCGTGTGCAAATGATCGGCCATCCATTGCTTGCGCGCGGTCAGTTGCGCCGTTTGTGCATGCAACTGGGTGCCGATCGACTCGCCCGCAGCCAGGCGCACCAGCACGTTTTCCTCGCGTCCGGAAGCAATCACCGTATGCGCTCCCGACATCGCCGCACGTCGCGCCGCCAGTATCTTGGTCAGCATGCCGCCGCTGCCGATATTACTGCCGGCGCCACCGGCCATCGCTTCGAGCGCGCTATCGCCAGCCTTGCCGTGCTCGACGAAACCGGCCAGCGGGTCCTTGCGCGGATCCGCGGTATAAAGGCCACGCTGGTCAGTCAGAATAATCAGGACATCGCCTTCAATCAGATTCGCCACCAGCGCGCCGAGCGTGTCGTTATCACCGACCTTGATCTCATCGGTGACCACGGTATCGTTTTCGTTGATGACCGGCACCACACCGAAACGCAATAGCGTGAATAACGTCGAGCGGGCATTGAGGTAGCGTTCACGATCAGCCAGGTCGGCATGGGTCAGCAGAACTTGCGCCGTACCGAGGCCATGCGCACGAAAACTGGTTTCGTACACTTGCGCGAGACCCATCTGACCGACTGCAGCACAGGCTTGCAACTCGTGAATTCCGGTCGGTCGCTTGTCAAAGCCCAAGCGCTGCATGCCTTCGGCAATGGCACCGGAACTCACCAGCACCACTTCCTTGCCCAGTGCGCGCAATTGCGCGATCTGCGCCGCCCAGTTTGCGATAGCGGCATGATCAAGGCCCTTGCCGTCGTTGGTGACCAACGAAGACCCGACCTTGACGATCAGGCGCTTGGCTTGCCGGACCAGTGATTGCGGTTGTGTAGTTGCTGTCATCGGTCATCGTTCAAAAAATCACCTGCGCGTTGGTTGCGAGTTGCTTCCTGCAGCAGGCGTAAAAAAAGCGCGAGAACAACTCGCGCCGGGGATAGTCCTGAAACTCAGTCCATGACCTTGAAGCGTGGATCATCCGGATCGATCGAGACGATCTGGCGCGCCTCTTCGGACATCTGGGTTTCTTCCGCGCGATATTCGAGTGCGCGCTGCTCGGCCAGGTAATTGTAAATCGCAATAACCAGCTCCGGACAACCGTCGTGGTTCAATGCCGAAATTTCAAAGGTGGGGCCCTTCCATCCAAAGCGCTTGACGAAATCCTTGACGCGCTTCTTGCGTTCTTCTTCCGGCACGACATCGAGCTTGTTCAGTACCAGCCAGCGTGGCTTGTCGAACAGGGATTCGTCGTACTTCTGCAGTTCCTTGACGATCGCCTTGGCTTCCTTGACCGGATCAACCGAGTCAAAGGGTGCCAGGTCGACAATGTGCAATAGCACGCGCGTGCGCTGCAGATGGCGCAGAAACTGAATGCCCAGGCCGGCGCCTTCGGCCGCACCTTCGATCAGACCGGGAATGTCGGCAATCACGAAACTCTTTTCGTGACTGACGCGCACCACACCGAGATTCGGATGCAAGGTCGTGAACGGGTAGTCAGCGATCTTCGGACGGGCATTCGATACGGCCGAAATGAACGTCGATTTGCCGGCGTTCGGCATGCCGAGCAGACCCACATCGGCCAGCACTTTCAGTTCGAGCCGCAGTTCGCGTCGCTCGCCTTCCTTGCCGTCGCCCTTTTGACGCGGCGCACGGTTTGTCGATGTCTTGAAATGAATGTTGCCCCAGCCGCCCTCACCGCCTTTGGCGAGCATGGCTTGCTGACCGTGTTCGGTCATGTCGGCGATGACTTCGCCATTCACATGATCGATGATCAGGGTACCGACCGGCATGCGCAGGAAAATGTCGTCCGCGCCCTTGCCGTAACAATCTGCACCGCGGCCGTTTTCGCCGTTACGCGCCTTGTGCATTTTGGAAAACCGGTAGTCGACCAGCGTATTGATATTGCGATCCGCGACTGCCCATATGGTGCCGCCCTTGCCGCCGTCACCACCGTCTGGGCCGCCAAACGGCCTGAACTTTTCCCGACAAAAGGAGGCGACGCCGTTGCCGCCGTCACCAGCAATGACTTCGATTTTTGCTTCGTCGATAAACTTCATG
>CAILRJ010000173.1 GCA_903836575.1 uncultured Burkholderiales bacterium
AGTGCAACATCATCAGTAGTCTCGACCAGATACATGCCCTGCTCTGACTGCCCCATTGTTCCTTCTACTTCCGGATGACCGTCATGTCCGATCATGATGATCTCGCGGCCGTCGCGGCGCATTTTTTCGACCTCAATATGGACCTTCGTCACCAGCGGACAGGTGGCGTCGAAAATACGCAAACCACGCTCTTGCGCCTCGGCTTTTACTGCCTTCGATACACCGTGGGCAGAAAATACGACGGTTTGCCCCGTCGGCACATCGGCTAACTCCTCGATAAAAATAGCCCCCTTGGTACGCAAATCGTCAACGACATAGGCGTTATGGACAATTTCATGTCGCACATAGATCGGCGCGCCAAACTGGATCAGCGCCCGCTCGACGATTTCAATGGCGCGATCGACTCCGGCACAAAATCCACGCGGCTGCGCCAGCAAAATTTCCTTGTTACTCGTCATCTTGATGCCCTTAAAAACCTCTATGAAACAAACCACGCCGAGCGTAACTTAGCTTACAAGATACCGATAATTCTGACTTCAAATTTCAACGACTGTCCCGCTAGCGGGTGATTGAAATCAAAGATGGTATCTTCACCGACCAGCTCTCGCAGCACACCGGCGAATCGACCGCCTCCGGGGGCATTGAATTCGACCACATCTCCGATCACATACTGCACGCCGAACTGTGAATTCTCTGCCAGAGTGGCGCGTGACACACGCTGGACGAGCGCGGGATTACGCGGGCCAAAAGCTTCATCAGGCAAAAGCTGAAATGTCTCGTTGGCACCCTCGGCCAAACCTAGCAAACGCTGCTCGAGAAACGGTGCGAGTTGACCACCACCTAACTGCAGCGTGGCAGGATTGTCATTGAACGTTGTAACAATTTCGGTGCCATCTGGTGTGGCAAGACGGTAGTGCAGGGTAAGGTAGGCACCTTCGGTGACGACCGGCTGTTGGATAAGCGACATCAAATATTCCTGAATGACAAATAGGACTCTATTTTAAGCCACGATGACACCAGACTCTGCCGCACCCATCAAATCATCGCGTAATGTTATTCGCTTCGCACCGCACACACCAAATCGTCCGCTATGGCAATTTCCGATTGGCCCGAACATCAGCGCCCGCGCGAACGACTCATCGCCCATGGCGCTGCCATGCTGTCAGACGCGGAACTGCTTGCTGTCTTCCTTCGTATCGGGGTCGCAGGGAAAAGTGCGGTTGATCTAGCACGTGACATGGTTGCCCACTTTGGCTCACTCAACGGCCTTTTTCAGGCCAGCATCAATCAATTTTCGGCACTGCATGGTCTGGGACCGGCCAAGTTTGCCCAGTTGCAGGCAGTCATGGAGCTGGCAAAACGTGCTCTTGCAGAACAATTGCAAGTCGGTATGACCGTCTCCTCACCTCAGGTGGTGAAGCAGTATTTGCAATTATTACTCGCCCATAAAAGCTACGAATCATTCACCGTGCTGTTCGTTGATGTCGGCAATCGGATCATTGCGACCGAAGAATTATTCCGGGGCACATTAACTCACGCTAGCGTCTATCCGCGCGAAGTCATCAAGGCGACGCTACGCCACAATGCGGCCGCGCTCATTCTGGCGCACAACCATCCTTCTGGACTACCAGTGCCCAGCTCGTCTGATCATGCCCTAACGCGCGCACTCAAGAGCGCGCTTGCAATGATCGATGTAAAGATCCTGGATCACTTAATCGTCGCCGGAAACCAAGTCTATTCATTCGCCGAACACGGAGAAGCGTGAGAGGCAGTGCGCTGTTTCGCTGCCAACATCACATTGTTAAATTTTAAATCAACAAGAGACACAATTGTTTTTCGCAAGTCGTTGAATAACCTCATTTATTTGGTTATACTCACTTTTTTTCCAATTTCGGAAACTATTAAGGAGTGAGATATGGCACGAGTTTGCCAAGTCACCGGGAAAAAGCCGATGGTCGGTAATAATGTTTCCCATGCAAATAACAAAACGAAACGCCGATTTTTGCCTAACCTGCAACGTCGTCGCATTTTCGTTGAGTCCGAGAACCGTTGGGTTTCCCTGCGGCTGTCCAACGCTGGTCTGCGTACCATCGACAAGCTCGGCATTGATGCCGTTCTGGTAGACATGCGCGCTCGCGGCGAAAAAGTCTAACTAGCAGAATAAAGGAACCATCATGGCTAAATCTGGCCGCGACAAAATCAAGCTGGAATCGACCGCAGGTACGGGTCACTTCTACACGACTACAAAAAACAAGCGTACGACCCCGGAAAAAATGTCGATCATGAAATTCGATCCGAAAGTACGCAAGCACGTTGAATATAAAGAGACGAAGATCAAGTAATTGATCCCAGTCCAGCTCGATGAGCATCAAAGCCGTTCGTATTTGCGAGCGGCTTTTTTTTGGCTGTCGGTACTGCACCCATCGGTAAATAAATAAGTGCCCATAAAAAACGGCCCTTGCAAAGGACCGTTTTTTGTCTTGTGCCGGGGGGGATGCCCCAGCCAAACCCGGAATCAGGCGTAACTGCGCAGACGGAACGAAAATTCCTGCAACGCTCTGATGCCAGATGCCTCAGCACGCGTACACCAATCCTGCAATTGCAGCAGTAACTGATCGCGACTGCTATGCGAGCGCTCCCAGATAGCGCTCAACTCCGTGCGCATCTCATGCATCGTCTGCAGTGGCTTGCTGTGCAAAAACAGCTCTCGCAACTGCTGCTGTTGTGGCGCCTCCAGCTTTGCCGGCTCGCGATGCAGCAGGCGCTTCGCCGACTTCAGGAAACTTGATCCCAGCTTCGCCTCGCTACGCAATTGCCCCTGCTCAGCATGCCAGGTCGTCCGTACTGACTTGGCATATTTCGACATCACGTCATAGCGATTAGAGATCACGGATTGCAGTGTCTCGAAGTCAGCAACGAGCTTTAGCCGATCGAACTTAGGCTGAGGTGCAATTTTTTTGACCTTGGCGAGCCCGACAATTTCCATCATGCGGATGTACATCCAGCCAATATCGAATTCATACCACTTCGATGACAGCTTTGCGGAAGTACCAAAAGTGTGGTGGTTGTTATGCAATTCTTCGCCACCGATCAGGATACCGATCGGAAAAATGTTGCGGGATGCGTCTGTACAGTCGTAGTTACGATAACCCCAATAGTGGCCGATGCCGTTGATGATGCCGGCTGCGGTGATTGGAATCCAGATCATCTGAACAGCCCATACCGTCAAGCCAAGCACACCGAACAGCATCACGTTGACAATTAGCATCAGACCGACACCTTGCCAGCTAAAGCGCGTGTAGAGATTTTTCTCAATCCAATCATCCGGTGTACCGTGGCCATATTTATCAATGGTTTCCATATTCTTCGACTCGGTACGGTACATTTCAGAGCCCGTTAATAGAACGGCATTGATGCCGCGCGTAACCGGGCTATGAGGATCATCGACTGTTTCGCATTTGGCGTGATGCTTGCGATGAACCGCAGCCCATTCTTTGGTGACCATGCCTGTCGTTAGCCACAGCCAGAAGCGGAAAAAATGGCTTGGAATGGCATGCAACTCCAGGGCACGATGAGCTTGGTGACGGTGAAGGTAAATCGTAACGCCAGCGATCGTGATGTGCGTAACGATCAGCGAATAAATAACGACTTGCCAGACGCTCGCGCCGGTCAGTCCGTTGGACAGAAAGTCAAGAACTGCGTTAAAGACAGTGTTCAAAATAGCACTACTCCACGGTTAAAAAGTTTACGCCTGTTACGCTGGACCAGCGCACCTGCTTATTGCAATTTGGGACTGAATTGTACCCGCTTTACTCGGTGCCGCCCAAAGATGGCTTGGGGACATCAGTCGTTATCGGAGGCACCCCGACCGTCGGCATCGGCATCTGCGCATTGAGAATGCGAATCTCTCGTTGGTTATACGGGATTTGAATGTTATTGGATTTAAGTACCCGCCAGACCGCTAAGTTGACTTCGGATATGACGCCGAAGGTTCCGTTTTCGGGATCCACGATCATGAACCCGAGTTCAACCTCCAATCCATCGGCGCCGAAGAATCGTAGCACCGCGCTCGGTGGCGACTCTTTCGAGACACGCGGGATGGTTGCCGCAGCCGCTTCCAGCTGCGGCAACAATTCCTCGATATCGGTGTCGTAAGCAACAGTCACCTTGGTACTCAAACGCAACAATCGATCCGATAATGAAAAATTTTGCATCGGTCCGGACACAAACAACTCGTTTGGAATTACCGATTCGACACCGTCGAGTCCGCGCAATACCGTGTAACGCGTATTGATCCGGGTGACCTGTCCGTAATACTTGTCGACCGTGACCATATCGCCAATTGCCATGCTACGTTCAAGCAATATGACAAAGCCGGACAGGTAACTCCCGACAATTTTTTGCAAACCCAACCCAATTCCAACACCTAGCGCGCCACCGAAAACCGACAAGACGGTCAGATCAATGCCGACCAAAGAAAGGCTGACCAACACGGCAATAAGGATCAGAACAGCGCGCGCCATACGCGCCATCACCGCCCGAATCGAAGAGTGCACCGAATCGAGTCGCATCAAACGTTGCTCGAGTGCGGCCCCTGCCCACAATGCGACCATTAAAGTCCCCATGACAGAGGCGACTGCCTGCAGAATCGTCAATAGCGAGACTTTGTAACGCCCCAACGGCAATACAGTTTTTTCGAGCAGGTCAATGAGGTCGGGCCACAGACCTGTGATGTAGAGCGCGAAGCCGATCCAGACGCAGGCCGCCACCAGCCTTTCAATCGACACGACACTGGCGCTGATCTGCCGGCCGTGAGAAAAAACGCGACGCAAGACATAAAAACTCAGTCGTACCAGTACAAATGACGCCAATAGCGGAATGGCGACACGCAATAAATTGATGTGGTGGGATTGCGCCAGGATAGGACGAACAACCAGGACCAGACAAAGGCTAATCGTTGGTGCCAGCACGCGGGAAAAACTTTCCAGGCCAATCCGCAAGATACCGTCATCTTGGGATCGACGCACAAAAGCAGTACGGATCAGACGTGCCAGCAACCATCCAAGCAACAAGCAACCGGCGATGGCGCCCATTTGCCAGAGCACGCCTGGCTCTTTCAGATCGGACCAAAAATCAGACAACAAACCGGAAACAAAATTAAATGGCATTTGCATTGCGCTCACGCGCCTCCGCTCAGACTATTTTTACACGCTCGAATACGGCAGCAAAGAAACCGTCGGTCTGGTGCTGACTGGGGGTCAGCTTCAGATAATCCTGCATTTCCAGTTCCACCCTCTGTTCAGCCAGCACGCTTTTCATCGGCACCAGGACGAAATCGGCGTGCGTCGCCAGGAATGCCGTAACGATATCTTCGTTTTCTTCGTCCAGCAAACTGCAGGTAGCATAAACCAGGCGTCCGCCAGTCTTGACCATGCGAGCGGCACCGGCAAGGATCGACGTTTGCTTGACATTGAGTTCGGCCACGCCGACCAATGTCTGACGCCATTTAACATCCGGGTTACGGCGCAGCGTGCCAAGCCCGCTACATGGCGCATCGACAAGGACGCGGTCAATTTTGCCGGCAAGTCGCTTGATCTTGGCGTCGTTTTCATGCGCAATCTGGACCGGATGGACATTGGACAAGCCGCTGCGGGCCAGTCGCGGCTTGAGCTTGGCCAGGCGCTTCTCGGAAATATCAAATGCATACAAGCGACCGGTATTGCGCATCGCTGCGCCCAGAGCGAGTGTTTTTCCACCGGCACCGGCGCAAAAGTCAACAACCATCTCACCACGCTTGGCGCCGACGATTTGCGCCAGCAACTGACTGCCTTCATCCTGCACTTCGATCAGGCCATCCCGGAACAACGGTAAATTTTGCAAAGCGGGCTTTTTCAGCACGCGCAGTCCGACTGGCGAAAACGGCGTGACTTCCGCGAGGATAGGAGCCTCAGCAAGTGCAGTCATGACTTCCTCGCGCGAAGCCTTGATCACGTTGACACGCAAGTCCAGCGGAGCCGGTTCGTTGAGCGCAGTCGCCAGTGCCAGAGCACCCTCTTCACCTTCACGCTCCACGAGTTTATCGAACAGCCATTGCGGCAAGTTCGAGCGCATTACGGGAGGCAACAACGTTCTGTCGATTTGCATCGTATGCTCAAGCCAGGCGGTCTCTTCTTCACTCAATCCACCCAGCGAATCGGCACCGACTGCACCGGCCAGACCTAGCAAGGTCATACGTCGCATCGTTGGACCATTGCCGGACTCGGAAAAACTGGTGTAGACCGACTTGTTACGCAAGACACCGTAGATACCTTCGGCAATGGCGCCGCGCTCCCGGGAACCAAGTTTCGGATGTTCGCGAAAAAAACGCGACAGAGTGCCATCGGCGGGGCCCGTGAAGCGCAGGATATCGCGCAGGATTTCTTCGGTGCTGGTAACAATTGCGGGAGGCAATCTCATGGAATTTCTCTCAAAAATTAGGCGGTGCCAGTTAATTCGGTCGCCAGCAGAACCTGGCCATCGCGCAGACTCAAACGTCCGTCGACAAACCAGCGTACGACTTGCGGGTAAAGCAGGTGTTCTTGTTCCAGCACGCGTTCGGACAGCGACTGCTCAGTATCATCTTGCTGCACAACGACCACGGCCTGCGCAATGATCGGGCCATGATCAAGGTCGGCAGTAACGAAATGGACTGTCGCGCCGTGCACCTTCACTCCCGCTGTCAGTGCCTGACGGTGAGTTGCCAACCCGGGAAAACTGGGTAACAAGGATGGATGGATATTGATCATCCGTCCCTGATAGTGATCGACAAACCAGGGAGTGAGGATGCGCATGAAGCCCGCCAGCACAACCAGGTCTGGCGCGTGGAGATCAATCGCCGCAAGCAGCGCCGCATCGAAACTGTCGCGCGACGTGTAGTCCTTGCTTGGAATGATGACTACCGGAATCTGCAAACTTGCTGCAAAAACCAGCCCATCCGCATTAGCACGACTGCTGATGACTGCAGCGATCCGGCATGGCCATTGCTCCAGCTGCGCGGCATTGACTATGGCCTGCATGTTGGTGCCACGGCCGGAAATCAAGATCACGATATTTCTCATGGCGCGCATTGTACCGTAAGGACCCGGCATTTAATGCTGCTTGCAGAGCCAATCCGGAAGTGGCGCCATGGTTGACCGGGATGGACTAAAAAATCTATTGAAACGAATAAAAAACGCGGAAGGAGACTTTTTTCTCAGCCCAGAAATCGGCGGCATCACGAAATACGTCGAGCAGGGTTTCCCGTGCTTCCTTATCGAATTTTGGCGTATTAGGTAATTGTTCAAGGACAACGAGAAAGCCAGGTTGTGGACCCGCCTGGTAAGTCAGGTCTGTCACGCAATCCGCCAAGGCATCAAAATTTTTCCCGAAATGGCGTGGAAAATAAAAAGACTCGGCGATACATATCAGCACTTGTTGCTTGGTGAGCGCATCAGCACAGTAGGCATAAAGAAAATGCTGTCCGAGGCGCGCAGCTTCCGCCTGTAATTCGACCACCCGAAACGCACGGATGGACTGTACCGCATTTGGCGGCACGGTTTTAAGCAAACTCATTTCTCCCTCAATTCGAGTATTCATTGTGTGGTGCGTGGCTACTACTTTTCCTTGATGCGTCGGAACGATGAGTAATGGTCGGCAGTATAAAAATAGTCCGCGCCTTGTTGTGGTCGCCCGCCAACGATGATCCGGCGAGCACCTCGATCGCGCGCACCGGGTGTTGGTACTGTGTATTCATGGTAGTACCCGCGCTTCTCCCGGGGCAGTTGTTGTTCATAGTTGCCAAAGACAGAACCGTCTTTTGTGTAGGGAAATGGGCCGCCGCGCTTGATCAGCACGAGCGTCGTTCGAGCTTGAGGCGGCAGCGCACTTGCGGCGATACTCTCTAGCTCCGGCATTTGCCGGGCCATGACACCCGACGCAAGGATCGCCACGACGCAACCGAGCAGCATTTGTCTTGGCGTCTTGAAGGACACGGCACTTTCCTTGAGGTTGTGTGGCGTCGCGCAAAGAAATATGCGCGCAATCCGGTAGGGTAACGTGTTGTGTTGCTTGAATCAACCCGAATCACTACTTGCCGAACAGAGACCCCTGCACAACGCCGAGAAATGACTCAGGCACCGCGCATTTCTGGCGAGGGCCCTTGCTCAAAACAGTTTGTTTCAAAAAACGGCAAGACAGGCACGAGGCAGCTGAAGTTTAATTAAGCTACCAACACTGAAGGAGAATTCTGATGATTAAATCCGTTACCCAGATAGTGGCCGCGCTCGGCATCACCCTTGCCCTGCTGGGCGCAAGCTCCATAGCAAGCGCAAATGACCGCTCGAGTATCAAATGGTCCGTCAGCATTGGGGCACCATATGCTTACGCTCCCGCCCCCGTGTATGTCCAGCCACCACCTGTTTATTACACGCCCCAACCCATTTATGTGCAGCCAGCGCCTGTCTACATCAGGCCAGAGCCGGTGTTTAGACCAGCCTACCCGGTGACCTATGTTCCCTACCCTGCACCGGGTTACCGTGAATATGGCTGGCGCAGGCATCACCACCACCGGCATCACGACCGCGACGACGACTGAGGTATCACTGAAACCACACCAAAAAAAGCCAGCACGTCGGCACGCCGGGCAAGCGCATCGCGCTCACCCAGCGCAATGAGCTCGCTCGTATAGCTTGACTCGAACAACAGATACGACGCCAGCGCCGCCCCGCGCACCTCGGTAGCGCCTATTCCGGCCAGCATCATCCGTATTGGCTTGGGCAGACTACCCGTATGCCGGCTGGCAATTTCGTCGAGTCGCTGCGATGGTGCAATGATCAACATTTCTACCGGGCGCAACTGCGTCTGGCTGCGCTGTGCGTCCGTCAGTACCGACAACGTCAGGTTGATGCGATTCATGCGTTCAATATCGACTGCCAGACTGTCAAGGAAGATGCTCGACATCGCGTGGCCGGCAATTTGCGCCAGGCTGGGATAACGGGCGGTGAAATCACTATCCCGTGCCGGTTCATGCAACCGACCGGCGCCAATCACGAAAACCCTGTCCGCTCCAAGGTGGATGGCGGGCGAAATCGGCGCCAACTGCCGCATGGAGCCATCGCCGCAGTAATGGCGTTGTCCATCGCAAAACAACGGCGTAGCAGGAAACATCAACGGGATCGCCGACGACGCCAGTAAATGCTCTACCCCGATCTGAGCCCGCATCGAGACGCGCTGTGTCCGTATCCATGGCGTAATCTCGGCCTCACTTTGATAAAACGTAATGTGCTGCCCTCCGGTGTAAGACGACGCAGTCACGGCCAGCGCATGCAGCTTGCCATCGAGTAGTGCCGCATCGAGACGCGGAAAATTCAGCATGCGATTAAGCAATGTCACCAGCGGGGTATTGTCGAGCAGCGCATTAGGTGGATTGGCGTGCCACCGGCGCAACAACCAGCCGAACGACAGCAGCGACAGCCAGCGCGCGCCTGAACGCAGGACACCCAGAGAATCGGCGCGGTAAACCTGCTCGGCTGAAAAGTTCTCCCATATTTTGAGCACCAACTGCAGCCCCTCACCGAAATCATCTGCGTGACAGGCCAACGCCGTCGCATTGATGGCACCGGCAGAAGTTCCGCAGATGATGTCGTAGGGATTATGCTCGGCGGCCCAGCCAGCCTCGCACAGGATGAGCGAGACTGCCTTGAGTACGCCGATTTGATAGGCTCCCCGCGCACCGCCGCCACTCAGAACCAGACCGGTTTTTTTATGATTGTGCATAGCGGGCGATCAGTCGCCCTTGACCGTTCCTTCCCGACGCGGGTCGGCACCACCGAACCAGACGTCCTCGCCATGCACGTTCAGGCGCATGATGCCCTGCAAGCCGGACGTCTGCTCCATGATGCGCACGGTGTGGCCTTTGGCTTTGAGTGCCGCAACCAGCGCATCGGGTACGCGGCCTTGTTCCAACTCGGTCGGACCGTTGCGGCTACCGAAGTTGGGCAGGCTGATCGCATGTTGTACATCAAGCCCCCAATCCATCATCCCGACCATGATCTTGCCAACATAATTGATAATCGCCGAACCACCGGGCGACCCTACCGATAACATCAATTTGCGCGTGCCTTTTTCAAATATAAAAGTTGGCGACATCGCACTGCGCGGACGTTTTCCACCCTGCACCCGATTCGCGATCGGACCGGTCTCATCGGCGCCATCAAATGAAAAATCAGTCAACTGGTTATTGAGCAAAAACCCGTCAACCATCTGGCGCGAGCCGAACTGGTTTTCGATCGAGGTGGTCATCGATACCGCATGTCCACGCGCATCAACGATCGAGATATGCGAGGTCGAATTGAACTCGGGCGAGGTATCCATGCCTTGTGCCAGCATGGTCGCCTGTGGCTGACCCGGCCGTGCGACTCCCATTGATTTTTCACCGATCAGCGCGCCGCGTGCAGCGAGATATTGCTTGTCCAGCAGGGACTTGGCGCTACCGCCCGGCAGCGACACGAAGTCGGTATCGGCGACGTAGCGGGCACGATCGGCAAAGGCCAGTCGACCCGCTTCGGCAAACAGATGGACGCCCTCGGCGTCCAGCACACCATCCGTCGGCGCATAGGCACTCATGGTGCGCGCTTCGAGCATGCCCAGCATTTGCGCAATCGCAATGCCACCAGAAGAAGGCGGCGGCATCCCGCATACGGTCCAGGAGCGGTAATCGCTGCACACCGGTTCGCGCACTTTGGCCTGGTAACCGGCAATATCGGCGACCGTCAGGCCACCCGGATTTGTGGGATGCCCTTGCACTTTGGCCGCGATATCGCGCGCCACCCGCCCGGTATAAAACGCCTCGACGCCGCTAGCGGCAACTTCGCGCAGAACACTCGCCAATGCCGGATTTTTAAGCACATGGCCCGCTCTCCACGGCTTGCCGTCCTTGCCATAGAAATAAGCGGCAGCCGTCGCGTCGCGCTGCAGAAATTGTTCGCCATCGAGCAGGCTGGCCAGACGTGGGCTAACAGCGAAACCCTCCTCGGCAAGTTTGATGGCTGGTCCGAACAACGAAGCCCAAGGCAACTTCCCATCCTGCCGATAGGCCAGCTCCAGCATTCGCAGCAAGCCGGGCGTACCGACCGAACGACCACCGACTACGCTGTCATTGAACGCCATCGGTTTGCCGTCTGCATTGAGAAATAGTTTTTCGGTGGCGCTTGCCGGCGCAGTCTCACGGCCATCGTAAGCCTTCACACGAAGACCATCGAACGCCATCAGGAAGCCGCCGCCGCCGATACCGGATGACTGCGGCTCGACCAGGGTCAGGACCATCTGTGCCGCGATCGCTGCATCGATGGCTGATCCTCCTGCATGAAGTATCTGGTAACCGGCGTCAGTGGCCAGCGGATTGGCCGAGGCGATCATGAATTTTTTTGCCACGACACCGACTTTTTCGATATAGCCGGTGGCGGCTTCGGGAGCGGATGGGGTTGAAGAGACAACTGGTGTTGACTGGCTAGAGCAACCAGCCAAGGCGACGACACTGAAAACAAAGGAAACAAGATTGAGTTTGGCCATGCGGACTCCCTGCAAAACAAAAAAGGCAAGCACATTGCTTGCCTCAGTGTAGGCTGCCCGCCCGCCGCTGTCATCGACAAATCTGCGGCAACATACTGCGGCAGATCAGTCTGTATTTATTTTGGCTGCATCCGGATTGCGCCGTCCAGACGAATGGTTTCGCCGTTGAGCATGACGTTTTCGATGATGGCTTTAGCCAGATGCGCATACTCGGCAGGACGCCCGAGCCGGGGCGGAAACGGCACCATTTTGCCCAGCGCATCCTGTACTTCCTGTGGCATGCCAAGCAGCATCGGCGTCTCGAAAATACCGGGAGCAATCGTCATCACGCGAATACCGCTGCGCGACAAGTCGCGCGCCATCGGCAGGGTCAGACCGACCACGGCGGCTTTCGACGAAGCGTAGGCCGCTTGTCCGATCTGGCCATCGTAGGCCGCAACCGATGCGGTATTGATGATGATGCCGCGCTCGCCATGTTCGACGCCGTCAGTTTTTTCCATCGCCGCCGCAGCCAGCCGCGCCATATTGAAGGTGCCAACCAGGTTGATGTTGACCGCGCGCTGAAACACCTCCAGTGGATGCGGACCATTTTTTCCTACCGTCTTGACGGCAGGTGCCACACCGGCGCAATTGACCAGACCGCGCAACGTGCCCATACCAACGGCGGCATCAACCGCTGCCTGGCCATCGACTTCTGAGGTCACGTCACATTTAACGAACTGGCCACCCAGCTCGGCCGCTAACGCAATACCCGCTTCAACCTGAACATCGGCCAGCAGTACTTTGCCGCCATTGGCGGCGATCATGCGCGCGGTGGCAGCGCCTAGCCCCGACGCGCCGCCGGTGATCAGGAATACATTGTCTTTGATTTGCATACTGTTCTCGCTGGGTTGGAAAAATGAAAGGCATCCGTACTCGTGACGTTAACGTCAACGTCAACGTGAAACTCGCCAGATTGTAACGGCAATTTTTCGCCTGTCCGAAAAAAAGGCTGCCATGGCAGCCCTCCGTCCTGTGTCACCCTACGTTTGATGCAGACCTCAACTACTATCTGGGCGCACGAAGTACTGGCGGCACGGATAGCGCTGGCGATGCTGGTGCTGTGATTGCCGCAACTCTTATGCTGCTGTGTCCGCTGCCCATTTGCGGCCCTGTGGCAGGCAGTAGCGGCACCATCAAGAGCGCAACGATGTTGATGATCTTGATCAGCGGATTGATAGCCGGACCGGCGGTGTCCTTATAGGGATCGCCCACAGTGTCACCAGTCACTGCGGCCTTGTGCGCATCCGATCCCTTGCCGCCGTGATGGCCGTCTTCGATATATTTTTTAGCGTTATCCCAGGCACCGCCGCCGGTCGTCATCGAAATCGCTACAAACAGTCCTGTCACGATGGCACCCATTAACAATCCACCCAGCGCAGCAGGTCCGAGCAACATGCCGACCAGAACCGGTACGATCACCGGCAGCAGCGATGGCAAGATCATTTCCTTGATGGCTGCCGTCGTCAGCATATCGACGGCCTTGTCGTATTCCGGCTTGCCGGTACCATCCATGATGCCCTTGATGTCGCGGAACTGACGTCGCACTTCGACCACCACCGCACCTGCCGCGCGACCGACCGCTTCCATCGCCATCGCTCCGAACAGATACGGAATCAGTCCACCGATGAACAGGCCGACAATGACGAGCGGATTCGATAGATCGAACGAGGTACTTTTCCCGACCGAATCAAGTGCATGGGTATAGTCGGCAAACAAGACCAGCGCCGCCAGTCCGGCCGATCCGATTGCATAGCCCTTGGTCACTGCCTTGGTGGTATTGCCAACCGCATCAAGCGGATCAGTGATGGCACGGACCGAGTCGGGCATGCCGGACATCTCGGCAATGCCGCCGGCGTTGTCGGTAATCGGACCATAGGCATCAAGTGCGACGATGATGCCGGCCATCGACAGCATCGACGTGGCGGCAATCGCGATGCCGTAAAGACCGCCGAGGTAATACGACACCAGAATCGCGACGCACACAGCCAGCACCGGATAGGCCGTCGACTTCATCGACACGCCTAGCCCGGCAATGATGTTGGTGCCATGGCCGGTGGTCGAGGCTTGGGCGATGTGCTGCACCGGCTTGAAGTCGGTGCCGGTGTAATACTCGGTGATGTACACCATCAGTCCTGTCAGGACAATGCCGACCACGGCTGACCCCATCATCGACAAGCGCATCTCCGGCGGCATCACGGTCCACGTCACGACCGCGAAACCGATCAACGACAAGCCCGCTGCCCACCACAATCCGGTGTACAACGCCGACATGATTTTCTTGCCGGGTTTGGCTTTCACCATAGAGCAGCCAACAATCGACGCGAGGATCGATACGGCACCCAGCAGCAGCGGATAGAGTGCCGCCTGCGCCTCATTGCCCTTGATTAGCAACGCGCCCAGCAGCATTGTCGCGATCAGCGTCACCACATAGGTTTCAAACAGATCGGCCGCCATGCCGGCACAGTCGCCGACGTTATCACCGACGTTGTCGGCGATGACGGCAGGATTGCGCGGATCGTCTTCCGGGATACCGGCCTCGACCTTGCCAACCAGGTCGGCACCGACATCGGCTCCCTTGGTGAAAATGCCACCACCCAGACGCGCAAAGATTGAAATCAGCGACGCCCCGAAGGCCAGGCCGATCAGTGGTTTGAGCAAGTCATGCAGCACGACTGCACCAACGGCCGTCGAACTCAGGTACCAGTAGAACAAGGTCACACCGAGCAGTCCCAGTCCGACGACCAGCATGCCGGTGATGGCGCCGCCGCGAAAGGCCACATCGAGTGCGTCGTTCATGCCACGCGTAGCCGCCTGAGCGGTGCGCACATTGGCTTTTACCGATATGTTCATACCGATGAAACCACAACCACCCGACAGGACCGCGCCAACCAGAAAGCCGATGGCGGTGACGATGCCCAATCCCGGCAATAGCGCAATGAGCAGAAACAACAGCGCACCAACCATGCCGATGGTACGGTATTGACGCGCCAGATACGCCGAGGCACCCAGTTCGATGGCAGCAGCAATTTCCTGCATGCGCGGATTACCCGCATCCTGCTTCAGAATCCAGCTACGCGATACCAGACCGTATATCACTGCGACAATTGCGCATGCTACGGCGAACCACAACCCTGCTGTTGCCATGTCGACTCCTCCTCATGTTCACAATCACGTTCACATTGGAAAAAGTATGGCGATACAGCGCCGCATTGCGCCGGCATTTGCTGCGTCGTCATGCTCAGGACTACCCCTGCACTACGCTACCTCGCCAATGGCGACCACTGTTTGATACAAGTGGACTGCTACTGTAAGCCACATCACACGAGCGACCAACAAAAAGCGGACACATGGTCCGCTGTTTTCTTACTTGGCCAGCGCTTCAAACGCTGCGTCCCGTATGGCCTCTACTGCCCCGACCCCCGCAATCTTGCGATACTTCGGCGCCCCGGGCGCTCCCGATTCAGCCCACTGGTTGTAGTAGTCAACCAGTACTTCAGTCTGCTCGTGGTACACCGACAGACGCTTCATGACGGTGGCTTCCTTGTCGTCGTCGCGCTGGATCAATTCTTCGCCCGTTGCGTCATCGAGGTTGGCGACTTTGGGCGGATTGAAGGTGACGTGATACGTGCGCCCCGAACCCGGATGCACGCGCCGGCCGCTCATGCGTTCGATGATGGCCGAATCGGGCACATCAATTTCCAGTACGTAATCGAGACTGACGCCAGCGTCCTTCAGTGCATCGGCTTGCGGTATCGTGCGTGGAAACCCGTCGAACAAATAGCCATTGGCGCAATCGGCATGGGTTAAACGTTCCTTGACCAGGCCAATGATGATGTCATCCGACACCAGTCCGCCCGCATCCATAACCTGCTTGGCAGCGATGCCCAGCGGCGTACCCGCCTTGACAGCCGCGCGCAGCATGTCGCCGGTCGAAATTTGAGGAATGTTGAATTTTTCTTTAATGAATGTAGCTTGCGTGCCTTTACCGGCACCAGGCGCTCCCAAAAGGATAAGGCGCATTTTATTCCCTAACTATAGTTTTGAATTCTTGTGGTGATTGTCTCGAACAACATGACCTGAGCCTGATGTTGTATCACACGAACTTTGCACGAAACTTACCATACAAATTGATTAATACGATTATTCAGCAGATTTCAACTGAAATGGCGGCGTATCCGCACCAGATCGTCGGCCGTATCGACACCGGCGACCGGGGCGCTGTCAGTCACATGAACAGCAATCGGAAATCCGTGCCACAGCACCCGCAACTGCTCGAGCGCCTCGACCTGTTCGAGCGGACTGATGGCCAGAGCCGGATAGGCTTGCAGAAAATCATTCCGGTAAGCGTACAAGCCGATATGCCGCAGTGGCTGATATCCGGGCGGCAACGCGGCCTGCGAGAGTGCAAACCCATCTCGATGCCAAGGGATCACGGCACGCGAAAAATACAATGCCCGATTGCGCTGGTCCAGCACCACCTTGACGACATTCGTATTGAATAAATCAACGCTGTCGCTAATGGCATGGGCCGCAGTGGACATCGGTACCTGATCGGCAATCAATGCCGCCGTCGCTGCGATCAACGCCGGATCGATCAATGGCTCGTCACCCTGGACATTGACCACGACCGCCTCGGGCTCCAGACCGAGCGCTGCCGCCACTTCGGCAATGCGGTCGGTTCCGGAAGGATGATCGGAGCGGGTCATCTGCACTTCGACGCCATGCAACTGGCAGGCCGCGCGGATATCGGCATGATCGGTCGCGACGATGATGCGCGCTGCGCCCGACTGTGACGCGCGTTCTGCCACCCGCACGACCATTGGCTTGCCGCCGAGGTCGGCCAGTGGCTTGTTCGGCAAACGGGTCGATGCGAGCCGGGCCGGAATGATGACGATGAAGGACATGGGCCCGTCAGGCCGGTGGAGCCAGATGACGCGCCACCGTCTCGCGCGCTTCATCGGCCCACATGATGGGGATGCCGTCCCGGATCGGGTAGGCCAGCCTGTCAGCATGGCAGATCAGTTCCTGGGCTTTCTTGTCGAACTCCAGCGGGCCTTTGCAAATCGGGCAAACCAGTATGTCAAGCAGTCGGGTATCCACGCAATTTCTCCACAATGAGTTCAGCCAGCGGGCCGTCAAGGCACGCTGCAACAGGCACGACCCACAGGCGCGGGTCAATTTTCAAAACCTCGATTTCGACACATTTTACTGCATCCTTCTCGGTGATCAGGATCACGTCGGCATTGATGCCGGCAAACGGGTTATCGGAAAAATCGTGATGATCAGGCAGAGCCAATGTGTCGATCTGCAGGCCCTGATCGCGCAGCATGCGAAAAAAACGTTCCGGGTGACCGATGCCGGCGGCCGCCAGGATGCGACCCGACAGACTAGCCAGCGGCACCGACCGCGTACGTTGCGCCAGCGCTTCGGCGCGCTGGCCGGCCAGCGTCATCCGGATGGTGTCTGCCGGAAAACCTCCAGGCACCAGTGCGCCATTGAGCACCGTGAAATCGCGCCGCCGCGACATCGGCTCGCGCAATGGTCCGGCAGGCAATAGCCAACCGTTGCCGCCACCACGCTCGTCGAACAGGACGACTTCAACCGTGCGCTGCAACCGGTAATGCTGCAAGCCATCGTCGGAGACAAGCACATTAACTGATGGATGCGCTGCCAGCAGCGCGCGTCCGGCAGCAACGCGGTCGCGGCCCACAAACACCGGACAGCCAGCGCGACGCGCAATGAGCAGTGGCTCGTCGCCGACCTGTTGCGGCAACGAGTCCGCCAGCACCGCACCGGATAGCCCTTGTTGTGCGCCGTAACCGCGGGAAATCACGCCGGGCACAAAGCCTGCGTCACGCAGCGCCGCCACTAGCCACAAGACCAGCGGCGTCTTGCCAGTACCGCCGACAAACACATTCCCCACTACGATTACCGGCACCGGCAGCCGGTGACTCGCCAGCCAGCCCTGTCGAAAGGCAAATCGTCGCACGGCCGACAGGGCACCAAACAACAGGGCGACCGGCAGCAACAGGGAAGCTGACAAGCCACGCCGCTGCCAAACAACCATCAGTCGCTGCGAAAAGGAGAGAGGACCGGAAGACAAAGTTATTTACTGCTGGCGCTTTGCGCTGCAAACGTGACACGCTCGAAACCTGCCAGTCGCGCCGCTTCCAGTACATTGATCACCGACTGATGCGTGGCGGACCCGTCCGCATTGATAATCACGATCGGATCCTTGCCCGTGTCACCGCTCTTGGCGTTGGCAGCACTGTGCATTTCGTCGGCCAGACCGCGCGTATCGCGAAACGATACCGGCACGTTATTGACCGCATACCGCCCCTGCGCATCAACCATGACATTGATTTCGAACGGCCGGTCGACCGCTTTTTCGGCATCGGCAGTCGGCAGCGTAATTTGCAGTTCGGTAAATTTGCTGTAGGTCGTACTGACCATCAGAAAAATCAGGATCACCAGCAATACATCGATGAACGGGATCAAATTGATCTCGGGATCTTCCCTGCCGTTGCGTCGACGAAATTTCATTTCCGTTTTCCGTGCACGGTATCGACAAACCGGACTGCTTGCATTTCCATGTCCACAACGAAACTGTCAACCAGCGCGCGGAAATGCCGGTAAAACACCAGCGCCGGCATCGCGATTGCCAGTCCAAAACCGGTGTTATACAGCGCTACCGAAATACCATGGGCAAGTTGGACGGGATTGGCGCCGGTCGCATTTTGTGCGCCGAAAATCTCGATCATGCCGACCACGGTGCCAAACAATCCCATCAAAGGCGCAAGTGTCGCGATCGTCCCCAGCGTCGTCAGGAAACGCTCAAGTTCATGCGCGGTGGCCATGCCAGCTTCTTCGATGGATTCCTTCATGATGTCGCGCGGGGCATCGACATTGGACAAGCCCGCCGCGAGAACCTGCCCGAGCGGCGAGTTCTGCTCCAGATTAGCCAGTATTTCGGCATTGATCTTGCCATTGTGATAAACCCGGATAACTTCCTGTAGCAACTTGGCAGGCAAGATACGGCTGCGACGCAGATAGATCAAGCGCTCGACGATCAGGGCCAGGCCGACTACTGATGCAATTAATAGTGGCCAGATTGGCCAACCGGCGGCTTGGATGATTGCGAACAAAGTGCTCTCCCTGGAAAATTGTGAGTGTATGGAACCCGAATGTAACTTGTTGTGGCAGTCAGGGCAAGCGGCCTTAGGTCCAGCATTTCAGGAGATAATCCAGGCCGGCGCATGCAAGGACGATGTTGCTGTCCGATGCGGCATAGCGCAGCGAAAACCTCCGGCACACTGTGGATAACTTTGTGAATAACTTTCTGCACAGAGTGAGGCCATAACAAAACCAGTATTTTTCCTGATAGTTACGGAAAAATGACACCCTCCTCTTTTCCATTAAAATCAGGCACTTAGGAATAGTTCCATCGAACACAAGTTTTAATCACGACATCCACAACGACCCGTGGCCCTGTGGACAGGGTTCGCTATGAGGAGAGCATGAGCACCGATCTTTTATTCGACAAACCAGACAACTCCTCCCCGGTACTGACTGTATCGGCACTGAATCAGGCCGTGGCGCGCATGCTGGAACTGAACTTTCCATTGATGTGGGTCGCCGGCGAAGTCTCCAACTTTACGCGGGCAGCATCGGGGCACTGGTATTTTTCGCTCAAGGATGGATCGGCACAAGTGCGTGCGGTGATGTTTCGGGGGCGCGCCCAATACGCCGGATTTCTTCCCAAGGAAGGTGACAAGGTGGAGGTGCGCACGCTGGTAACGCTGTACGCCGCGCGCGGCGACTTTCAGCTCAGTGTCGAGTCGATACGGCGGGCTGGTGTCGGCAACCTGTTCGAGGCTTTTTTGCAGCTCAAGCAAAAGCTGGAGAGCGAAGGCTTGTTCGATCCGGCACGCAAGCGGCCGCTGCCGCTGTTTCCGCACACGATAGGCATCGTCACCAGCTTGCAAGCGGCTGCGCTGCGCGATGTACTCACCACACTGAAACGCCGCACGCCCCATATCAAACTGATCTTGTATCCGACCCCCGTTCAAGGCGATGGCGCCGCACAAAAAATCGCCCAGGCAATCGCCACGGCCTCGCGCCGTGCCGAATGCGATCTGTTGCTGTTGTGCCGGGGTGGCGGCAGCATCGAGGATTTGTGGTCATTCAACGATGAGACAGTGGCGCGCGCCATCGTCGCCTGCCGGGTTCCGGTCATTGCCGGCATCGGCCATGAGACCGACTTCACCATTGCCGACTTTGCCGCCGACCTGCGTGCCGCGACACCGACGGCGGCCGCAGAACTGGCTGCTCGGCCTCGCCATGAGTGGATCGCACAAATCGAATTGACTGCGCGCACTTTGTCGCGCATGACCAGACGCCACATCACAGACCGCAATCAGGGACTGGACTGGCTGTCGCGCCGACTGGTCAGCCCGGCGGCAACAATCCGGCACGAACAAGTCCGGCTGGCCGGCTGGCAAGTACGCCTGGGGAATGCAACGCGCACGCCACTTAACAATGCGCGACATGCACTGCGGCATCTGCGCAGCCAGCTGGCGTTCCAATTACCTGACACCCGGCCAGCAAGATGGCAATTGACCGAGCAACGTCGGCGCCTGCTCAGTGGTATCGGCAGCCACACGTCCCACCTGCGCCTGCATTTATCCGGTCTTGAGACCCAGCTTGAATTGCTCAACCCCCAACGCACGCTGGAACGCGGTTACGCGATCATCGTCGATGCCGAAGGACATATCGCGCGCACTACTGCCCAATTGCGCCCAAGGCAAATCGTCACGGTCCGGTTGGCTGAAGGCAGCGCTCAGATCGGCATCGCCAGCGTGCAGCCCGCCTTGCCGCAGTAATGCCAATGTACGCTAGCGCGCTGCAAGGCCGTGGCTTCCGACATACAATGGGCGCTGTTTTCAAAGCTTTGCTTGTACTTTTATTTTCACCCCTGAAAGGACGACTATGGAACACACTCTGCCAGACCTGCCTTATGCAATGGACGCCCTTGCGCCGCATATCTCTAAAGAAACTCTTGAGTATCACTATGGTAAGCATCATCAAACCTACGTGACCAACCTGAACAATATGATCAAAGGCACTGAATTCGAAAGTGCAACGCTTGAAGACATCATCAAGAAATCAACCGGTGGCGTTTTCAACAATTCGGCACAAGTCTGGAACCACACGTTTTACTGGAACTGCCTGACACCAGACGGTGGCGGTGCTCCGACCGGTGCACTGGCCGATGCAATCAACGCCAAGTTTGGTTCATTCGAGAAATTCAAAGAAGACTTCACCAAGTCTTGCCTCGGTAACTTCGGTTCCGGCTGGACATGGCTGGTCAAAAAGGCCGATGGTTCGGTCGACCTGGCCAACACCTCCAATGCTGGTTGCCCACTGACGGGCAGCGACAAGCCGCTGATGACCTGTGATGTGTGGGAACACGCGTACTACGTCGATTACCGCAATGCGCGGCCGAAGTATGTCGAAGCATTCTGGAACCTGGTCAACTGGGATTTCGTGGCGAAGAACTTCGCCTGATAACCTGATCTGGCTGGACGGAAGGGTCCGCACCGCAAGGGCAGGCCCTTTTTTATTGGCAACGGGACAATGGCCTCATATCCTATCCCTATCGAATGCATTTAAACAATTGCATTTACGTTGACGCCAACCTTCGTTATTGTTCGTCTACTGGATCACTGAATCATTGAACTACTGAATCACTTGATTACTGGATTACTGCATTACTCAATCACTTCAACGAAAGCGAGACTCCCATGTCATTGATCAACACCAAAATCGTTCCCTTCACCGCCAACGCTTACCACAATGGCAAATTTACGACTGTCACCGACACAGACCTGATCGGCAAATGGTCCGTATTCGTGTTTTACCCAGCTGACTTCACGTTTGTCTGCCCAACCGAACTGGGTGACCTGGCTGACCACTATTCGACATTCCAGAGTCTCGGCGTCGAAATCTACAGCGTCTCGACCGACACCCATTTCACGCACAAAGCCTGGCACGATACGTCAGATACCATCGGCAAGATTACCTACCCGATGCTGGCTGACCCTACCGGCCACCTCACACGCGCATTCGACGTGATGATTGCTGAAGAAGGCCTGGCACTGCGCGGCACCTTCGTCGTCAATCCGGAAGGCGAAATCAAGTTGTGCGAAATCCATGACAACGGCATTGGCCGCGACGCCAGCGAACTGCTGCGTAAAGTACAAGCCGCACAGTACGTCGCAGCGCATCCCAATGAGGCATGCCCTGCAAAATGGACCCCGGGCGCAGAAACATTGACCCCGTCGTTCGACCTGGTTGGCAAGATCTAAGTTGTATTAAACAAGGCGTGCCCAGTGCCGTGTGGGCACGCCGATCAGCAGCACCTCTCCCCGATTAGCTTAATCTCCGGTAGCCCAGGCTACTCCGGTGGTGGTACTGCGCCCCGACCTGCGCGCCTGACCATGCGCCTATTGACACCTCATTTTTGAAAGCGAGCACATCATGCTGGATGCAAATACCAAAGCCCAATTAAAAGCCTACCTTGAAAAAGTTGTCATGCCGATCGAGATCGACGCCTCGCTTGACGATAGCGCCAAGTCAGCTGAAATGCTCTCGCTGCTCAATGACATCAACAGCCTGTCGACCAAGGTCACGCTGCGCGAACACCGCAACGACGGCCACCGTACGCCGTCTTTCTCGATCAACCGCGTTGGTGCCGACATGGGCATCCGTTTTGCCGGCATCCCGATGGGGCATGAATTTACTTCACTGATCCTGGCCTTGCTGCAGGCCGGTGGCCATCCGCCGAAAACTGACGCCGACGTGCTCGAACAGATCCGCAATCTCGATGGCGACTACAAGTTTGAAACGTACATTTCGCTGTCATGCCACAGCTGCCCGGAAGTGGTCCAGTCATTAAACCTGATGGCCGTCATCAACCCGAAAATCCGTCACGTGATGATCGACGGTTCGCTGTTCCAGGATGAAGTCAAGGAACGCAACGTCATGTCGGTGCCAAGCATCTACCTCAATGGAGAATTCTTCGATTCCGGCCGCATGGAACTGACTGAAATCCTGGCCAAGCTCGACACCGGTTCGGTCAAGCGCGATGCCGAAAAGATTTCGAAAAAAGACGTCTTCGATGTCCTGATCGTCGGCGGCGGACCTGCCGGCGCATCGGCGGCCATCTATGCTGCCCGCAAAGGTATCCGTACCGGCATCGTTGCCGAGCGTTTTGGTGGTCAGGTCATGGATACGATGGGGATCGAAAACTTCATTTCGGTGAAAGCCACCGAAGGCCCGAAACTGGTTGCGGCGCTCGAAGAACACGTCAAGGAATATGACGTTGACGTGATGAATCTGCAGCGCGCTGCTGCGCTGATTCCGGGCGACCTGATCGAGATCAAACTAGCCAGTGGTGCCAGCCTGAAAGCCCGTTCGGTAATTCTGGCGACCGGTGCGCGCTGGCGTGAAATGAACGTCCCGGGCGAGCAGGAATATCGCAACCGCGGAGTGGCCTACTGTCCGCACTGCGATGGCCCGCTTTACAAGGGCAAGCGCGTCGCCGTCATCGGCGGCGGAAACTCAGGCGTCGAAGCGGCGATCGACCTGGCGGGCATCGTCTCGCACGTCACCCTGATCGAATACGATACGCAATTGCGCGCCGATGCCGTCTTGCAGCGCAAGTTGCATAGCCTGCCGAACGTCACCGTGATCACCAGTGCGTTGAGTACCGAAGTGTCCGGCGACGGCACCCGTGTCGATGGCTTGCACTACACGGATCGCACCAACGGATCGGCACATACGGTCGCACTGGAAGGCATCTTCGTGCAAATCGGGCTCTTGCCAAATACGGACTGGATCAAGGGCACCGTCGCCTTGACCAACCGTGGCGAAATCGAAATCGATGCGCGTGGTCAAACCTCGATTCCAGGCGTGTTCGCTGCCGGCGATGTCACCAACATTCCTTTCAAGCAGATCATCATTGCGATGGGCGAAGGGTCGAAAGCAGGATTGAGCGCCTTCGACCATCTGATTCGCACCTCAGCGCCAGCGGAGCAGAAAGTGGCTATCACCGTCTGAAAACACTGACCTGAAAAAAAGGGGAGGGGCTTGTCGCCCTTCCCTTTTTTTATGACGGTAACCGGTCAGGCCATCGCGTCGTCATCACCAAAGTCAATATCGCCTGCGTGATCGGCAGCGTCTGCATTGCTCGCGTCAGCCGTGCCGTATGACGTTACAGGATTGACTGGCGTTGCCTCCGCGGGCTTGTCAACACTCTCGGCCATCGACGAAAAAGCGTTACTTTGCGACGCCGGCGCAGCGGCTCCATGATGTCCCATCATGGAGCCGATACCCTGAAACAGAAGCGCTCCTCCTGCCACGCCAGCGGCCGTCGCCGCCATGGTGCCGAGAAAATTGCCACCACCTCCACCGAAAAATCCCGCACCTGCCGGCGCCTGCGGCACTACTGCGGCAGGTCCGCTTGCCGCTCCGGCACCGGGCAGCGGCGCCGGAGCCGTTGTTACTGGCGCGTTATAAGCGCGAGCACTGACCGGAGCAGCAGAACGTCCCCAGACATTGTTTCCGCCATCGAGAAAGCTGCTCGGCACCGCAGCAGTAGCTGGCAGGGCCTGCGCCTCGAGGACAGCAATGCGAGCGCCCGCGCTCGCCAAGGCCTGGTCCTGCAGCAACGCCCGCTGTACCAGCAAGTAAAGCGCATCAGGCTGGGCTGTCGCCGCGTCAGCAATCAGGGCGGCGGCTTCGGGGTCCTTCTGTATTCCTTGCACCTGACGCAATTGCATGAGGAACGCATTGAGCATCTGGGATTCAGTGGGGGTCATCGTGATTCTCCAAGGCGAACATTAGTTACCAGTAAAGAGATGGGGTCATCCCTCGCACAGTTCAAGATCGTGCAAACCATAAAACAAGTCAGTTAAAATCCTGCAAATGCTCATGGTTTGCCTGCCAGAACTACCGTGAAAACATTACTATTTTCAGGAGAGCGCTATGCATCACCCCATCAACTATCAACTCGCGCATAAATCGTCAGTTCAAAGTCCATGCTGACCGATTTCAAATGGCCAATACCGGCGCATTACGACGTGATGTCAGCCAGCGGCGTCAACGATGGCACCGGGATCGAACCTGCCGATGTCACCATGCAGAACAGTCGTAGTCAGGAAGGCCTGCTCGTACGCATGGACGGGGCCGAAGCGTTTCTTGAATTCCGCACCCGGCGTGCCCCGACCAGCGTACGTATCGCTTTCGCCAACTTGCGCCTCCTGCGCCTGACCGATCCGGTCGAGATGACGCAATTGATGCTGTCGGATGCGCTGACCGATGTCGCAACAGTACCGCTAGTGAGCCAGAAGTGCGTGATCAGTTATCACAGCGGAGAACCGTTCGTGACGCAGACACTGGGGCTGGTATCAAAACCGTTTGGCTTGTTTCTGTACGTACCGATCGAAGCAACCAGCAAGGTAATCCGCTGCTTTATTCCGGCAGAGGTCATCAGGAATTACCAGCTCGGCGAGCAACTCGGAAAAATGCTGGTAGAGGAACATCTTGTCAGCGAAAACAAGGTCAGCGCCGGCCTCGAAAAACAGGAACAGCTGCGCTCGCAAAAGCTGGGTGACTACCTGAAACAGAAAAATATCATTACTCAGGAAAATATCGAAGCCGCACTGCAAAGTCAGAAAAACAAACCGCAACTGCGGCTAGGCGAGGCACTCCTGCAAGAAAACCTGATCACCGAATTGCAGCTCTCTGATGCACTGGCGGCGCAGACGCAAAACCGCAAGGTGCCGCTGGGCGACATCCTGGTCGAGATGAATTTTGTCAGCCTCGATACGATCAAGCGCGTACTGGCGCAGAAACTGGGTATTCCCTTCGTCAACCTGCGCGGCTTCAAGTTTGATCCGGCGCTGGTCAAGGCCGTACCGGCCGATTTCGTGCGCAAGTACAACGTGATGCCGTTGTATCAGACCAGCACGCGCATGGTGGTGGCGATGGAAAACCCGCTGGCCAATCAGCCACTACAGGAACTGGCGTTCACTACCAAGCTGAAAATCGATCCCGTCATGGCCTCGGTGGATGACTTGAGACTGGTCATCAGTCAAGTCTACGGGCTGCAAAGCGAAGGCAGCAATATCGCCGAACTGGTCTACGAGCTCGGCGCCGACGAGATCAAGTTCGACCTGCCGACTGAGGTCATCACCGAATCCGACAACACCCTGGTGCGCCTCGTCAACAAGATCATCATGGATGCCAATGAACAGGGTGTCTCCGACATCCACATCGAAAACTTGAAAGGCAATCGACCGACACGGGTACGCTTTCGCAAGGATGGCGTGATGCACGCCTATTCGGAGGTCCCGGCGCAGTTTCGTAATGCGCTGGTGTCGCGCATCAAGATCATGTGCCGCCTCGACATTTCCGAAAAGCGTCGCTCGCAGGATGGCAAGATGAATTTCGAGCAGTACGGACCGGCAGCGATCGAATTACGGGTGCTGACCATCCCGACCACCGAAGGTCTAGAAGATATCGTGATGCGGATTCTGGCCGCGCCGAAGGCGGTCTCGATAGAGAGTCTGGGGTTGTCGCAGTACGGCATTGACGGGCTCAAAAAACTGGCATTGAAACCGCATGGACTGCTCTTCGTCTGTGGCCCGACCGGCTCCGGAAAAACCACCACCCTGCATTCGCTGCTGAACTTCATCAATACGCCGGAACGCAAAATCTGGACCGTCGAAGATCCGGTCGAGATTACCCAGGATGGCTTGCGTCAGGTGCAGGTCCAGGCGAAGATCGACTGGACCTTTGCGGCGGTGCTACGCAGTTTCATGCGCGCCGATCCGGACGTCATCATGGTCGGTGAAACACGCGATCCGGAAACCGCGAAGACCGTCATTGAAGCCTCCCTTACCGGTCACCTGGTGTTTTCG
Organism: uncultured Burkholderiales bacterium; assembly: GCA_903836575.1. Classification (GTDB taxonomy): domain Bacteria; phylum Pseudomonadota; class Gammaproteobacteria; order Burkholderiales; family Burkholderiaceae_D; genus Actimicrobium. The sequence goes on from CAILRJ010000173.1 coordinate 26,613, forward strand.
ACGATGCACACCAACAGCGCCGCCGAAAGCGTGGTCCGGCTGCTCGACTTCGGTCTCGATCCATTTAACTTTGCCGATGCACTGCTGGGCGTGGTCGGACAGCGACTGGCACGTCGCCTGTGCAATTACTGCAAGATTTTTCATGAAGCTGGCGAAGAAGAACTCGACATGCTGGCCAGTGAATATTGCTTTGAAACCGAGCTCGACAAAGACACGATCCGGCATCGCTGGCGCCAGCAATACAGCAAAAATGACGGCGCTATTGCCCTGTACAAGGCTGATGGTTGCGACCTGTGCAACGACAGCGGCTACAAGGGACGACTGGGTATCCACGAAGTGCTGATCGCGACAACGGCGATCAAGAAAAAAATCCATGCGCGCGCCAATGTACCCGAAATCCTGCAATTGGCGGTGTCAGAGGGGATGATGACGCTGCGTCAGGACGGCATCGAAAAGATTTTCCAGGGCCAGACCGACTGGGAGCAGATCCGGGCGATCTAGCGCTCAAACGGTGCCGGCCTGACTGCTCGCCCCCATCAAAAAGCCGGAGAACACGCTGGCTTTTTGATGACTGCACGTCAGGGCTTGGAATTCTCCATCCCCAGTACCCGGGTCAGAAATCCCCATCGATCGGCGACTTCGTCGATCTGTTTGCCGGTCGGTTTTCCGGCACCATGGCCGGCCTTGGTCTCGATGCGAATCAGCACCGGTGCGGCTCCGGCCTGCGCAGCCTGCTCGGCTGCTGCAAACTTGAAGCTATGCGCCGGAACGACCCGGTCATCGTGGTCGGCGGTCGTCACCATCGTGGCCGGATAACAGGTACCGCTGCGCAGATTATGCAGTGGCGAATAAGCCCGCAGCGCAGCGAACTGCGCGGCGTCGTCGGACGAACCATAGTCGGCAGTCCAGGCCCAGCCGATCGTGAACTTGTGAAAGCGCAGCATGTCCATCACGCCGACGGCAGGCAGCGCGGCACCAAATAATTCCGGTCGCTGTGTCAATGCCGCACCCACCAGCAAGCCGCCATTGCTGCCTCCGCCTATGGCTAGTTTCGGTGTCGACGTAACCTTGTTAGCAATGAGCCATTCGGCCGCGCCGATGAAGTCATCAAACACATTCTGCTTCTGCAGTTTGGTGCCGGCCTGATGCCAGCTTTCGCCGTATTCCCCACCTCCACGCAAGTTAGGCACCGCATAGACACCACCCATCTCCATCCAGGCCAGATTGGCGACCGAAAACGCCGGTGTCAGCGAAATATTGAAACCACCATAGCCGTACAGGTAAGTCGGGTTACTGCCATCGAGCACGATGCCTTTGCGGTTGACGATGAACATCGGCACGCGCGTGCCATCCTTGCTGCGATAAAAAACCTGGCGCGTCTCGTAGTCGGCCGGATCGAACGCCACCTTGGGCTGGCGAATCACGCTGCTGGTATCGCTGGCGATGTCGTAGCGGTAAATCGTGGTCGGTGTCGTGAAGCCGGTGTACGAATAATAGGTCGTCGCCTCATTGCGCTTGCCACCAAAACCGGATGCCGTACCAAGACCCGGCAAAGCCACGTCGCGCTGAAAAACACCGTTCAGATCGAACACCTTGATCCGGCTGTGCGCGTCCTGCAAGTAGCTGCCAACCAGCCGGTTGCCAACCAGATTGGCCGATAGCAGCGTTTCGGCCGCCTCCGGCACCAGCTCTTTCCAATCGGCACTATCCGGCTGGCGGACATCAATGGCAACGATGCGGCTGCGCGGCGCATCCTTGTCCGTGCGGAACAAAAATACCGGACCATTGTTGTCGATGAAATTGTAGGCCGCATCGAAAGCGTCCAGCAATGGCAGGACCGGATTCCCGGCCTCTGCCAGATCCTTGTAATAGACCCGTGATTTGCGCTCGGTGCCCTGCCAGATCGTGATGATCAAGTACCTGCCATCGTCGCTGACCTTGCCATCGAAACCCCAGTCCTTGTGATCGGGACGGTCATAGACCAGCGCATCGGCGCTTTGCAGCGTGCCGATCCGATGGTAGTAGAGTTTCTGAAAATAATTCGCCTCGGCCAGCTTGGTTGCTTCGCCCGGGGCATCGTAGCGGCTATAAAAAAATCCCTTGCCGTCCTTGCTCCATGACGCGCCGGAAAATTTCACCCACGCCAATTCGTCAGCCAAATCCTTGCCGCTGTCGATGTCGCGAATCTTCCAGGTATTCCAGTCCGATCCGGACGCAGCGGTACCGTAGGCCAGATACCGGCCGTCCGGACTGACCGCCATGCCGGCCAGTGCGACGGTGCCGTCTGCGGCCAGCGTATTCGGATCGAGCAGCAGGCGCGCAACATCATCGAGTTCGGCCATTGTGTAAAGCACGGCCTGATTTTGCAGGCCATCGTTGCGACTGATGAAATAGCGTCCGCTCTCGCGAAACGGCACGCTATAGCGCTCGTAATTCCAGAGCGTCGACAGGCGCTCCCGGATCGCGCTGCGTGCCGGAATCCCGGACAAAAAGGACTGCGTCAGCTGGTTTTGCGCAGTAATCCAGTCGTGTGTAGCGGCGCTGTTACCGTCTTCCAGCCAGCGATATGGATCTGCTACCTTGACACCATGGTAGTCATCGACCTGATCAACCACTTTACTGACCGGATACGTCATCGGGGCACCAGTCGGACACTGCTGGGCAATAGCACCTTGCAACGACATCGCCGACACCAGCACGGCGGCATGACCGAGCGGCCGGATCAAGCGGTGACCTGCACACCTCGCCAGAAGGCGACATAACCGGCGATTTGCTTGGCTGCGTCCTTGGGCTCCGGATAGAACCAGGCTGCGTCGGCATTGACGTTGCCATCGACGACGATATCGTAATAGCTTGCCGTGCCTTTCCAGCCGCAGACGGTGTGTTTTGCGCTAGGTGCAAGATACTGCTGATGCACCGCCGCGAGCGGAAAATACGTGGTGCCCTCGACCAGTTCGATGGCGGAAGAATCGGCTTGCGCAATGACTGCGCCGTTCCAGGTAGCGGTGGGCATGAGAACTCCGTGTCAGTAATGGGTGAACAAAAATAACACACGCTACGTTGCAATGCTGGCTGCTGCCAGATCAGGGTCGTGGCCGACTTTTTATTTGTTTTCGTAGACCCATTGCAGCAAGGCGTCCTGCGCTTGGCCACCGCGCGCGGCATTCGGATCGTTGATCAGGCACACCACTGCATACTGCTTGCCGGATGCCGCTTGCACATAACCGGCAATGCTGCGCACATCCTGCAGGCTACCGGTCTTGATGTGAGCATGGCCGGCCACATCCTCCGAACGCAAGCGCTTGCGCATCGTGCCGTCATAGCCAACCAGCGGCAGCGACGAGACGAATTCCGGCATCGTCGGTGCCCGGTAGGCGGCCACCAGCAAGGCGCCCAGCGTACGCGGCGAAATCCTCTCAAGCCGGGACAGACCGGCACCATTTTCCAGCACCAGACCAGTTGCATCGATCTGCTTTGCAGTGAGCCAGCCAGCGACAGCGGTGCGACTCGCTGCGATGCTGGCAGGCAGGAGTTGTACCGTGCTGCCAAGCGTCAGGAATAGCTGACGCGCCATCACGTTATTGCTGAACTTGTTGACGTCGCGGATCAACTCCGGCATTGGCGGCGAGTCCCATTGCGCCAGCGCCAGCGCATCCGGCGTCACCACGCCATCGATGACGCTGCCGTCGAAGGTGCCGCCCAGTTCACTCCAGAGCTGGCGGAATACCAGTTCCAGATACCGGTTCCGGCTGAGTGCGTACGGGTGAATCTGCCAGGATTTTTCGCCACAACCGGACGCATACGCGCCATCGAAACTGGCGCTGGCAGTCTCCAGCGTGGCAGTAATCGGCACGCGCCAGTCGCCGTTGCAGTCGCCAATGGTGAGCTGCGGCGTGCGTATCGGATAACCGCTCAGTGCCGGATCAAGTCTGACCTGCACCCGGTCTTTTAAAAAATCAGGAGTGAAAGTGGCCGCCACTGAATGGAAGTTAAGCAACAGCGCATCGGGGCCGGCATTGTAGGCTTTCAACGGCTCACCATCAAACAGCGCCGGATCGACCACCGTGTCATCGAAGGCGCTGCGATCAAGCACCAGGTTGCCGCGAATATCCCGCACACCCTGGGCCATTATCTTGCGCAGGAATAACCAGAAATTTTCGATCACCAGCTTGGGATCGCCACTCCCGCGCAAAATAAGATCCCCCGTTAACCGGCCATCCTGAAGCACACCGCGCGTATAGGCCTGCGTTGTAAAGGTATAAGTCGGGCCAAGTAATTCGAGTGCGGCATTGGTGGTCAGCAGCTTCATCGTCGAGGCCGGATTCAGTGCCCGTTCGGAATTGAGATTGAGCACGTTGCGACCACTGGCGATATCAACCACCTCGACGCCGATGCCCGACGGCGCAATCCCGGCGCGCGTGAACGCCGCTGCGACCGGTGCCGGCAATCCGGCGTGGACTGTACCCGCAAGCAACAAAGTAACCAGCACAACTTGGAGTCTCATCAGAATTCGCATAGCATTGCAACCATATCGCCAGATAAACATAAGAACCGATTATCCCACGCGCCACTCTTCGTCTGATCAAGGAAACTCTATGCCCTCCGCTCCACTCGCCGCTGACGATATGCTGGCACTGGATAACCAGTTTTGCTTCGCGCTCTATTCTGCCTCGCTGGCAATGACCAAGACCTACAAACCGTTTCTCGAAAAGCTAGGCATCACCTATCCGCAATACCTCGTGATGCTGGTGCTTTGGCAAAAGGACGATGTACTGGTCAAGCATATTGGTGAAAAACTCTTCCTTGACTCGGGCACGCTGACACCACTGCTCAAACGTCTCGAAGTATTGGCACTGGTCGTGCGTACGCGTGACGACATCGACGAGCGCCAGGTCCGCATCACCCTGACCCGCGAAGGCCGGCTGCTAAGACGCAAAGCCCAGGGCATACCGGAGCAAATTGTCTGCGCCAGCGGCAAGACGCCGACCACGCTGGTTGGCATGCGCTCGCAACTGCTGCAGATACGGAACGACCTGATCAGCAGTAACGAATAGCAACCCGCAAGCAATCTATATTTCAAGCAATTAAATTGCACGCAATCTAATTGTGAGTTAGACTGAGCCACGCCATCGATCTCGATGCCGCTCTACTCACCATTGGAAAAACCATGCAAATCATCTATACCGCAGAAGCCACGTCTACCGGCGGCCGTGAAGGCCGTTCAGTCAGCAGCGACAAGCATATCGACCTGAAGCTGAGCACACCGAAGGAAATGGGCGGCGCTGGCGGCGACGGCACCAACCCGGAACAGCTGTTCGCAGCCGGGTATTCGGCCTGCTTCATCGGCGCGATGAAATTCGTTGGCAATGCGACCAAGGTCACCGTCCCGGCAGATACCTCGATCCATGCTGAAGTTGGCATCGGCCCGAATGACAAGGGCGGCTTCGGTATCGCCGTCACACTCAACATCAGCATTCCCGGCATGGACAAGGCCGCGGCACAAACGCTGGTCGATAAGGCGCACGAAGTTTGCCCGTACTCGAACGCGACCCGCGGCAATGTGGATGTAAAGATCGTACTGGTCTGAAGCAGCACGATCGGGAGCAATACGTAATCCTTGCGGCTGGCCCCGGATACCTATCCGCGGCCAGCCGCTTTGCATTTTGACGCGACGCCGGATAACGCAACATCCGATGCACAACCGGGTCGTCAACCTCGGCGCTGACGCCCCTGCGGCATACGTCAAGCACTCTTTCTCACCGACCGCGCTTGAAAAACAAGCATGTCGCCCATATACTTAGCACTCGTCGGGAGAGAGTGCTAACAGCTTCCCCGGCGGTCCACTTTTCTGGTGCGGTAATGCTGCGCAGTGAAGTCATCTTTGCAGCAGTATTGCCGCAAAACAATCGTAACCTACTGAACTTTAAGGAGTTTTCATGAACCTTCGTCCACTGCACGATCGCGTCATCGTCAAACGCCTCGACCAGGAAACAAAAACTGCGTCCGGCCTCATCATCCCTGAAGCAGCTGCTGAAAAACCGGACCAGGGCGAAGTG
>CAILRJ010000174.1 GCA_903836575.1 uncultured Burkholderiales bacterium
GGGCGTAGTCCAATCCCTCGCCGATCTGCGACGGATCGGACGCCTGCAGAAGAACATCGGCAGCTGCCTGCAGTGCGTCGAGATTGCCGTCGCGTGCCGCATCCTGTAGTGCCGCGAGGGCAGCACCGTCGCGGCCACCACTGGCTTGCATGCGCAGCCGATCGACTTCGGCCGGCTTGAGCACGGGAAGCACGGTCGGACTCCGGTCGCTGGCCAGAGCGGCGACCAGCACACCTGCACCCACCAGCACCAGCGCGATGGCCCGGCCCGGTTTCTCCGGCCAGCCCGGCCTGAAGCCCGGCCACTTCATTTGCTCAGGTCGATCTGATAGATCGACAGCGACTTGCCTGAGCCATCATCGGCTACCAGCACCGAGACATTGGTGATACCCGCTGCCTGGGCCAGCGCCAGCTTGCCGGCTGCTGAACTGAAGGTCACCGGGCCGGCCGTCGCGACTTTGGTAAAGCGCCAGCTGCGGTCGCTACCGTTTGCCACGCGCGTCAGGTTCTTTTTTGCCTTGATATAGGCAATCAGCACATCGCGATTGGCGTCGGGCGAGGCATAAATGGTCTTGGTACCGTCGATGCCGGGAAAGTTGCCACCGCCACTGGCGCGATAGTTATTGGTGGCGATGATGAATTCCTGATCGGGCAAGATCGGCACGGCCTTGTACGACAACTTTTTAATGCGCTGGCCGATCGCCTGCGTGACGTCGATCTCGTACTGGATATCGGACGAGGTGAACATGTCGAAGTTATAGCCGGGGAAGCTGCTGATGAGTGGCTGCGCAGTCGTCACGGCGGGGTCGATTTTGTTGAAGCGTTTGGCCGCCGTCTCCAGCCAGTTCTTGATATCGGTTCCGCTGACCTTCACTGCGTGCACGGTATTTGGATACAGATACAAGTCAGCGGCATTATTGATCGCCACATTGCCAGCCTTGACATCGGTGAAGTCCTGGCCGCCGGCAAAGCCGCTCTTGAACGGTGCGCTGACCGACAGCACCGGCAGCGCTGCGTATTGCGGCAAGTTGGCATTGACATACTTGCTGACATAGTCGGCCTGTGCCTGGTTGACCACTTCGATGGCAGCAATGTCGCCAATGTCGGCAAAGTAGCTCGACATGGCAAAATCCGTGCTGCCAACCGGGGTTTTTACGTAGGCGATGGTGGCCTGATGCTCGATCTCGATTGCCGCAGCCACACCGGGGTCAGCGGCAACAAAGCTGCCATCGATTTTTTTGATCGGGCGCGCTTCAACGGTCGTCTTGCTCTTGTCGACCGACCACGCTTTGCCATCGTAGGCCAGCTTCAGCTTGATGACGCCCAGATGCTGTCCCCAGAAATTGGCCATCACGGTCGGGACGCCGTTGACCAAACCCTTGACCTTGTCAACGCCGGGCAGGTTGAATTGTGCGACGGTGCTCGTCGCATTCGGAAACACCTGATGCGAGTGACCGATCAGCATCGCATCGATCCCGGGCACTTGCGCAAGGTAGTAGTTGCCGTTTTCCATGGAAGGCAGATAAGGGCTGTCATCGAGTCCGCCATGAGAAATGGCGACGACCAGGTCCGCGCCCTTGGCGCGCATCTCGGGTACGTATCTGGTGGCGAGTTCGCGGATGCCGTCGGTGGTCAC
>CAILRJ010000175.1 GCA_903836575.1 uncultured Burkholderiales bacterium
AAACTGGAATCCCGCCACAAGATTTACAAGCTGCGCGACGCGCTCACTGAACTGGCCAAGGATTTCGACGAGATCATCATCGACACGCCGCCGGCTTATAACTTCTTCACGATGTCGGCACTCATTGCCGCCGATACCTGCCTGATCCCGTTCGACTGCGATGATTTCTCGCGCGAGGCGCTCTATACGCTGATGAACAATGTCGCCGAAATCCGTGCCGATCATAATCCGGGACTGGTCATCGAAGGCATCGTCGTCAACCAGTTCCAGCCGCGTGCCAACCTGCCGCAACGACTGGTCAACGAATTGATCGCCGAAGGCCTGCCGGTACTCAACAGCAAACTGTCAAGTTCGATCGTAATTCGCGAGTCGCACGGACGTTGCCTGCCGATGATCCATCTGGACAAGAACCACAAGCTCAGCAATGAGTTTTCAGCGTTGTATGGGGAGCTGACGGCGGCTTGATTCCCTGCGCGTGCGCGGGCAAAACAAGCCGTGCCCGGCCTGCGTTACTTCAACCGTCCCGTCAGCATCCAGTAATGCTCGATGCGCTGAATCCGAATGTCTTTCAAATGTGGTGACAGCCGCTTGCGCAAGCCGCTGTCGCTCGGAAAATTCTTGACCACTTCGTAGCGCTCGCCGCTACCAAGCCGGCGAATCTGGAAGGTGTTGCCGAGCAAATCGGTGCGCGCGATCGACGTGCTGATGCCTTCGACATAGACGTTATCCATCATCACCACCAGCGTGTCCTTGCCCAGCTGTTCGCGCAGACGTTCCATAAAACTGTCCTGCTGTTCGCGCAGCACATGCGACCACCAGAAACCGGCAAAGCACGCCGTGAAGGGCTGCGCGGTCTCGATCGCGAACGCATCGGCCAACGCGAAGTCGACCTTGTCGGCCGGCAGGTTGCGGGCGCGTGCCAGCGCAATCACTTCGGCATTGATGTCGGTTGCCAGCACATGCTCGGCAGTCTGGACGACTTCGGCGGTCCAGTAACCGGTGCCGCAGGCGATCTCCAGCACCCGCTGGCCGGCCACGGCATTGCGCAGCCAGTCGCGCACGACCGGCAGGTCAGCCTGGCGCTCAGGCCTGGCATAGACATTGTCATACTGGTCGGCCCGCTTGGCGTAATACTCGGCCATGTTGGTATTGACGTGGATATTGCTATTGCTATTGCTATTGGCACTCATTGATTCACACTCATTGTTGTTCAGACAGTCGAATTACAGTTCCGCATTACAGCTCATACATTTCTTTTTCGCCGCTCATGACCTGCTCGATCAATTTGCGGTTCAGGGTCGGCGTCAACAGTTCGATGAACGTATAGACATAGCTGCGCAGGTAAGCCCCTTGCTTGAGCGCGACCCGCGACACGTTGGTGCCGAACAGGTGACCGGCTGAAATCATCCGCAGGTTTTTATCGCGTTCGGCATCGTACGCCATGCCGGCGATGATGCCAACGCCCAAGCCGAGTTCGACATAGGTTTTAATGACATCGGCATCGATCGCCTCGAGCAGCACATCCGGTTTCAGATTACGCAACTGAAACGCATGGTCGATCTTGGCCCGGCCGGTGAATGCATTGTCATACGTAATAAGCGGATACGCCGCGATCTCATCGAGCGTCAGCGACTTCGATTTCAGCAGCGGATGCTCGGGCGGCACCACCACCACATGCTCCCATTGATAACACGGGATCGAAACCAGGCCGGCCATCGACATGATTGATTCAGTGGCCAGCGCGATATCGGCATGACCGCTCAGCACCAGATCGGCGACCTGCTTCGGATAGCCCTGCACCAGTGACAAGCGCACTTTCGGAAAACGCTGCGTGACGGCCTGCACCACCTTCGGCAACGCATAGCGTGCCTGCGTGTGCGTGGTCGCGATCGTGAAGCTGCCGCTGTCGTGGGCGGCGAATTCCTTGCCGATACTTTTCAGGCTATCGATTTCCTGCATGATGACTTCGACCGCCTTCAGCACCGCACGGCCCGGCTCGGTCAGACCGCGGATGCGCTTGCCATGGCGGGTAAAAATATCGACCCCAAGTTCTTCTTCGAGTTCGATGATGGCTTTCGAGACGCCCGGCTGCGACGTGAACAGTGCCTTGGCGGCTTCGGTCAGGTTGTAGTTCTGACGCACGGCTTCGCGCACAAAGCGGAATTGATGCAAATTCATGACGACTTTCTGTTGGATCAGGCAACGCAGCCTGAAGCGGCGCTTGCCGGATTTGCTTGTGCCCGTAGCGCATATAAGCAAATAGTTACTCTGTAGTTGGCAACTACCCCGAATTTTATTACGATTCGGGCTACTTTGATCAGGATGTCATGACTCTTTCTTATATAGTTTCTGGTTTTGCGGTCGGATTGCTGGTTGGTTTGACTGGCGTGGGTGGCGGATCGCTGATGACGCCGCTGTTGACGCTACTGTTCGGTATCTCGCCGACGGTGGCAGTCGGCACTGACCTCGCCTTCGCCTCGGCCACCAAAGTCGCCGGCACCTTTGCCCATCGCTTTCGCGGCAATGTTCATTGGGACATCGTCCGGCGTCTGTGTCTGGGTGCACTGCCGGCTGCCGTGGCGGCCACCCTCGTACTTAAATATTATGGCGGACTCGACGCGTCCATCGGCCAGATCATCCGCTATTCGATTGCCGGATCGGTGATGCTGACCGTACTGGCGATCCTGTTTCGCACCCGCATGCAGCGCTGGATGGCAGCGCATCCGCAATATCAACTGGAAGGTTCCCGGCAGGCGAACGCCACCATCATCGCCGGCGTCGTGCTCGGCACACTGGTGACGATTTCCTCGATTGGCGCCGGTGCCGTCGGTGCGACGCTGCTGGTTCTGCTGTATCCGAAGCTCAAACCAGCAGAAATTGCCGGCACTGACATTGCCTATGCCGTACCATTGACCGCCATTGCCGCGCTAGGCCACTGGTGGATCGGATCGATCAACTGGGAATTGCTGGTCATGCTGCTGATCGGTTCGGTACCGGGCATTACGCTAGGATCGCTGGCCGCACGTGCGGTACCGGACAAACTGTTGCGTGGCCTGCTGGCCGTGACGCTGACCGGCGTGGCTTTCAAGCTGGTGTTCTGATTCACGGCAAGGCCGCAGCAAATAATTAGCCACCTCATTTCGCATCATTATTCAAGTCAGGATTCACGATGTACCACTACGACCAGTACGACCACCAGATCGTCAAGGAACGCATCGCTCAATATGCCGATCAGGTCCGTCGCCGCATTGCCGACGAGCTGACCGAAGAAGAATTCAAACCGCTGCGCCTGCAAAACGGTCTGTACATGCAGCGCCATGCGTACATGCTGCGTGTGGCCGTCCCGTACGGCATGCTGTCGTCGAACCAGATGCGCATGTTTGCCGAAATCGCCCGCAAGTATGACCGCGGCTACGGCCACTTCACGACGCGCCAGAACATCCAGTACAACTGGATCAACCTCGAAGAAACGCCGCAGATCCTGGCCGACCTGGCCTCGGTCGAAATGCACGCGATCCAGACTTCAGGCAACTGCATCCGCAACATCACCTCGGACGAATACTGCGGCGTTGCCGCCGACGAGCTGATCGACCCGCGGCCGCTGGCTGAAATCATGCGCCAGTGGAGCACCTTCCATCCGGAGTTTGCCTACCTGCCGCGCAAGTTCAAGCTGGCCTTCAATGGTGCCATCGAAGACCGCGCCGCGACTGCCGTGCATGACATCGGCTTCACCGTGATGACCAACGACGCCGGCGAACTCGGCCTGCGCGTGATGGCCGGTGGCGGCATGGGCCGCACGCCGATTCTCGGCAGCGTGGTGCGTGAGTTCCTGCCATGGAAACACATGCTGACTTACACCGAAGCCATCATGCGCGTCTACAACCAGCATGGCCGGCGCGACAATATTTACAAGGCGCGCATCAAGATTCTCGTCAAGGCCATCGGCATCGAAGAATTCCAGCGCCAGGTCGAAGCCGAATGGGTCGATCTGAAAGACGGACCGAGCACGCTCACGCAAGAAGAATTCGACCGTGTTGCGTCGTACTTCACGCCGCATGATTACGCTACTTTTGCCGGCGACGATGCCGGCATCACCGCGCTGAAAACCAGCGACAAGGCCTTCGGCGCCTGGACCCGGCGCAATGTCAAGGCACACAAAGTACCCGGCTATGCGATTGTCCTGCTGTCCCTGAAAAAAACCGGCGTACCTCCCGGCGACGCGACTGCCGAACAGATGGACTTCGTTGCCCGCATGGCGGACCGCTTCAGTTTTGGCGAAATCCGCGTCACGCATGAACAGAATCTGGTGCTGGCCGACGTCAAGCAATCCGAATTGCCCGAGCTGTTCAAGCAAGCCAAGGCACACGGTCTGGCCACGCCGAACATCGGTCTGCTGACCGACATCATCTGCTGCCCCGGCGGCGATTTCTGCTCGCTGGCCAATGCCAAGTCGATCCCGATCGCAGCCGCCATTGCCGAGCGCTTCGACAACCTCGACTTCCAGCATGACATCGGCGAGATCGAACTCAACATCTCCGGTTGCATCAACGCCTGCGGTCACCATCATGTCGGCAATATCGGCATCCTCGGTGTCGACAAGGATGGCTCCGAGTGGTACCAGGTCTCGATCGGCGGCGCGCAAGGCAATGAAAGTTCGATCGGCAAGATCATCGGCCCGTCGTTCTCGGCGCAGCAAATGCCGGTTGTCATCGAGCGTTTGCTCGAAGTCTATGTACGCGACCGCTTCGAAGACGAACGTTTCATCGACACCACCCGCCGTGTCGGCGTGGCACCGTTCAAGGAACACGTCTATGCCACACCGATCAAGACCAAACATCACATCGCCGGAGAAGACGCTCATGCGTGACATCATCAAACACCGCACCATCGTCAGCGATGACTGGACTGTCCTGCGCCTGGCCGAAGGCGACACCGCCGACACCGTCGCCCTGCCCGCCGGCAAAGTCATCGTGCCGCTGAGCGTCTGGCAAGCCCGCCGTGAAGAGCTGGCCGGGCGCACCGAACTCGGTGTCTGGCTGGCCAGCAGCGAACGCGCCGAAGCGATCAAGGATGACCTTGCCCGCTTCGCTGTCATCGCCGTGGACTTCCCGAAATTTGCCGATGGTCGTGGTTATTCGACCGCCTACAATTTGCGTGCCCGCATGGGTTACGAGGGTGAGTTGCGCGCCATCGGCGACGTGCTGCGTGACCAGCTGTTCTACATGAGCCGGGTCGGCTTCGATGCCTTCGCCACGCGCGAAGATCGCAGCATCCATGACGCGCTCAAAGGCCTGACCGATTTTTCGGAGTCGTACCAGACTTCGCTGGACCAGAAAACCCCGTTGTTTCGTCGCGCGCAACGACCGGCTGCTGCCTCATGAGCGGCGCGCTAACCGATCACGACCAACTGGTCGCCGCTACCAAGGCCACGCTGGGCCGCATCGCCGTCGATTTTTCGCCGGCTGTGTTTGCCTCCAGCCTGGCCGCCGAAGACATGGTGTTGACCGACATGATCCTGCGCACCGGCCTGCCGATCAGCATCTTCACACTGGAAACCGGCCGCCTGCATGCCGAGACACTGGGCATGCTCGATACGATCAAGGACCGCTACGCGTATGACATTGTGCGCATGACGCCTGACCCGGTCGCCGTCGAAACCTACGTCCATAATCACGGGCTCAATGGTTTCTATGACAGCGTTGACCTGCGCAAGGAATGCTGCCACATCCGCAAGGTTGATCCGCTCAATCGTGCCCTGGCCGGCAACACCGCCTGGGTCACCGGCCAGCGCCGCGCCCAGTCCAGCACCCGCGCCGGACTCGACGTGCAGGAACGCGACGACGCCCACGACATGACCAAGTTCAATCCGCTGGCGGACTGGTCCGAAGCGGATGTCTGGAAATACATCCGCGACAACGACGTGCCGTACAACCCGCTGCATGATCGCGGTTATCCGTCGATCGGTTGCGAGCCCTGTACCCGTGCCATCGAGCCGGGCGAAGACGTGCGTGCCGGCCGCTGGTGGTGGGAAAATCCGGACTCCAAGGAGTGCGGTCTGCATGTGGTCGATGGCAAGCTGATCCGCATCAAACCGGCGACCTGAGCAGCGCTATCCGCCACGCTCCGACCTAATCATTTACCTCTCAAAGACACCATGAATCCTGTAGTCGATAACCCTTCCCTGGATGCGGCCAGCAACCGTCATCTTGACTGGCTCGAATCCGAAGCCATCCACATCATGCGCGAAGTCGCGGCCGAATGCGCCAATCCGGCGCTGTTGTTTTCGGGCGGCAAAGACTCGGTAGTGATGCTACGCCTGGCCGAGAAAGCCTTCCGTCCGGGTGCTTTTCCGTTCCCGCTGGTACACATCGATACCGGCCATAATTTTGCCGAAGTCATTACCTTCCGCGACAAGCGCGTGGCCGATCTGGGCGAACGCCTGATCGTCGGTTCGGTCGAGGATTCGATCCAGCGCGGCACCGTGCGCCTGCGTAATCCGGCCACCGATTCGCGCAACGCCGCGCAAGCCGTCACGCTGCTCGAAACCATCGCCAAGTACAAGTTCGATGCCTGCATTGGCGGCGCCCGCCGCGATGAAGAAAAAGCCCGCGCCAAGGAACGGATTTTTTCCTTCCGTGACGAATTCGGCCAATGGAATCCAAAAGCCCAGCGCCCGGAACTGTGGGACTTGTATAACACCCGCGTCCATGCCGGCGAAAACATGCGCGTGTTCCCGATTTCGAACTGGACTGAACTCGACGTCTGGCAATACATCGCCCGCGAACAGCTGGAACTGCCGCCGATCTATTTTGCGCACGAGCGCGAAGTCATTCCGCGCAACGGCTTGCTGGTGCCGCTGACCGACCTGACCCCGCCGCTGCCCGGCGAAAAA
>CAILRJ010000176.1 GCA_903836575.1 uncultured Burkholderiales bacterium
CTTTTTTTATGTCTCATCACTATTGCACGCTTGCGGTCACATTTACCGGAGTGGAGTGATCCGCCTGCGCGGCTCACGGCGGGACGAGAAGGCACGCGCTTGCAAGCGAGTGCGCGGCCTGCCTCAGGTAGGCGAGTCCCGTCCACTCCGCCAATATAAAAAAGCCTGCGCAAGCAGGCTTTTTTTTTGTCTCATCACTATTGTTCGCTTGCAGGTACCCTCTCCGGGGCACCCCGGATATTTTGCTTGACACCGCCGTATCGGCGGTACATAACCTGCTGCCATTCATGGCCGACAAGCGTAGTCGGTGGAATAGGTAAGCGTCCTTGTCCTGTGTACTCCATGCCTGCGCCAATACGTGAAAGAGCCATATCCGCTTCTATTGCATCGATGAAATTTTCTTGTGGTGAGTTAACAAATATATTTCGAATTAATAAATATAAAAAATAAGCCAAAACAATATTTGTACAGATGTTTCACCCTTGATCTCGATCAATCTTGAGCGGTCGCCATTTCATTCATTAACGCTTATATTGGTCATGTAATTCTTTGTTTTTACTTAGCCGCAATGAATGTGTTGCATCAATTTTTAATTGCAAGAATTCAATAATCAAGCTTAAACTTATTATGTAAGATGAAATTTAAAATTCCCGTAGAAGCAGTCATAATTTATTTATCATGGCGTTAATTCAATATGATAACGAAGACTTATTTCTTTTACGCTAAACCAGGAGATAAAACATGTCCCAAAGTTTGATGAATTTCGAACCATTCAGCAAAATTAATCTGCCAAGGCGCTTGCGGGATGTTGATGATTTTTTCCGGGGGTTTCAGTTAGCACCGGTATTTCAAAATTTTGATACCGCTCCGCAAATCAAGATCGACGTGTCGGAAACTGAAAAAGTCTACCAAATAAAGGCAGAAATACCGGGATTAAAAAAAGAAGATATTACAGTTGATATTGATGGCAATCAGGTATCGATTACGGCTGAAACAAAAAGGGAAACTACTGAAAAGGAAGGTGAAACTATTTTGTGTAATGAGCGGTATTACGGCCAGAATTATCGCAGTTTTACGCTAGCATCCGATATTGACGAAACAAATGCTATCGCTAAATATCAAGATGGCATATTGGAACTGACATTATCCAAGAAACCCGGTAAGAGCACGAAGAAAATCATGGTTACCTGAGTCGGTATTAATAACCTGTTCGGTAGAACAACTACCGAACAGAATTATTTTTCTGGATAAATGAGCTGTCGCAGTTAGCTGTAAATAGCCTGCATCGATTGCGACAATTTTTACTGGACAAAGCATTCAAGTAAAGAGGATGCGATGGGAATACTTTCAAACATAAAACAGAATGCGGAAGACCTCTGGGAATCTGCTAGTGAAGGGTGGCGCTCACTCAGGCAGCAGGGATGGGATGCGCTGACGCATTTTGACCGACTTCCTGCAGACAAGAATACTTCTGACGCAGTGCCGGTTCGTACAGGTCATCAACGAATGGAAAGTAGCTGGTCCGTATTGGCGGGCGATATTGTCGAAGACCCGGACAAGATTGTCGTTCGCTTGGAAGTGCCCGGCATGCACAAAGAAGATTTTGAT
The DNA here is from genome assembly GCA_903836575.1 of uncultured Burkholderiales bacterium. Lineage (GTDB taxonomy): Bacteria > Pseudomonadota > Gammaproteobacteria > Burkholderiales > Burkholderiaceae_D > Actimicrobium. Next base: position 1,609 of record CAILRJ010000176.1, read on the forward strand.
ATTCAGATACAGGATGACTGCCTCGTCGTGCGTGGCGAAAAGCAATGCGAAACCGAGTCGGCACATGGCCGTTACCGGTTAATGGAATGTGCATACGGGATGTTCAATCGAACCTTGCGATTGCCCGCGCCGGTAGTCATAGAGCGGGCAACGGCACGTTATGACAACGGGGTGTTGAACATTGCGCTGCCCAAAGCCAGACCGACATCCAGATCGCAGTTCCAGCTCAGCATCAAGTAATGCGGCCCACTTGTTAGTTTTGATGGATCGGGTGAATGTCACCTCAAGGAGGAAAAATGATCTGCTTGAAAAAAGGGCTCATGGTTCTCGCCTTGCCGATTTGCACGATCGCCTTGGCTACCGAGCACCAAGTCAACAGGGTTCAGGATGAAGTTAGTGCCGAGGTCAGGAAGGCCGCCGCCGAGTTGGCAAAAAAGGCGGCGCGTGAGGCAGCCGAAGCGATAGCCAAAGCTGAGGATGCGGCGAAAGCCAGTGTCGATCAGGCAGAACAGGTCGTCAACGATCTGTCACAGAAAACGACGCAGATGGCAGAAGAGGCTGCGGCGAATGCAGACAAGGCGGCAGCAAAAGCTGCCGAACTGGCTGCTGATGCGAACAGGAAAGCAACGGCAGCGACGTCAGCCGGAGCAAAGGAAATAGAAGTCGCTGCAAGAAATGCGGCAATGGCGGCCAGTGATGCATGGGCCAAGACACTGCAAGTATCCAGAGCAGCCACCGAGTCGGGAATGGCAGCCGCGTTGAATGCTGCGAAGGCGGCAAGTACGGCGGCAAACAGGGCATTGGCTGCGGCGCACGAAACGCTATCTCGGACGCATGGTGCGGGTGCGGGTGCCGGTGCCGGTGCCGATGATAATGACGCAGGTAAGAAGATTGGCAAGTAGGCTTAGGCGGCGACAAGTAGGCACTGGGTGACCGTAAGTCAGATCCGCGTCGAGAGGGCATGATGTTCTGGCAAAAAAAATTGAACAATGGCGGCTGCAAATCACCAGTCAAATGGTGTTGCCGCTGCGCGTCGAATTATGGAACGGCCAGAGCATCAACCTTGGCGAGGGACCACCACAAGTGACCGTCAGGGTACCGCATGTCTCGGCACTGCAGTGGTTGCTGAAGCCATCGCTAGCAACACTCGGCCAAGCTTACGTCGAGGGAAAAATCGAAATCGAAGGATCGCCGGGAGCGATCGTCTCGGTCGGCAATGCACTTGCAGCGGGCATGTTGCCCACCCGGAAAAAACAGGTGCGGGCCATACGCAAGGTACGACATGACAAGGCATTGGACAGTAAATCAATCCGGTATCACTACGATGTATCCAATGCGTTCTACCAGTGCTGGCTCGACGAAGGCATGGTGTATTCCTGCGCTTACTTCGAGCAGGACAGCGATGACTTGCAGACCGCACAGCGACAGAAAATCGACCACATCCTGACCAAGATCCGTTTGCGTCCCGGCGATACGCTACTGGACATCGGTTGTGGTTGGGGCGCACTGGTTTTGCGTGCAGCACAGCATTTCGGCGCGCATTGTGTCGGTATTACCTTGTCCGAAAATCAGGCCGCCTATGCACGGCAGCGCGTTGCCGATGCCGGATTGGCAGACAGGGTCGAGATACGGCTGCAAGATTATCGCGATGTGACCGGATGCTATGACCGGATCACCAGTGTCGGCATGTTCGAGCATGTCGGACTGGATCACTTGCCAGCGTATTTCACGAAGATCCACACCTTGCTGCGCGATGATGGTGTCGCGATGAATCACGGCATCACCTCCACCGATCCGGACAGTGGCCAGTCACCGCACGGCAATGGCGACTTCATCGATCAGTACGTTTTTCCGAACGGCGGGTTGCCGCATATCGGACTGGTACTGTCGACGCTGCAGCAAGGTGATCTGGAAGCCGTTGACATCGAAAACCTGCGTCGCCACTACTCCAGAACCTGTGCATTGTGGGCGAATAATTTCGAGGCTCGAACCGACGACATCAAACGAATTGTCGGCGAGAGACGCTACCGCATCTGGCGGATTTTTCTTGCCGGTGCCGCCTATGCGTTTAACAGGGACTGGGTATCGCTTTATCAGGTCGTTTGCGTCAAGGCCGGACGTGATCCGTCAGGCTTGCCATGGACCCGACGGTCGATGTATGCCATGCCAGGCGGTCCGGATTACAGAAAGGTTTTGCGGGCAATGCGATGCCTTCACAGTGCTAGTTGGTCGGCCTTCGACCTTCGGCAGGGGCAGTATGCAGGGCGGGGTTCAAAGACCTGCCACGCTGCTGGCGCGTCTGGTGCAGGGCTGCGCCACTCTGCAGCCGTATTGGATATCACTGCCTATTTTTTTAGCGAACTTAGGTCTTGGCAGTACTTTGCTTGTTCAAGCCCGACAGGCTGCCAGGTCAATGCGTCGTTTCCATAAAGGGAGATCAAACATTCCCCTCCCCAAATTCGAACAACGACAACTGCGTTCCCGGCTCGTCCTCTTCACCCAATCGCACACCCGCCCCCAACAACCGCACAGCCTGCTGGCGCCGCCGAAACCCGGTCTCCAGAAGCGAGAGCAGCATGCCACGATCAATTGTCGTAGCGACGCATTCAACCGTGGTCTGGCTGAAGTCGGCGAAGCGGATCTTGACGGTCAACTTGTGGATATGCCGTTCGACCTGCGCGCGCTGAACCCGCACGATCAGCATGTCGATCAGCGGCTCGAGTTCGGCCGCGCAAGCCGCCAGATCCGGCAGGTCGGTGACGTAGGTTTCCTCGACGCTGACTGATTTGCGCTCGGAACTCGGATTGACTTCCCGCTCGTCGATACCCCGGCACAGACTGTAAAGCCGCTCGCCAAATTTGCCGAATTGTTGCAGCAGTTCCGCGCGCGGCCAGCTGCGCAAGTCGGCGCAGACATGCGCACCGAGCCCATTGAGCCGGGCAGCGGTGACCTTGCCGACACCGTGCAGTTTCTTGACCGGCAAGGCGGCGACGAACGCATCGATCTCGTGCGGCCGGACGACGAACTGGCCATCGGGCTTGTTCCAGTCGCTGGCGATCTTGGCAATGAATTTGTTCGGTGCGATGCCGGCCGATGCGGTGATGCCGACTGTGGCCGCAATGCGCGCGCGGATCTCTTGCGCGATCAGCGTGGCACTGCCGCCGTGCAGATGGGTATCGGTCACATCGAGATAGGCTTCGTCCAGCGAGAGCGGTTCGACCAGTGCGGTGTAATCGCGATAGATCGCCAGAATCTGCGCCGAGGCAATGCGGTATTTTTCCATTGTCGGGCGCAACACGACGAGACCGGGGCAACGCTGAATCGCCTGCGCAGTCGCCATTGCCGAATGCACGCCGAAGCGACGGGCCTCGTAATTGCAGGTCGCCACCACACCGCGCTGATCGGCGCGTCCGCCGACGGCCACCGGCAGCAGGCGCAGCGATGGGTCATCGCGCATTTCGACGGCGGCATAAAAGCAATCACAATCGCAGTGGATGATCTTGCGCTGGCGGGGTGGTTTCAACGGGATTTTCTGGATGGCATCGAGGGCCTCATTTTAACGGCCAGCCAATAAAAAAAACCGTCGCCCGCATGGCGGGAGGACGGCTTGA
>CAILRJ010000177.1 GCA_903836575.1 uncultured Burkholderiales bacterium
GGATGCAGTCGTGCCACGTGCCGAGCAAGAAGCCATCGGTGACAAGGCGCGCTGGCATAGCCTCGAACGCAATGGTGAAGGCCAGACCGACGAAGCGATTCTCAAGAGCCTGATCGAGCGTCACTTCAAGTACACCGGCAGCACGCGTGCGCGTAATTTGCTCGATGACTGGAGCAACGCGCGTAGCAAGTTCGTCAAGGTCTTTCCGACCGAGTACAAGCGTGCATTGGGTGAGATGGATGCGGCCCGCAAAGCCAAGGCCACCAAAGAAAAGACACCTGCATAATTAACCGGTAGGGTGGGCACAGCTGTATCGTGCCCACGCGAAAACGTCGCACAACAGGTGCCACGCTCGACAGCCCTCATCCGCATCAAAAAAAAGTTGTACAACCTGGATAGATCATGGGAAAAGTAACCGGCTTCATGGAGTTTCAGCGCCTGAAAGAGGCGAGCGAAGCACCGCAACTGCGTACCAAGCATTACAAGGAATTCACGCTGCACCTCACTGACGCGGAAGCCAAAGTACAAGGCGCGCGCTGCATGGATTGCGGTATTCCGTTTTGCAATACCGGCTGCCCGGTCAACAACATCATTCCTGACTGGAATGACATGGTGTATCGCGGCAGTTATCGCGAAGCCCTTGAGACCCTGCACTCGACCAATAATTTCCCCGAGTTCACCGGCCGCATTTGCCCGGCACCGTGCGAAAGCGCTTGTACCTTGGGTATCAACAGCGACGCTGTCGGCATCAAGTCGATCGAGCATTTCATCATCGACAAGGGCTGGGAAAACGGCTGGGTCGTGCCGCAACCGTCGGCTACCAAAACCGGCAAGAAGATTGCCATTGTTGGTTCCGGTCCTGCCGGCATGGCTGCTGCTCAGCAACTGGCGCGGGTCGGTCATGACGTCACCGTGTTTGAAAAAAGCGACCGCGTTGGCGGCTTGCTGCGCTACGGCATCCCTGACTTCAAGATGGAAAAAATCCATATCGATCGTCGTGTCGAGCAAATGCAGGCCGAAGGCGTGACCTTCCGTACCGGCGTGTTGATCGGCAAGGACTTTCCGTCGAACGTCAATAACTGGGCCAAGGAAACCATCTTCCCCGAGCAACTCGAAAAAGACTTTGATGCCGTCATCGTCGCCGGTGGCGCAGAGCAGCCGCGCGACTTGCCGGTGCCCGGGCGCGAACTCAAGGGCGTGCACTTCGCCATGGATTTCCTGCCATTGCAAAACAAGAGCTACGCCGGCGACAAGGTCAAGGATCAGATTCTCGCCGCCGGCAAGCATGTCATTGTTATCGGTGGGGGCGATACCGGTTCGGATTGTGTTGGTACCTCGAACCGTCAGGGCGCGACCTCGGTGGCACAGTTCGAATTGATGCCGCAGCCGCCCGAAGAAGAAAACAAGCCGATGGTCTGGCCGTACTGGCCGACCAAGCTGCGTACTTCGTCGTCGCATGAAGAAGGTTGTGATCGCGATTGGGCGGTGGCGACCAAGCGCCTTGAAGGCAAGAACGGTAAAGTCGACAAACTCATCGCCGCGCGCGTTGAATGGAAAGACGGCCGCATGCAGGAAGTGCCCAACTCGGAATTCGAACTGAAAGCCGACCTGGTCTTTCTGGCCATGGGCTTCGTCTCACCCGTGGCGCAAGTGCTGGAAGCATTCGGTGTCGAAAAAGACAGTCGCGGTAACGTCAAGGCGACCACCGATGGTGCCGGCTGTTATCAGACGTCGGTACCAAAGGTGTTTGCGGCCGGTGACATGCGGCGTGGTCAGTCGCTGGTTGTCTGGGCAATTCGTGAAGGTCGTCAGTGTGCGCGCGCCGTCGACGAATTCCTGATGGGCGAGTCGGTTCTGCCTCGTTAATTTTCCTGGCGCAACTCACGGAATGGCTTTTTCACACAGCCATTCCGTAGTTTGTTGTGCAGCGCACATAGCTTTGTGCCGATCTGAATTACAATCACGCTTTTGCAAACTTCTGGCCATGCCGTGCCCAATCTAGTTCAAATCCGCGACCTGCATTTTGCTTATGGAGAACGCCCGATTCTGTCGGGACTCCAGATGGATTTCCCGCGTGGAAAAGTCATTGCAGTCATGGGTGGATCCGGCTCCGGAAAAACCACAGTATTGCGTTTGATCGGTGGCCAGCTGATGCCGCGATCGGGTTCTGTGACGATTAACGGCGCGGTGGTGCATGAGTTGCGCAGCCCTGCCTTGATGGCGTTGCGGCGTAAAATGGGCATGCTGTTCCAGCATGGCGCATTGTTTACCGACCTGACTGTTTTCGAGAACGTGGCCTTCCCGCTGCGCGAGCACACTGATTTGCCTGAGTCGCTGCTGCGGGACCTGGTGTTGCTGAAATTGCAGGCAGTCGGTTTGCGCAACGCGGCGCAACTCAAACCATCGGAAGTCTCCGGCGGGATGGCCAGGCGCGTTGCGCTGGCGCGCGCCATTGCGCTGGATCCGGAATTGATCATGTATGACGAGCCGTTCGCCGGTCTCGATCCGATCTCGATGGGTGTCACTGCCAATCTGATTCGTCAGCTCAATGACGTGCTCGGTTCAACCTCGATTCTGGTGTCGCACGATGTCAACGAATCTTTTTTGATAGCGGACTACATCTATTTTCTGTCCGCAGGAAAAATCGTGGCTGAAGGGACGCCTGCAGAAATGCGGGAATCGGACGATCCGTATGTGCGTCAGTTCGTGCATGCGGAAGTTGATGGTCCGGTGCCGTTTCACTATCCCGGCAAGTCGCTTGCCGCCGATCTTGGTCTGGAAAGCGCAGCATGATGCTCGACGCGATCGCGACACTGGGTGGCTGGATCAACGCTTTCCTGCTGCAAATTGGCTATGCGACACGCATGCTCCTGACAATACTGCGTGCATCAGCAGGGCTCTGGCGCAGACCGCGACTGATCTCGGATCAGATTCATTTCGTCGGTAATTATTCGCTGGTCATCATCGCCGTCTCCGGTTTGTTTGTCGGTTTTGTACTCGGGCTGCAGGGCTATTACACGCTCAGTCGCTACGGTTCCGAACAGGCACTGGGTTTGCTGGTGGCGCTGTCACTGGTGCGCGAACTCGGACCGGTAGTGACCGCACTGCTGTTTGCCGGCCGGGCCGGAACCTCGTTGACGGCAGAAATCGGTCTGATGAAAGCCGGCGAGCAACTGTCTGCAATGGAAATGATGGCGGTTGATCCGATACAACGGGTGCTGGCGCCGCGTTTCTGGGCTGGCGTGGTGGCGATGCCGGTACTGGCGGCGATATTCAGTGCGGTCGGTATCGCAGGCGGCTACGTTGTCGGTGTGCAGATGATTGGTATCGACGAAGGTGCGTTCTGGTCTCAGATGCAGGGTGGGGTTGATGTCTGGCAAGATATTGCCAACGGCGTGTTGAAGAGCTTTGTCTTCGGAATCGCGGTCACATTCATCGCTCTGTATCAGGGTTATGAAGCGCAGCCGACACCCGAAGGGGTGGCGCGTGCCACCACGCGCACGGTGGTGATCGGTTCGTTGACGGTGCTGTGGCTGGATTTTCTGATGACGGCGTTGATGTTTAATTGAAGAGCTTGTCGATAAAGAGACGCGCAACTAAATCACGCGCAGTTAAATCACGCGCAGATCAACGCGCAATTCAATAACTAGTTAAGGTACGGGCTTATGCAACGAAAATCACTGGATCTATGGGTAGGCCTGTTTGTGCTGCTAGGTGCGGCAGCCTTGTTTTTTCTGGCCATGAAGGCCGGCAATCTGAGTTCGCTGTCCTTCGCACAAACGTATCCGATCACGATGCGCTTCGATAATATCGGCGGGCTTAAAGCGCGTGCGCCGGTCAAGAGTGCCGGCGTGGTAGTGGGGCGCGTGGCTGACATTGCGTTTGACGACAATCGTTTCCAGGCGTCGGTCAGTATTAATATGGAAACGCGTTACAAATTTCCAAAAGATAGCTCGGCAAAAATCCTGACTTCGGGATTGCTGGGAGAGCAGTACATAGGCCTCGAACCAGGCGGCGATACGAATCTGCTCGCTGCCGGTGACAACATAAAAATGACGCAATCGGCCCTGGTGCTCGAGAATCTGATTACTCAGTTCTTGTTCAGTAAGGCAGCCGACGGAAAGGACCAAAATAAATGAACGCTGTATTGAAACGCCTCTCGATGGTGGTATTGGCAGTTGCCATTACCGGTTGTGCGACCGCCCGTAATCCTCAGGATCCGTTTGAAGGTTACAACCGGGCCATGTTCAGTTTTAACGACGGCGTCGACCGTATCGCCATCAAGCCAGTCGCTACCGTTTATCGGGATGTACTGCCGCAGTTTGTGCAGACCGGCGTCGGCAATTTTTTTGGTAACCTCGGCGACGTCTGGACTGCAGTCAATAATTTGTTGCAGGGAAAAGTTGAAGACGGTCTCAATGACTTCATGCGGGTCGCTGTCAACAGTACGCTTGGCTTTGGTGGCTTGCTCGACATTGGCTCGGAAGCCGGACTGCAAAAGCACCGCGAAGATTTTGGCCAGACCCTTGGTCGCTGGGGCGTAGCATCGGGTCCGTACGTTGTGCTGCCATTGTTCGGTTCGTCGACCTTGCGTGATACTGCAGCGACACCGCTCGATATTGCTGGCGATCCGTGGACCTACAAGGATCCGGCCAACGTACGCAACATGGGAACTGCATTGCGTCTGGTCGACCTGCGCGCCAGTGTGCTTGATGCCTCCAGCTTGATCGAAGATGCCGCATTGGACCGCTATGAATTCGTCCGTGATGCTTACCTGCAGCGCCGCCAGAGCCGGATTTATGACGGTGACGTGCCCAAAGGCAAAGGGCGCAAGTCGACCGTGGATGATTCGTACTTGAAGGAGCGCTCCTCGGCCTCACCTGAAGCTGATGAAACGGCTGTTACGATCGCCGCATCCACGCCAGCAACAGCGTCGGCCGATGTGCCGTCCGCGGACGTGTCTGACAAGACCAAGTAAGCCCGGAACCGAGTTCAGGCCCCAGTTACAGAAATGGAAAATCATGAAAAAATTTAAACAGTTATTCGCTGCAGTCGTCACCCTCGGTGTGTTGTCATTCGCCGGCAATGTGGTTGCTGCAGAAGTCGAAGCGCCGGAAACGCTGGTCAAGCGCATTAGCCAGGAAGTGCTCGACATCGCCAAGAGCGACAAGGCGATTCAAGGTGGCAGTCAGCAGCGCGTGCTGCAGGTTGTCGAAGAAAAAATTCTGCCATTTGTCGACTTCCAGAAGATGACGGCGCTGGCAGCAGGGCGCTTCTGGCGCACTGCCACACCAGAGCAGCAACAACTTCTGACCACGCAATTTCGCAGCTTGCTGGTGTACACGTACTCGGGCGCCATCTCGCAAGTGCGCGACCAGAAAGTCGAGTTCCTGCCGATGCGATCGATGCCGGCCGATACCGATGTCGAAGTGCGCTCGCGGGTATTGCAATCACGCGGAGAACCAATCCAGCTCAACTACCGGCTCGAAAAAACCGATGCAGGCTGGCGCATCTACGACGTCAATGTGCTGGGTGCCTGGCTGGTTGAGACCTACAAAAGCACGTTTGCTGCTGAAATCCGTCGCGGCGGCATCGATGGCTTGATCAAGGCATTGACCGACAAGAACAAGTCGCTCGCTGCCAAGTCGGCAAGCTGATTGTCCACGATGTTTGTCCCTGCCCAGTCCCTGACGTTCGACACCGCAAAAGGTGTCCTTGACACCGGTTTGCGTGCGATTGCAGCAGGGCAGCAGGTGATCGATCTGGCGCAAGTCAGTCGCGTCGATTCGAGTGCGGTGGCAGTCCTGTTGGGCTGGCAACGCGCTGCGCGTGAACGCTCGGCAGTACTGCGCATTATCAATCCGCCTGCCAGTCTGACCAGCCTGGTGACCTTGTACGGTGTCACCGATCTTCTGCAGGTTCCCTGCGTTGACCTGCCGCACCACTGAGTTCACGGTACGGCAGGCAGATTCCGGTATCAGAAATCCCCTATAATCGAAGGCGTTCTCCCAGCAACGGACGACCCCGTATTCCTGTATTTTGCTCACCTCCGGATGACTTCCGGATTACTTCCAAGAATTGCGCAACTGCCTCCATGGCCGCCATCCAGATAACCAATGTAGAAAAAAGCTTTCAGTCCCTGCGAGCACTTGACCGCGTGTCGCTGTCGATCGAGCAGGGCGAATTCTTTGGCCTGCTCGGCCCGAACGGGGCCGGCAAGACCACACTGATCTCGATCATCGCTGGCCTGAGCCGGCCTGATTCCGGTACCGTCACGGTCGAAGGCCATGATGTAGTGACCGACTACCGGGCGGCGCGTGCGCGCCTCGGTGTGGTGCCGCAGGAACTGGTATTCGATCCGTTCTTTTCGGTGCGCGAAACCTTGCGCATGCAGTCCGGCTATTTCGGTCTGAAGAACAACGACAAGTGGATCGACGAGATCATGCATCACCTCGACCTGACCAACAAAGCCGATACCAATATGCGCTCGTTGTCGGGCGGGATGAAGCGCCGCGTGCTGGTGGCGCAGGCACTGGTGCACAAGCCGCCAGTGATCGTGCTCGACGAGCCGACCGCCGGTGTCGACGTCGAATTGCGCCAGACTTTGTGGAAGTTTGTTGCCCGCCTCAACCAGGAAGGGCACACCGTCGTGCTGACAACGCACTACCTCGAAGAAGCGCAAGCCCTGTGCAATCGGGTAGCGATGCTCAAAGCCGGCAAGGTGGTGGCGCTGGATTCGACGGCGAACCTGATCAAGCGCATCTCCGGTTCCCAACTGGTGGTGCGTCTGGCCAGCGGCCTGCTGCCGGACAGCCTCAAGCCACTGGTGACAAATCCGGAGCAACTGCTCTCGGGTAACCAGTTCACGCTGCGTGTGACGGGCTACAACGATGTCGAGCCGATCCTGGCGCGCTTGCGTGAAGGCGGTGTCGTCATCGAAGAGATGCAGCTCAAGCAAGCCGACCTCGAAGACGTATTTTTGCAAATTATGGACGGTGACCAATGATCGGTTTTCAGACCCTGCTCTACAAGGAAGTACTGCGCTTCTGGAAGGTCGCGACCCAAACCCTGACCGCACCGATTGTCACTGCCATGTTGTATCTGGTGATTTTTGGCCACGTGCTCGAAGGCCGGGTTGAAGTCTATCCGGGTGTCGGTTACACCGCGTTCCTGATTCCCGGTCTGGTGATGATGAGCATTTTGCAAAATGCCTTCGCCAATACGTCGTCGTCGCTGATCCAGTCTAAGATCACCGGCAATCTGGTGTTCGTGATGTTGCCGCCGCTATCGCATTGGGAATTGTTCAGCGCGTACGTGCTGGCGTCCGTGGTGCGCGGATTCGCTGTCGGCGCCGGGGTCTTCGTGGTCACCGCCTGGTTCGCCAAGCTATCGTTCGTGGCACCGTGGTGGATCCTGATTTTTGCCTTGCTGGGTGCGTTCATGCTGGGCACCATGGGACTGATCGCCGGAATCTGGGCGGAAAAATTTGACCAGCTGGCGGCCTTCCAGAACTTCGTGATCATGCCGGCGACCTTCCTGTCCGGCGTGTTTTATTCGATCCATTCGTTGCCGCCGATGTGGCAGACGGTCTCCCATTTCAACCCGTTCTTCTACATGATCGACGGCTTCCGGTACGGCTTTTTCGGCCAGTCCGATGTTGATCCGCTGTTGAGCCTGGCTATCGTCGGCGGCTTCACGCTGTTGCTGGCAGTGGCCGCCGTCGGTATGCTCAAGAGCGGCTACAAGCTTCGTCATTGAACACGTTTTTTAAAGATATCGCCATGTTTCCTACTCCAGAACTCGTCAAGAATTACATCGCCGCCGGCCTCGCTTGCAGTCACGTTGAAGTCGAAGGTGATGGCCAGCATTTCAAGGCCATCATCGTTTCCGAGGCATTTGCCGGCAAGCGCCTGATCCAGCGCCACCAGATTGTCTACGCCGCGCTCGGTGACCGCATGCGCGAAGAAATCCACGCGCTGTCGATGAAGACCCTGACGCCCGGGGAGTTTGCCACGCATGGATAAACTGCTCATCAACGGTGGACAGCGGCTATCCGGTGAGATCGTCATTTCGGGTGCCAAGAACGCTGCGCTGCCGATCCTGTGCGCCGGCTTGCTGACGGCAGACAGCGTGCATTTGTCGAACGTGCCGCAATTGCAGGACGTCACGACCATGCTCAAGCTGCTGCGCCAGATGGGCTTGCGCGCCGAGCAGGAAGGCAACCAGGTCATGCTCAATGGTGCTGCCATCGACAAGCTCGAAGCGCCGTACGACATGGTGAAAACAATGCGTGCCTCGATCCTCGTGCTCGGTCCGCTGCTGGCCCGCTTCGGCGAAGCCAAGGTCTCGCTGCCCGGCGGTTGCGCAATCGGCTCACGTCCGGTCGACCAGCACATCAAGGGTTTGCAAGCGATGGGTGCCGAGATCACGATCGAAGCCGGCTACATCCATGCGCGCGCCAAAAAACTCAAGGGCACGCGCATCGTCACCGATATGATCACCGTCACCGGTACTGAAAATTTACTGATGGCCGCCACGCTGGCTGAAGGTGAAACGACGCTCGAAAATGCCGCACGCGAGCCGGAAGTTGCCGACCTCGCGCACTTGCTGGTGGCGATGGGCGCAAAAATTGACGGCATCGGCACTGACCGCCTTGTTATTCAAGGTGTCGCCAGCCTGCACGGCGCCGGGCACACCGTCATTGCCGACCGCATCGAGACCGGCACCTTCTTGTGTGCAGTGGCCGCCACCGGTGGCGACGTGATCCTGAAAAACACCCGCAGCGATATCCTCGATGTGGCACTCGACAAGTTGCGCGAAGCCGGCGTGATCCTGACGTCCGGCCCCGACTGGATTCGCGTGCAGATGGCCGCGCGGCCGAAAGCGATCAGCTTTCGCACCACCGAATATCCGGGCTTCCCGACCGACATGCAGGCCCAGTTCATGGCGCTGAACTGTATTGCGGAAGGCACCAGCCATGTCACCGAAACCATCTTTGAAAACCGCTTCATGCATGTGCAGGAAATGA
>CAILRJ010000178.1 GCA_903836575.1 uncultured Burkholderiales bacterium
ACTTCGGGAATCACGTCGCCGGCGCGGCGCACGATGACGGTGTCGCCAATGCGGATGTCCTTGCGCCGCACTTCATCTTCATTATGCAGCGTGGCATTGGTGACGATCACGCCGCCCACCGCCACCGGCGCCAGCCGTGCTACCGGTGTAATGGCACCGGTGCGACCGACCTGCACATCAATGCCCTGCACCACGGTGCTGGCTTCTTCGGCCGGGAATTTGTGGGCCAGCGCATAGCGCGGAGCACGCGCGACAAAGCCCAGTTGCTGCTGCTGGACCGCATCATCGACCTTGTAGACCACGCCGTCGATTTCGTAGGGCAAGGTGGTACGCCGGGCACCGATATCACGATAAAACGCGAGCAGGCCGGCCGCGCCCTGTACGACCTTGCGCTCGTCGCAGACCGGGATACCGAGTGCGCGATACCAGTCAAGCAAAGCGGAATGCGAGACGGGCATTACCGCGCCATCGAGTGTGCCGATGCCATACGCAAAAAAGCGCAGCGCACGCTGCGCGGTGATGCGCGAATCCAGCTGGCGCAAACTGCCGGCGGCGGCATTGCGCGGATTGGCAAACTCCTTGAGTCCGGCAGCGCGCTGGCGCGCATTCAGACTGGCGAAATCGGCCTTGTACAGCAGGACTTCGCCGCGCACATCAAGGACTGCGGGCGGCGTTTCAGTGTGCAGGCGCAGCGGGATGCCACGTAGTGTGCGGATATTGAGCGTGACATTTTCACCAGTGCTGCCATCGCCACGGGTGGCGGCTTCGACCAGCACGCCAGCTTCATAGCGCAAGTTGATCGCGAGGCCGTCAAACTTGAGCTCGGCGGCGTAAGCGACCTCGCCGGCGCTGTGCAAACCGTCGCGCACACGGCGGTCAAACGCGACCACGTCATCGTCAGCGAACCCGTTCGAGAGCGACAGCATCGGCACCGAATGACGCACCTGAACGAACTCGGGCAGAGGCGGTGCACCAACCCGGGCGGTCGGCGAATCGGTCGTCACCAGCTCGGGATGAGCGGCTTCAAGCGCCTCGAGCTCACGAAACAGCAGGTCGTAATCGGCGTCCGGAATGGTCGGCGCATCCAGTACGTAGTAGGCATGGGCATGGCGATCCAGCAGCCTGCGCAAATCCGCTGCCCGTGCAGCCGGATCAGTCGATGCAACGTTGGCCATGGTCAGCTGAACAAACGCAGCGCACGGACCGAACCGGCCGGAATGTCGGCCGCCATCATGTTGGCGTAAAACTCGTCGACCTGAATGGCGATGTCGGACAGCGCCTGTTCCGACAACGGTTGACTGCCATCATCGACCACGGTGCCGTCCATGCGCAGCGCGAGGGAACGGGCGCACGCAGTGAGTGCACCGAAGCCGTTGTGGGCCTGGCTTACACGTGGTACATCGAGCAGCAAGGTCAGGCGCGAAGTCGTGTCAGCAGCCAGTGTGACATTGGTCGACAGTGAAAACAGTACATCGCCTTCGCCGTCCGGCATCACTAAGCGACCCTCGGGGCGGACATCAAATCCCTGCTTTTCGAGCGCGATGAGCAAGGTGCTGATCAGCCATGGTTCCCCATTGGACTGGATATTGACGCTCAGATGCGCATCGAATTCGGTAATGAACTGGTGCAGCGCGCGCGCGCTTTGCATCACGTGCTTCATGTCCGGAATATCCGGGTCGGCACCGAGCTCTTCGGCTACGGCGCGCAAAGCCATCACCAGTTCGGAATATTCGATTTCGTTGAGGGAAGAAGATCGGTTGGCCAACTGCACACCAACCTGCAGCGCGCTGTATTGCCCACCGTGGGCAATGGCTTCCCAATGCGACCCATCGAGCAAGCCGATGGTGTGCAACGGCTTGCTGCCGGCCTGACGCAAGTCACGGAAAGCGGCCAGAATTTTTTCGCCGCGCAGTGGCTGATCCAACGACAGAGGAATGAGGCAATCAACCAGCTCATCGACCGGCAAGTCCCGGGCTGCAGTCGCAGCACGGACCGGAATGCCAAAGTCCTCTTGCGCGGACGGTACACCATCAACTGCTGGCAACGCATTACCGTCAAGATCGGACGCCTGTTCCGCGGCAGCAAAAAAACCCGGTTCCTGCCGCGCTACCGCAGGAGTGCTTTCTTCTCGTGCAGAGGGGGTCATCAACACATCGTCACGGGTCGAGGCGAAGGCCCGTTCGACACTTTTTTTGGCCTTGAATTCCTGCCACTTGTTGTAGCCGATCACGGCAATGACGATTGCTCCGCCAATCGCGATCAGGCTGGCTTGTAGGTCGGTCATACCGCGGTTGCCTCGCTGGCTGGCTGGTGCAGTGCACCGCCGTGCCTCAATGGGGAATCGGTAAAGGGTATTACTCTGAAAAAAAATGGCACGGGTATCTTTGAAAGTCAGGGCAAACAGTGAAGGAAAAATAAGCTTTCTCACTCTACCAGAGTATGAACGAACGTCTTCCAGAATGGCGCTTAGAGTAAGTGTTGATACCTGAAGTTGTCAAGCCAGCCAAAAAATGAGGTGTCGAAATCAAGGGCAATGACACGCCGCTTACCCAAACCACAGTGACCCACTTATCGGCTCACTCCTCCCGCACGCGCCGGATTCAAAAAAACTCACTACCAATGGAACTTATAGTTTCCAAGCAACAAAATTTCTTAAAAGTACTACCAGAAAAAGAAACTAATGGTTACCATCAAGGCAGTTAATTGACTGTTGATCGCGATGTCAGCGCTCTGCTCTGCTGATAGCAACACCGCAAAAGGAATGACAATGTGTGTGGAGATGCGTACCGCTCGAAAACTCCGGCAGCTGGCCGCACAGTGCCTGCTGTTAGCCAGTTACTGCTACGGTATCGAGTCCTTTGCGCAAATGCAGATTCCGAATCCATTGGTACGCCCGCGTGGCCTGACCAATCCTGCGACCGGAGACATACCTGCCTTGCCAGGCAACGCCGGGGCACTTGCTCGAAACACCACGCTGACAACCGAGCGGGGTATGCCGACCGTACCCAATGCCAACGATGATCCACTAGTGCGCGAACTGAACGAACAAAAAGAACGATTTGCGGGATTTTATGTATCGGCCATCGTCGGCAAACAAGCGGTATTACGTCGTTCGGCAGCACCACGCAGTCCCGCTGCCGCACCTGCGTTGCCCACGGTCGGTTCAAGCATGGCACCGTTGCCGCTGGGCACGCAGATCACGGCGATGACAACACGTAACGATGCACTGATGCTCACTGATGGCGAATCGTTCGATGCCACCGGCAATGTAGGCAGTCTCTATGCACGGGTCAGCAACCGGCAGGTCGTGATTTATCACCTCGCCGACAACAGCGCTCCGGAACCGAAATCGGGCAAGCGTTACCCCATCGTGTTTGTCGGCGAACTCGAAACCTCTGGCAATCCGGCTCAGCCAGCCATTGTTCTGGAGCGTCCGGACCCGCTCTACAAGCGCAGCCTTTCCGTCGAGGTTAAAGCACGCAGTACCGCGACTGCCGCTGTGGATAGCCAGAACCAGCAGGCTCCGGGTACGACACCGGTCACGCCGCAGTGAGCAGAGGAACACAATAATGAACGCAGCCCGATCGTCCGACACCAGCCTGCAAAGCCAGATCGGTACCTTTCTGGTGACGACCGGCGTGATCACTGCACAACAGCTCGACGTGTGTCTGCGTCAGCAAAAATCAACCCGCGAGAGCGGCCAGCAAGCATTACTGGCTGAAATCATCGTGCGTAACAAATTTGCCAGCCAGGCGCAAATCGGTTTTGCGGCCAAACGACTCGATGGCGAGAGTGATTCACTCCTGTTCAGACAATTACTACCCCTGGCAATGTGCAAGTTGCATAGCGTTTTTCCGGTACAGGTAGAAAGTGGCTTGCTGCAAGTGAAGGCCGCGCGTGTTCTGCCCGAAAACGCCCGCCGCAGCCTGATCGCTGCTTGCGAAGTCAAAGTGACCGGTCTGCGCATCGAACCTACCGATATCGGTGATATCCGCCGTTCGCTTGACAGTATTTACAGCGCCTCACACAGTTTCGAATTCATTGCCCTGCGGTTGCGCAGCGAAGAAATTAACGGCCTGCTGCTCAAGCAGGCGCTCGACGCGATGCTATCCGAAGCAATCATGTTGCGCGCCTCCGATATCCATCTGGACAAATTACGCGACCCCGGTGCATGGATCAGTTACCGTGTCGATGGCAAGCTCAGGCCAACGCATCTGGTGCCGGAACGCACCATGGCGGCATTGTTTTCGCGTATCAAGAACGAATCCGGGATGGATGCATCCGATACCCGGCGTGCTCAGGACGGCAGGTTATCGTTGGCAGACGCTGGCACCGGCGTTGAATTTCGGGTCGCCACCCAACCGATCGCCGGCGGCGAAACGATTGCCATCCGGGTACTCGATCCGGCCTCGATGATCGGGCTTGATGCGCTGTTCCCTTACCAATTGCAGATGAACGAGCTGTTCCGTCAACTCGCTGACGTGCGCGGCAAGACTGGCGGACTGGTTTTAATTTCCGGTCCAACCGGTTCCGGCAAGACCACGACGCTGTATGCACTGGCTCAGAATTTTGGACGGGACCGCATCAATGTCATTACTGTCGAGGAACCGGTCGAGTACATCCTGCCGTTCGCGCGCCAGATTCAGCTGAACCAGTTGCTCAATGAAAAATCGGTCGATCTTGAACGCTCGGTGTTGCGACAAGATCCGGATGTTCTCATTCTGGGTGAAATCCGCGACAACGATACGATGCGAGCAGCGCTCAAATTTGCCGAGTCAGGCCATCTGGTTCTGGCGACCGTGCATGCGAAAGATGTTGCTCAGACTTTTGAGCGGGTACTGTCGTTCTGCGACTCTGCTACCAAGCAGGAAGCGCTCTATATTCTGGCTAACCAACTCAAGGTGGTGGTCAATCAGGGCTTGATCCCTAAACTGTGCAGCTGCGCCAGCGAAATCGATAGCGAATCGGCTGGAGAACTCAGTGGCACGCTGGGGCTCACCTTTCATGGTCACGCACGATTTCTGCGCCGCGCCGGTTGTGCCGCTTGCAACCAGACCGGTTATCGCGGCCGGGTTGCCATCCACGAAACCGTGGTGATACCCGACACTGACACACTACGCAGCCACATCACACGCCTGCTTTTCGAGTCGATCCACAACTTCCAGGCCGTATTTGCCATGGAACAGATCACGCACATCAACAAGCATCAGGTCATGGCACGACTGCTCGAATGCCATGTCATCGATGCGGAGACCACCACACAAGCAATCCAGGCGGGCTTCTGACATGGAATCTCTAAAAAACTTCAGTGTGACTTACCTCCTGCCATTTGCCGCCGATGCCGATGCGACGCGCGACCGCAGCGCACGCAGACACTTTCGCCATCAACGCACGATGGTCGCCACCAGTTGCGAGCAGGTTGTTCATGACGTGCGCAAGAACGGTGGCGTACCAATCGATGTCCGTGTCATCAAGCCAGCCATGGCATGGCTCAATCCGGTATCCCGCGACTACAAACAGCAACTCCTGCTGGCAATTTTTTTCAATACCCAGGCCGGCCTGAGTGCCGGTCGCGCCCTGAAACTGGTCATCGATGCAGAAAACGGTCCGCTGCGCCAGCGTCTTAATTTTGCCAACCTGATCCTCGATGGCGGTGGCAGCTTCCTTGAAGCGATGGAAGCGCTAGGCTTTTTCGATCAAACCACACTCGCCATCCTCGAAGCCGGCGAGAAAACCGGCACGCTATCGAGCGCCATCAACACCGCCATCGACTATTACCAGGCACGGGCTGGCACCCTCAAAATCCTGATGGGAACAGCCATTTTCACCAGTATTGAAGTGGCCTTCTCGGTACTGTCGCTCATCGGCAACCGGGTTGCCGTGCTCCCTGCCATTGAGAAGGAAATCAGCGAAAACAACACGCCGGAAAAGATCGCCAGTATCAAGCGCGGCATTGCGATTGCCTATTTCGCCAATGACCTGATGCTGCTGGTGTCGCTGGCACTGATTATTTTTGCTTCGATTTGTACCTGGGGTTACTTCGATGGCAGCCGCGATTTTCGCAAGAAAATCGATGACATCATCCTGCGCATTCCGCAAGTCAAGGACATCATCCTGCACGGCGCGCTGGCCAACAGCACCAAGGTAGCGGTCTCGCTGATTCGCGGCGGTGTTGATCTGATGGCATCGTTTTCGATTGCTGAAAAAGCCTCACGTGTGCCACGCGTACTGGGCTATTGGCGTGACGCGGTCAGCCGTATCGATGATGGTGAAGGTGTCGCCCACGCACTGGCACAAGCACCGCTGGAAAACTCGGAACGCACGCTGATCCGTTCGCACACTGACCGCCATCAACTGGCCCGCGCCTTTGAAGTCATCGCCGGACGGCGTGAAGTCCTGGCCCAGCGCGCCGCCAAAAAATTTCAGGTGTTTTCATTTTTTGCCACGCTGATCTTTTCGCTGGTAGCAGTGCTGATTGCCCTCTTCGTTGCCTTGATCCAAAGCGAGGGCAGCCTGGCCTCGATGACGTCGCTATAGGGCACCTATACCGTGAGCAAACTCAATCCCGTACAGTTCGAGAGTGCCTATGCCGGCATGATTGCCGGTGCGATCCCGCTGCACAGCGGCGACATTGACAAGAGTATTTTTATGGTCGCGCAAGATATTCTCGGTACGGCGCGCCTGCACTTCCTGGTGGCGGTCGACCGCGACAACAGCACCGTCTATTACTTTGCCGCGCCATCCAGTGCATTTACGTCTATCCCCGCCTTTAATACGCCGTTGGCAGCTGCCCTGCCGGGTCATCCGCAACATCGCGGCGATGGCATTTATTTTTTGTCCGACGTCAGCCTGGTCGTGGCGGTCGAAAAAACCCGTGACCAGATTCGCCTGATCGCCAATACCCCCGAAGTGATGGCTAACTGGCTATCAGAGCGCAGCGAGCGGGCAGCCTATCCGGTCGACGATAACGAAGCCTGGGCGATGGAATCGATTCCCGGCGCGTATCGCCGCATCGCTGATGGAATTTCGCTGACCGTCAGCTGGTACTCGGTGGTGGTCGTAGCCATTGCGTTGCTGGTGTACGTGGGCTCAGCCATTGGCATCTCGGTCCTCAATGCCTCGGCGGATAAATCAAATCAGGCCCACATGAAAGCCATCAACGATGCGGTCACCCGAATCGATTTCGTGTCACCGCTGTCCCAGCAACTGGCGCGGGTACAGAAAATTTCGGCGCTGGTAGTGCGTGCCGGAGGCTGGATTGATGAATACGAACTCAAAAAAGGCAAAGAAAAATTCATCCTGATGATGCCCGCGTGGATTACCAAGGACTACATCGATGCACTTGGCCCGAGCGTCGTCGCCGATCAGTCTGATGACGAAAATTTGATCCGTGTCGGGCAAGGAGTTGCGCTATCAGCGACAGCTCCGACGCCACGACGGGCAACCAGCAAACCGGCCGCAGCGCCGCACTGATCAATGAAAAATCTATTTTCATTCAGGTCCACCCCAACGGATGCCACGACAGAAATCCGTCAGGCACCGCGTGCCCATGCGTTCGGCAAGTCGGTCAACCATGTCGGTCCTTTTCTGGGTGCGGCATTACAGAATTTCTCGTTGATTGCACCGCTGCTATTTGTCGCTGCCATCGTGCTCTGCGTGATGGCAGCGAACCAGAGTGCCATCTTCATTACGGCGCTCACGCGTGACATCAAGAGTGCCGAAGCCAGCAAGATCAGACCATTGCTCGACAAAAAACCGCTCACCGCAGCCGACTACAGGAGCGCCGCCGGCATCATGGCAAAAAACAATCCGGCTGTCGTCATCGCGTTGAACACCAATAACAACGCCTTGCTGGTCAGCATCAAGGATCCGCAGCGGTTACCCGAATTTATGTATGCACTGGCAACGCTGCAGTCTTTTCGTCAAGGCGTGGCCTGGGATGGCAGTGACATCTGCCTTGCCAAATGCGCTGGCGGCATGGCGGCAACAGCCGAAATTACCGGCTACACCCAGGGAATTTCATTCGACGGACTCGCCGGATGATGAACAATTTTCCTCAACAAGGAGCAACCATGCCCACCCTCTTTGGTAGCCACAAGCCACTCATTGCCAGCATCCTTGTTGCCGTCATGGTGCTGGGTAGTGCCGCGTATTTTGGTCTTGAAATCCTGCGTACGGCCGCTGCGAAAGAGTCACGCGCCGACATCGGCCATGTCAGGCAAACGACCAATCGCAT
The DNA here is from genome assembly GCA_903836575.1 of uncultured Burkholderiales bacterium. Lineage (GTDB taxonomy): Bacteria > Pseudomonadota > Gammaproteobacteria > Burkholderiales > Burkholderiaceae_D > Actimicrobium. The sequence continues at coordinate 8,237 of CAILRJ010000178.1, forward strand.
TGTTGCTGTCGTCGATGGCGCTGAAATCACCGAAGCCGAACTGCTGCCTTTCCTCAATGCAGGGCTTGACAAGGCGGTCGCGGTCGACCGTGCAATCAACAAGGTCGTCGCTGCCAACAATGCGGACAGGCTGTACCGTCAGGCTGCCAGAGTGGCCATGCAAAGCGCACGCAATGAGGTACTGGCAAGCGTCTTCATCAATCAGCGTTCGATCGAGGTGCGCAATGGCGTCACGGAGAAGGACGTCAAGGAGTTCTACGATACGCGCGTCAAAGATGAAGACTTCACCTCCTTCAAGTTGAAATTCTTTGTGTCGGTCGATGGCAAGGAAGCGCAGGACATCTTTGACGGTATCGGACGCGGCGAGAAAGAGGCCATTGCCAAGCTGAACTGGGTCAAAAAGGATGGCGAGCATTACGTCACTGCGGCCGAAGTGCCGTACGGACTGGGCGTCGCGGTCAAGAAGCTCAAAGCCGGCCAGCGTTTGCAACCCGTCACGGTGCGCGAAGGGGCGCTGGTGTTGTACGTCGACGAGATCAAGACCAATCCGAAACCCGCACTGGTCAAGGTCGAAAACGAGATCAAGGATTTACTGGTGGCAGAACGCTTCAATGAAGACATGAAGGCACGCAGGGCAGCAGCAAGAATCGAATTACGTAGTTAATCACAGGACTTTTTCTCTAATTACTGGAGCGTGATCATGAATACCTCAGTGTCTCCGTATCGTCGATTCAGACAGCGCGGTATGGGCGCCACGATAATTCTCTTCACGATTGCCCTAATCGTGCTGGTTGGAGCCGCGTTGGCTTATGGCAGCCGGGGAAATTCGAAGGCATTCACCGGCGAGAGCGCAAAGGTCATGAGCTCTCTCCTGCTCAAGCAAAGTGCCGAGCACCGCGATGCTTACAACCGATATATTTTCGACGGAGGAAAAGCATCGCTTGCCGAACTCACCGTGACTGCCGATGTTGGCCTGTTCGACCCAAACAAAAGTTACGGTATCAAGCAGGATCCGCCATTAAAGGCGTTTGACGAACCGGTACCAGCAACGCCACCGATCTGGCTAATGAGCAGGGCTGTCAACATTCCCGGCGTAGGCACCGGCACCGCCGCAACCGTCGCCTTTGTTTCAGGATTAAAAATTGAAGTCTGCTCGCAGATTAATCTCCAGTTGTACGGCCTCGCGTCGATTCCGACAGAATCGCTGACCCTTACTGGTTCGGCCTTAAGCGGGACGATGAGCAGCGCATCCTCAGGTCGCTACACAGGCTGCGTAGCGTTCGGAACCACCCCGAACTACCTGTTCTACAGCACCCTCAGCGAAAACTGACCCCCGATGACAACCTCACCCGCCTCTCTCTGGAGTCCCGATCTCGGCGTCGGCAGTATCGCGCTCGACCGGCGCAATCGTGACGTATTCGAGCAACTCGCCGCCGCCGGCAGCCGGATCGAATGTCTCGGCGCCGCAGACCTGACACGCTGGCTGCGCGCCACCTATACGCAGTTCGAAACCCTGCTCATCGAAGAAGAAGCCGAACTGGCCGAAATCGCCTATCCGGAACTAGCTTTCCACCGCCAATTACATGAGCAGGCACGCCGTATCACCCGTGCTGCACGCTTGCAGCTGGCCCGCCCGGACAGCGCCGACCTGGTCGCCCTGTTAGCACACGAGAGCTGTGCCGCGCTATCGTTCTGGCTAATGCGCCACGTGATCGACGTCGACAAGCTGTTCTTTCCCTATATTGATGCCCGTTACCGGGTGGCCTGAAACGACCCGACATGACACGCTGCCCGCGCCAACCTGCAACCGGTTTTGCTGCCGCGACAGCGCTCTATGCGATCGCCCTGTTCGTGTTGCTCGGCTTCGTGGCCTCGAGCACCGCGCGCAAGAGCGCGCGAGCAGAAATGTTTCATGCCACCAAAGACCAGATGGTGGCGCAACGCGATCTCATTGCCAACTTACTCTTGCTGTGCCGGGCGGTCTATCCGGATGGGGATAACGGCACCGGATTCCATCCGTCTTATCCCGCCACGCCAGGAGGCGGCCTCGTTACCTCGCTAGTCTGTCCAAAAACGGCACCGCGGTCGATCTGGTCCGGCGATGCCAGCGCAATGATACCAAGGCCGATGGTCGGCTTTACACCATGGAGTTACATCAACGACGCCACCAGTATCCGTATTGAAATCACGGCTAACGAAGCCGGATCGACGTTCTACCGCAATCTGCTTGATGCCGTCATCGTCAAGATCGGCAATGCTCAGGCAATACGCAGCGGCGACACACTGACCGTCACGCTGGTGAGCCCATGACCACGCGGCAAACTGGTCTGTCGGTGATGCAAACGACCTGCCGGGATGCATGCAACTGCCAACCGCCATCAAGAATTTCGTCATGAAAACACCCTGCCAGCTCATTTCCATCGCTCTGCTGGTGGCGCTACCCGCTCAAGCGGAGCGCACCAATGAGCTGGTCGGCTCATTCAAGATTGCCGCCGATCTGGTACGCCGCTCGTCGCAGGAACTGGCGGTCAAACAAGCAGCCACCATCATCACTACCGTGATTGCCTCGACGCCGGATACGGATGGCGACCCCTTCCCCGAGCCGCCGGCCTACCTGTCCGGCGCGGGCCCGACCGGCGGCGGTCTGATCCCCACAGGGTTGGGTGCGCCGATCAACGATGGCTATGGTGCCAAGCTAGGCTACTGCGCCTGGGATAACGGTAGCGTCATGAGCGGTGGCAACCGTCTCAACGGCAGTGCCGCCGATACCGGCGCGGTCACGTTCGCGGTCGTGTCAGCCGGCCTCGACGGCGTGTTCGACCGCACGTGCGCTCAAATTGCCAGTGGCACGGCCACGACTGATGATGATTTCGTTGTCAGTGTCTCCACCGCACAAGTTCGTCAGGGTGTCGGCGGAACCATCTATTTTGCCGATCCGGTCGCCGACATGACGGCGCTAGGCTTGCTCAACAGTGCCAGCCAGACAGTTGGCGAAATGCGACTGGTCAAAAGTGACAACACCTTGTGGCGCTGGGACGGCAGCATCTGGCAACCCGTCGCCAACACCTATGCGGCCAGCAATGTCGCAATCACTGGTGGCACCATCAACAACACCATGATTGGCAACACGACACCGTCATCGGGCGTTTTCACGACGCTCAGCGGTACGCTCACCGGCAATGTCACCGGCAACCTGAATGGCAACGTCACCGGTAACGTCACCGGAAACCTGACCGGCAATGTCACTGGCAACAGCGACACCGCAAGCAGGCTCATCACGGCACGCACGCTCGCCATCAGTGGTGATGCCGTCTGGTCGGTCGTATTCGATGGCGCGGCTAACGCCAGCGGCATCCTGACGCTGGCCAATAGCGGCGTGGCAGCCGGTGCCTACGGCTCAACCGTCTCGGTACCAACCTTCACCGTCGATGCCAAAGGTCGTCTGACCGCTGCGGCCAATGTGGTTGTCACGCCAGCTCTGTCATCGCTGACAGGCGCTGCTGCCGACAACACCATCGGCAACGGACCCTATGCGCAAAGCTGGAACTGGTCACTTGCTGGCAATACCAGCGCCTTGTCAATCAGCGAAACAACCGCCTCAACGGGTGGCAGTGGCAGCCAGATGCTGGTGAGCATTGCCACGCTGACCGGTTCGACCGCGATTCCGCTGCGCGTCGCATCGCGCGGGATCGAAGCGTTCCGGGTAGACAGCATCAATCCACAACTCGTCGCTAATAACGGCATCGTCGCGGCACCTGGCTATGCTTTTGCAGGAGAACAATCGACCGGACTCTACTTGCCGGTAAGCGGCCAACTCGCCGCCAGCGTGGCGGGCGCCCGCAGCCTGTGGATCAGCAATAACAATACGGCCTTCGGAAAGAACTCACTCACAGGCATTACCTCCGGCAACTTCAATGTTGCCACTGGCGACAACGCACTGAAAAACAATACGACCGGCGCGTACAACATTGCCACCGGCAGCAGCGCGCTGGAGTCCAATACGACGGGATCGTACAATTCTGCGTTCGGCAATGCTGCATTAAAAAATAACACCACCGGCTATGACAACGTTGCGATCGGTACCGATGCGTTAACCCAAAACACCAATGGGTTTTACAACACCGCAGTCGGCAACTACTCGCTAATTAACAATACCACCGGCGTCTGGAACACCGTGCTCGGTAACAGCGCGATGAAAAACAATATTAATGGCCAATACAACGTCGCCGCGGGCGGCAGTGCAATGGAGTCCAACACAACGGGATCGAACAATGCGGCCTTCGGCCAGGCAGCATTGATGGGCAACCTCAGCGGTTCTAACAATATTGCCATCGGCGGAGATGCGATCGGCAATACAACCGGCTCACAGAATACGGCGCTTGGACGCTTTGCCGGCAATACAACGACGAACACGCTGTCATCCAACGGTTCGACCTTCGTCGGTTATAACGCCACCCTCGCCGATAATGCATCCACGGCGACCTCTGGTGCCATCACGCTGCTCGGGGCAAATACCAGCGCCAGCCTCGGCGCTTCTACCGCGTCCGCCTACATGACTGCTGTTGGCGCCAGCGCGGCAGTGACAACTGTCAACACAGTGGTACTCGGCAGGGCCGCAGACACGACGGTCATTGGCGCCACTGCCGATAATTTGTCCGGTAAGAAACTACAGGTTACGGGCGGCATCGACGTCACCAGCGATGGCAACAGCGCGGGGCTGGTTGTCACCGCCACGCACATTTATGGACTCAAGAGTGTCGTACAAGCCAGTCCTGTACCCGGCACTGGCTACAACAACACTGGCGCGTATGCTCTTAATGCCATCTATCGTGCAGACACATCGGCAACTGACGGCCTTACATGGAAGGCGCTCTCGGTTAACCGTGACGGCGTCAACTATGCGTATATCGATACACTGGGAAATGCTTTTTTCAACGGTACGGGCGCTTTCACCGGCGC
>CAILRJ010000179.1 GCA_903836575.1 uncultured Burkholderiales bacterium
AAAGGTATAGAAGCCCGCAGAGGTATAGGGGGCCGAAGTCGATAAGCTCGGATTGTTAGTGAAATCACGATCGATACTCGAATAACGGGCACCAAACTGCAAGGTCAGTTTGTCTTGCAGCAGGCTGATGCTGTCCTGTGCGAAGACCGACTTGCCGGTGCTGACGGTGAGTGTGTCACGGCTTTGGACCGTGCTACCGTCCTGATTCTTGAGCCACTGGCTGGAGTTTTCAAGCCAGACATCGGCGTTGCCGTTGTTGTCGATCGGCGTGAAAGGGCCGTTCTGCTGATGCCGTGCTTTCTCATACCAGTAACCGACCATCAGACGATGGTTATCAAGCCGCTGATTGAACTTGACCGTCACGCCAGGCCGATAGGTGCGGGTCACGCTGCCGTTGTAGGCAAATACGGTATCGCGGGTATCGCCATCGCCGTTGGCATCCCGGATGCCGCCACCAAGCTTATTCCCGGCACTGCCTTCGGTCACGGTTTTCAACTCATTACCGCCGGTGCCATAGCCGTACCACATGTACGGATTGACATCCACGCTGGAGGTCGGCGTGAGCACAAAATGCGCATTCATTGTGGCGAGCCAGTTCTTGAACGGATTCAAGTTAAAGCCGTAGTACCCATTATTGTTGCCCGCATTAATGCCGGCATTCGGTGCAAAGGTCGAATCGTTTTGTGCGCCAGCACCGCCAGGCTGATGGATCGGTGCCACGGTGCCGAAGTCGAGGTTGGTGCCGTACTGGGCAATCTGGCTCTTGGTCAGCGTACGGTAGTTGTTGTTGAGTGCCTTGTTGTACATGAAGGAAGCATCGATAAAGCTGCCACCGTTCAACGTGAGCTTGCTGTTGAAGTCGATGTGCTCTTTTTCAGCGCCGCCCAGGCCCTTGAACTTGTCTGCCTCAGCCTTCGAGTAGGAAATAAAAAATTTGAAGCGATCGTCAAACAGCTTGCCGGAATCGATACGCAAATAGCCACGACGCAAATTATTCGAACCAACACTGAGCGAGGTCCGCACGCGCCGCAAGTCTTCCGGGGTACACATGGTCATGCCGATATTGCCGCCGGTGGCGCCGACATGCGGCGCTTCGGTGTCGGTCGAACCTTGCGTGACAAAAATATCGCAGAGGTTTTCGGTATCGGTATATTCCTGCGGGTAGACCGCGAAACTGCCCGAATCGTTGACCGGCGCGCCATTGATCGTAAAGCCAAGCTGGTCGCTGTTGAAGCCGCGGACACGGATGGTACCGCCGAATAGTCCGGTGCCATCGACATCATAAGTATTGACGCCCGGCAGCAAACTGAGCATCTGGAACGGATTGCTGGTCGCTCCCTGCTTTTCCATGTAGTTGCGGTTGACCGAGCTACGTGCCTTGGGCGAATCTTCCTGCTGGATCAAGCCGGTGCTCTGCGCACTGCCGGCCGCATCCTGCACCGTGACCTTGCCGACGTCGGAGGTGTCGGCCGCAAAGCCCAGCGGACTGGTGGCCATGAAAAGACCGGAAATCAGCAACGAGAGCTGGGTTGTCTTGGTGCGCATGGTGGTACTCCCTGAATGTTTTTGGGTTTTAAATCAACGATGAAACAAAAAAATCGGACCGGTAAATCAGGCAGCAGGGACGTATTCCAGCTCGGCGCTAAAGCGGTGGCTCGCCTCACCGGCCCAGCTCGCTTCCGGAAACGCCGCAAAGGTGGCGCGGTTGATGGTCTTGCGGGCCGCATCATCGAGCAGCATCGAATTCGACGATTGCTCCAGACCGACCTCGACCACGCTGCCGTCGCGCCGCAGCACGAACCAGATCTTTACTTTTCCTTGCGGCCGGAGCTGGCTGGCTTCACGACCAGTCGGGTAGCGCTTGATGCGATTGAGATGGGCGTGCAATGTCGCGATGTATTCAGCGTCGGGGCTGACAGCCCTGGCCTTGACGGCGACTTCTGCCGGCACCACGGCCACCTTGGCCGCAACGACGGGCTCGGCGACGGCGACGGGTGCCACTGCTTGAGCAATGACTTTTGATGGCGTGGAGAGCACCGGCACCTCGCTCGGCACCGTGCTGGCGACA
>CAILRJ010000180.1 GCA_903836575.1 uncultured Burkholderiales bacterium
ACGCTCCAGCGGCAAGCGGTCGGCACCATAGATACCCGGTACGCGCAGGATACCAAGCCGGCCATGTGCACGCCGGGCCCAGGCGCGCAAAACCTGCTCGGCATCGACCCTTCGCCTGGCGCGGGCGTTGACCGGATTGACGGGCCGGGTTTCATCGATGAGCGTGCCGGCGCAATCTCCGTACACGCCACTGGTGCTGACATAAACGACAGCGGCTGCGTCGGGTAAAATAGTGCACAAGTTGCGCGTGCGACGGTCCGTCATGCCTTCGCTTTGTGGCGGTGCCAGATGAACCACGTAGCGTGCCAGCCGCGCCAACCGCGCGAGACTGTGCGGCTGGTCGAGGTTAGCGACGATGGGTACTGCACCGGCAGCACGCAGTTCGGCGACACGGCCAGGCTGACTGGTCACGGCGAAGATCCGGAAGCGTTCACGCAGTATTGGCAGCATACGCATGCCGACGTCGCCGCAACCGATGATCAGCAAACGCGGCAGGCCTATTTTTTTTGTACTCAGACTTTTATTCATGTTCAGGATTGTATGACTTTCCAGATTACCGTCGCTCCTAGCGGGCACCAGTTCAGCTGCGCTGCCGATGAAACCGTCCTGGCAGCGGCAATCCGTGCCGGTGTCGGCCTGCCGTACGGCTGCAAGAACGGCGCCTGTGGCAGCTGCAAAGGCAAGGTCCTCAGTGGCTCCGTGGTCCATGGCACCCATCAGGTCAAAGCGCTGCCGGTGGCCGAAGAAGAAGCCGGTGGTGCGCTGTTTTGCTGCGCCACGCCGCATAGCGATCTGCGCATCGAAGTGCGCGAAGTGGTCGGCATTGGCGAATTCCCGATCAAGAAATTACCTTCCCGCGTCGCCAGAATAGAACGCCTGACCGATGACGTCATGCTGCTGGCGCTGCAATTGCCTGCCAGCGAGCGTCTGCAATATCGCGCCGGTCAGTACATCGAATTCCTGCTCAAGGATGGCAAGCGGCGCAGCTACAGCATGGCCAACGCACCGCATCTCGACGAACAAATCACGCTGCATGTCCGTCATACACCCGGCGGACTGTTCACCGATCATGTGTTCAACACGATGAAAGAGCGCGATATCCTGCGCTTCGAAGGCCCGCACGGCACCTTCTTCCTGCGCGATGAATCTGCCAAGCCGATGGTGCTGGTTGCCTCAGGCACCGGCTTTGCACCGATCAAGGCCATCATCGAACAGGCGATCGAAAAAAACAGCGGCCGGTCGATGACCTTGTACTGGGGCGGTCGCCGCCCGCACGATTTGTACATGAACGCCCTCTGCGAAGAATGGGCGCGCAGCGTGCCCGGCTTCACCTATATCCCGGTCGTATCGAATGCGATGCCCGAAGACAACTGGCTGGGGCGGACCGATTTTGTCCATCGCGCCGTGATGGATGATTTGCCTGACCTGAGCGCGTATCAGGTGTATGCCTGCGGCGTACCCGTCATGGTCGATGCTGCGCAACGCGAGTTCGTTGCACACTGCAAATTACCGGCAGACGAGTTCTTTGCCGATGCGTTCACCAGCGAAGCCGATCTTGCCGCAAATCCAACGGTCGCCGGATGAATTGAAAACGCTTTGACGCACCGTACCAAACGCCCTACCATCGGTGTCATGAACTCCACCAAACAAAACGCGCGACGCCGATCCCGACTGCCTCAATCCGGGAAGCCGCACGGGTGATCGTTCACTGATCCCGATGCCACAGGCTGACCCTGTGGTTTTTTTTTGCCAGATTTTTCCTTGCCCTTATCTTTTGCGGAGCCACTGAAAATGGAATTCAACCAATACGAAACCAATGCGCTGATGTTCATCACGAACCGTCCTCATATTGTCTTTACCGAAGGCAAAGGGATGTGGCTCACCGACAGTACCGGCAAGCGCTATCTTGATTACCTGCAGGGCTGGGCCGTCAATTGCCTCGGGCATGCACCACAATGCATCAGCGATGCGCTACTCGCGCAATCGAAAAAAGTAATTAATCCGTCGCCGGCTTTTTTCAACGAGCCGTCAATTGCGCTGGCCGCCCGCCTGACCGCGAACTCGTGTTTCGACCGCGTGTTCTTCGCCAGCAGCGGCGCCGAAGCCAACGAAGGAGCGATCAAGCTGGCGCGCAAATACGGCAAGAAATTCAAGAATGCCGCAGGCGAAAACCGTTACGAAATCATTACCTTCGACCATAGCTTTCACGGCCGCACACTGGCCACCATGTCGGCCAGCGGCAAACCGGGCTGGGACACGATGTACGCGCCGCAAGTGCCGGGATTTCCGAAAGCCGATCTCAATGACATCACCAGCGTCGAACGCCTGATCACCGACACCACCATCGGCGTGATGCTCGAGCCGGTGCAAGGCGAAGGCGGCGTGATCCCGGCCACCCGCGAGTTCATGCAGGCACTGCGTGCGCTGACCAAGGAACGCGGCATCCTGCTGATGGTCGATGAAGTCCAGAGCGGCATGGGCCGTACCGGCGAACTGTTCGGCTATCAGTTGTCGGGCATCGAACCGGACATCATGACGCTGGGCAAAGGCATCGGTGGTGGCGTGCCACTGGCGGCCCTGCTGTGCCGCGAAGAAATCGCCTGCTTCGAACCGGGTGACCAGGGCGGCACCTACAACGGCAATCCGCTGATGGCGGCCGTTGGCGTGGCGGTGATCGATGCGCTGCTGGCACAGGGCTTCCTGCCGACGGTGCGTGAGCGCGGTGCCTATTTGCAGCAAGGCTTGCTGGCCTTGTGCGCCGAGCACGGCTTGCAAGGCGAACGCGGCGAAGGCTTGTTGCGTGCGCTGATGCTAGGCAAGGATATTGGTCCGCAAATCGTCGAAGCAGCACGCAATATCGAACCGCTCGGTCTGCTGCTGAACTC